>DAITPY010000032.1:0-16814 GCA_036833315.1 Candidatus Dormiibacterota bacterium
CTGCGCCAGCGCGGCCGCAGCGGCGGCGTCGCCGCCGGCGAGCGCCGATGCGTCCACGATGCCGGCGGTGGTGGAGACCGTGAAATTGGGCTCAACCAGCTGGTCGACAGTGATGAGGTAGCGCACCGGGTTGCCGCTGTGCAGCCCGGCGCTCGAGCCGGCGCAGCCGGCCACACACGCCGCGATCGCGAGCAGCGGTACGGCCCGACGTGCCCACTCTCCGGTGCGGCGCATCGCCCGCTACTCGTGTCGCAGCGCGCTGAGCACAGAGGTTCGCACCGCTCTGCGAGCTGGACCGATGGTGGCGACAACCGCACCGAGCACCACGACCGCGATGAGCACGAGCACGGTCTCGACCGGGAAGACGAACCCCGGAACGAAGGACGGCGTCGTGCTCGCGTGCAGCATCGGCAGGGCCATGATGCAGCCGGCGGCGGAGCCGATCAGCGTCGCGGCGCCGGCGAGGAGGCCGGCCTCGATGAGCACCCGACGCATCGCCTGCTGACTGCCCAGGCCGACCGCCCGGAGCAGCGCCAGCTCGCGGGTTCCCTGGCGGACGTTGACGAGCAGCGTGTTGACCACCGCGAGCATGGCGATGAGCACCGCGATCACCGCGATCGCCAGCACGAGGCCGATCGAGTGCTGCACCGCGGCGCGAGCGTCGGTGGCGATCACGCTCACCGGCACGGCCCGCATGCCATAGGTCGCCGCGGTCGCCGCGACGGTCGCCTCGGACCCGACGGTCGTCACCACGAGGTCGTCGAAGCCGTTGGCCGCGGCCCCGAAGTAGGTCCTGGCCAGGTCATCGGCCATGACCAGGCTCTCACCGCCATCGCCCGAGGGGAATGAGTGGCTGACCACGCCGGCGATCGTGAAATACACGACGCCCTCCTGGGTCTGGACCGGAAGCTGCGAGCCGACCCCCCACCCGGTGGCGGCGGCAAGGCCGGCCGGCTCGAGGAAGCTCGGTCCGTTCTCGAGCGCTGCGAGCGCGGCCGCTCGATCGGGGGAGACAACGTCGAGGCCACCGAGCGACCCATATGCGGCGGGATCGATCGCGGTCACGCCCTGGGAGGCACCGGCGACGGTCTCCGACAGGAAGCGCAGCGGCGTGGATCGGGCGACGCCGGGGCTGTTGGTGATGGCGGTGCCGACCGGATCCTCCTGGGTCACCGGGCTGCTGACGAGCACGTCGCCGACGAAGAGGTGGGAGATCCAGCCGTCGCTCGCGGTGAGCGCCCCGGCGCTCAACGCGCTCACGCCGACGGCTGACGCGACGCTGATCGCAAGCCCGGCGGCGGTGATGGCGGTCCGGTTCCGGGCGCGGGCAAGGTGTGCGGCGCCGGGCTCGGCGCCCGCGACGAACCGCGAGAGGGCGATGGCGATCAGGCGGATGAGGATGGGGGCGATCACCGGCAGGGCCATCACCACGCCGAGCAGGAAGGCCACGACGCCGAGCGCGACGAACCCGCTGTCGGTGCTGAGGAAGCAGAGCGCGGCGATGAGCACCAGCGCCGGAGCGGCGGCCAGCACCAGCCGGCTGGCGCGCTGGTGCTCTCCGATGGGGTGGGGGCGAAGCGCGGTCAAGATGGGCAGTCGGGCGGCGGCGAACGCGGGCAGCAGGCCTCCGACCAGCGCCGCCCCAAGCCCGGCGGCCACCGCGGCCAGAACCTGGAGGGCACTGGGCATCAGCACGGGCGCGGGCAGGTCGCTCGGCGCGATGCTGCTCTCGAAGATCGCTCCGAGCGCGTAGCCGGCGAGGATGCCGACCGGCACCCCTGCGGCAGCCACCACCCCCACCTCCGCCGCGAACAGCCGGAAGACCTGACGGGAGGACGCTCCGGCCGCGCGGAGCAGCCCGATCTCACGGCGCCGTTCAAAGGCGGCGAGCGCGGCGCTGTTGGCGGTGACGCCGGCGCCGACGATGAGGCTGAGCACGGTCACCAGGACGAGCAGCGGCTCGAGATCCTGGAGCGGCGCTGCGGCGCCGGACCGCGGGTCGTACGTGGTCACGCTCGCCCCGAGCTTGGCGTGGACCTGCTTCGACACCCCTGCGACGGTCGCTCCCGCCCCGAAGCGCAGCGCCACCAGCGGCGTGCGCAGGCCGAGGCTGAACGAGCTGACCATCGCCAGGTCGTCGATGAAGACCGCGTTGTGCGTGAACGAGGGTCCGCCGCTGGTCCCCGAGGTAAACCCGACGACGCTGAAGACGTCCGGTCCCGTTGCGGTGATCAACTGGATCTGCTGCCCGATGCGGATGGGGGCGCCGGCGCCGGCGGTGAGCGCGGTGCCCAGGCCCTGGTCGATGGCGACCTCTGCGGTGTTGCCCGGGGCCGGCAGGCGGCCGGCGACGACGGCGACGCTGCGCAGCGCGGCGGTCGAGTCCTGGAGCCCCACCAGCGTGACCGCGTCCCCCTGCAGCCCGCTGCCGGCTCGCCCGGCGGTGACCTGCTTCTCATGGAGCGGGACGGCCTGGACGACCCCGGGAAGCGCCGCGAGGGTCGTGATCTGCGCCGGGGTGATCCCGGCCCCGGCGTCGACACGAACGTCGAGCGACGAGGCGCCGGCCTGCTCCAGCTGGGCTTCCTGCGCCTGGCCGGTGAGCCCCTGGATGGCGATCTGCACCGCGAGCACCACAGCGATGCCGAGCGCAACCCCGGTCGCGGTGAGCGCGCTCCGAAGCGGGCGCGCCCGGATGGCGCGGACCGCCAGCGACCAGATCCCGCTCACAGGTTGAGCTTGGCGAGCCTGGCGACCAGCGGCGCGGGATCGGGGGTGGCGTCCGGAGCCTGACCCGCGTGCGACAGGCTGACGTCGTCGATCACCTCACCGTCGCGCATGATCAGAACGCGGTCGGCGTACGCTGCAACCCGTGCGTCGTGGGTGACCAGCACCGTGGTCTGATGTTCCTGGCGGCAGAGCCTAGTGAGCAGCGCCATGACCTCGTGACCGCTGGTCCAGTCGAGGTTGCCGGTCGGTTCGTCGGCGAGCAGAAGGGATGGCGAGGCAGCGAGCGCCCGGGCCAGCGCCACGCGCTGCTGCTCGCCACCTGAGATCTCCTCGGGACCGTGGCCCTGGAGGCCGTGGAGGTTGAGCTGATTCATGAGCGCATTGACGCGATCGCCGATAGCTTGACGCGACAGTTTCTGCCGTTGCCCCGCCGGCGCTTCATTGCGGAGACGGAGAGGAAGAGCGACGTTCTCTGCGGCGGTCAGAGTAGGAAGGAGATTGAAGAATTGGAACACGACGCCGATGTGGTCGCGCCGGAACGCCGAGCGCTGCTCGTCCTCGAGCGCATACACGTCGATGCCCTGGATCGCGACAACTCCCTGGTCCGGCGGCTCGAGGCCCCCAAGGATGTGCAGCAGGGTGCTCTTTCCGCATCCGCTTGGACCCATGATGGCCACGAAGTCGCCCGACTTGACGGTCAGCGAAACATCCCGAATCGCCTCGCGCGGCGGCCGGCTGACCCGGAAGATCTTGTGGAGACCCGAGGCGACGACGATGCTGCCGTCGACATTGCCCGCGGACGCTTCGACGGTGCTGAGCTGAGTCAGGGTTCTGGCCCTTTTATAGAGAGAGAAATGCTTCAAGGACGGATTCGATGCTGTTGGGGAGCAGACCTTCGTACTGGCTGATCGGGGGAGCCGGCAGGTTCTCCGGAAGGCTACCGAACGGAATGGGCACCGCGGTCGGGGTCGCCCGCGGCGTGGTCGTCGGTGCAAGCGCAGTGCTCGCCGGGCCGACGCCAGGGATCGATGGTTGTGGCGAGTTCCGCGGGCCGGCCGGTCGCGGTCTCGGCGCGGGGCGGGACGGGGGTGGGGATCCGACCTGGGCGAATTCCTCGCTGAACATCCACACGCCGGTCTGGCCCGGAGATACTCCGGTCCATACAACGCCCGGGGAGCTCTCATCAGAGCCGACACCCATCTCCGTATACCTGGCATCGAGGATGTTGGATCGGTGATCCGCGCTGTGCATGAAGGAGCCATTGATCCAGTTCGCCGCGGACCCACCGCTCATGTTGCCATTCACCCATCCGATGTTCTCGCCGGCCGATCGATAGCGAACGCCGAACGCCTGCATCATCGAGAAGACGTACTGACCGCAGCCCAGGATCGGATGCGCGAAGTAGTTGCGGTGGATCATGTCGTAGGAGCGTCCAGAGACGCTGATCCCGTTGCAGTTGTAGCGCGCGTTCTCGCCGATGGCCTGAAGGGTGCCGCTGAACGCCAGGGAGTGGACCCCGTTGCTCGTCCGATCCGAATTGGTGAGCGAGAACAGTGTTGAATCGGCGCCGCCGTTTGCGCTGACCACGTCGGTAGACCCGGCCAGGTGCATCACCGCGAGCGCTCCCGCGGCGAGCACGGCGGCGCTCGTGAGCACCCGGCGGAAGGCCGGCCCCAGGTTCCGGCTGCAGGGTGCTCCAATGGCGCAATGCGGTCCCGCCCGCACCGCCTCGGCGGTACGCAACAGCTGGTCCCACGCAGACGGCGCCGGCCGACGCTCCATGCGATATTCCTTCAATTGAATTCGACCGACCTTTTCCGGTCGAGGCACTATCTAATCCCCTCAGAGCGCCTGGGACTGTGCTTCGACAGGATCGTTGCACCGTTCACCCGGCATCCCGGAGATGCTTGATCCCAGCCTTCGGGCAGGTATTCGAACGCGATCACATGAGGTGGCTTGGGCTCAGATGTCGCTCCTCGACCGAGTTCAGCGCAAGGCAGAGGGAACTCCCGCGCCTTCCGCGCCTTCCGCGCCCGCCGCTCCGACGACCCCGGCGTCTTCGCCTCCGCCGGAGCGCACCACCGATCCTGAGAAGGATCGGTTCACACCCGCTGCCTGGCAGACCAACCAGAGCGCCGCTCAGACCCCTCCGCCGCAGCCCGCTCCCACGCCCGCCCCGGTCCGACCCGTTGAAGCGGGGCGAGTCGCACTTGCCGAGCCGCAGCGCTCGCCCTCACTGCTGAACCGCACCGGCGGCCTCAACCGCACCGGGCTGAACAAGATGGGCGGCCACAGCAACACGCATGTGGCGCTGCGCGGCAAGGTGCACCAGCGCCTCATCGAAGAGCTCGCCCAGGGCACCGACTCGGTGCCCGCGGAAATCGTCCGCCAGCGCATCTCGGAGCTGCTCAACGACATCATCACCGAGCAGAACATCACGATGAGCCGCCCCGACCGGCTGCGTCTCGTCGAGATCATGATCAACGACGTCCTGGGGCTCGGGCCGCTCGAAGAGTTGCTCGCCAGCGACGACGTGACCGAGATCATGATCAACAGCTACAAGCAGATCTACGTTGAGCAGCACGGCAAGTTGACGCTCAGTCCGGTGACGTTCGAGAGCAACGAACAGCTCGTGCAGGTGATCGACAGGATCGTCAGCAGCATCGGCCGGCGCGTCGACGAGTCGTCGCCCATGGTGGACGCGCGACTCAAGGACGGGTCCCGTGTCAACGTGATCATTCCGCCGCTGGCGCTGCGCGGGCCCACCATGACAATCCGAAAGTTCGCCCGCGAAGCCCTGACCATCGATGACCTGGTCAAGTACGGATCGATCACCGACGACATGGTGCGTTTCCTTCGCGCGTGCGTCCGCGCCAGGCTCAACATGGTGGTGAGCGGCGGCACCGGCTCCGGAAAGACCACGACGCTCAACATCCTGAGCAGCTTCATTCCCGAGGACGAGCGCATCGTCACCATCGAGGATGCGGCAGAGCTCCAGCTTCGCCAGGAGCACGTGGTGACCCTCGAGACTCGCCCGGCCAACATCGAGGGTCGTGGACGCGTTTCCATCCGCGACCTGGTGATCAACTCCCTGCGCATGCGGCCGGACCGGATCGTGGTTGGAGAGTGCCGTGGTGGTGAGGCGCTGGACATGCTCCAGGCGATGAACACCGGCCACGACGGCTCACTGACGACTCTGCATGCTAATAACGCACACGACTGCATCAGCCGCCTGGAAACCCTAGTGCTGATGGCCGGCGCCGAGCTGCCGTCACGCGCGATTCGCGAGCAGATCGGCTCGGCTGTGAACCTGGTCGTGCAGCAGTCGCGGCTGCGCGACGGTACTCGCAAGGTCGTGAGCATCACCGAGGTTCTCGGCTGCCACAACAACGAGGTCCAGCTGCAGGACATCTTCACGTACAAGCAGGTCGGCGTCGACGAGGACGGCAAGGTGGTCGGTTCGTACATGCCGACCGGCGTGCTCCCGACGTTCCTCGAGCACCTCACCACCTCGGGCGAGCAACTGTCAGAGGATATCTTCCAGCCGATCCACGTGATCGACGGGGTGGGTTCCGCCTAATTCAAGGCGTTGTGGACACCCGCTGGTACACGTAGCTGTCGCCGGATCCGTTGCTCGCGCTGAACCCGTTTCCGTGGCAGGTGTACGTGTAAAACTCGTATTGCAGCTCCGGGATCGGCTTCGGCCGCCCTCCGTTGAGCGCGACAGTCGTGTGATCGCCGGACGTGTCGATCGGCTCCAGCGTCTCGTTGCCGTTGAGGAAGATCACCGGCGAACGCAGCTGGCCTCGCGGCCGCACCACGAGACGGTACCCGTGCGCAGCGCCCACGAACGGCGCACCTGCCTCGTCGTTCACGTAGGTTCCATTGGAGAAGAGATGCTCGCGTTCGCCGGCGCCGCCCGTGAGCACCACGACGACCGCGCCGTGCGCCGTCGTGAGGGTGACCTGGAGCGTCCCTGTGATGAGCTTCCACGTGCCAACCAGACAGGTGTCGCCGATCGCCGGCCCGGCGGTGGGGATGGCTGTCGGTGTGGTCGTCGGCTGGGTCGTGACCACGACTGGAACCACACGTGCTGTGGGCGCAGTGCCGGCTCCGCAGGCGATGACGAATGGGAGCACGATCCCCGCCGCGAAGGCGAGGATGGATGTGCGTCGCGGCCGCCCGGAACCCTGCCGGGCGATGCTGCTACGCGACTCCGCTGAGGTGTCCGTTCTTCTCGTTGACAACGCCGACGGTGCGCCGGTCCGGGAAGATCTGCGCGAGGCGCGGCGGCAGCGGAATGCCCATGTCGAACAGCCTGTCGATGATCCGCGGACGGATGCCGGTGGGCTCGAAATCGCCGATGATCTTGCCGGTCGAAGGGTCGGCCCCACGCGACTCGAACTTGAAGATCTCCTGGACGGTGATCATCTCGCCTTCCATCCCGATGACCTCGGTCACCGAGACGACCTTGCGCGAGCCGTCCTTGAGACGGTTCAACTGGATGATCAGGTTGATGGCGCCCGCGATCTGCTGGCGGATCGCCTTCAGGGGCAGGTCCAGGCCGCTCATGAGCACCAGGGTCTCGAGCCTCGACAGGGTCTCGCGCGGGCTGTTCGCATGGATCGTGGTGAGCGAACCATCGTGGCCGGTGTTCATCGCCTGGAGCATGTCCAGCGCTTCACCACCACGGCACTCACCGACGACGATGCGGTCCGGGCGCATGCGCAACGCGTTGATGACCAGTTCTCGAATCGCGATACGCCCCTCGCCGTTGACGTCCGGTGGACGCGCCTCGAGGCGGCAGACGTGCTCCTGATGCAGCTGGAGCTCCGCCGCGTCCTCGATGGTGACGATGCGCTCATCGATGGGGATGAAACCAGAGCAGACGTTGAGGAGAGTCGTCTTACCGGTACCGGTTCCTCCCGACACCAGGATGTTGGCGCGAGCGAGCACGCATGCCTGGATGAAGGCCGCGGACTCCTGGGTCAGGGTGCCGAATCCGATGAGGTCGGAGACCTGGTACGGATCCTTGCTGAACTTTCGAATCGTGAGGATGGGACCGTCAAGGGCGACCGGTGGGATCGCCGCGTTCACTCGGGATCCGTCAAGAAGGCGCGCATCCATCAGTGGGGTCCGCGCGTCGATGCGGCGGCCGACCGCGGCGCCGATCGTGTCGATCACGCGCATGAGGTGCGCTTCGTCGTCGAAACGGATGTCGGTGAGGAGGATCTTGCCCTTGCGCTCGACGTAGACCATCTCTGGTCCATTGACCATGATCTCGGTGAGGCTGTCGTCATCCACCAACGGGCGCAGCGGACCGAGTGCCTCGAGATACCGGCTGTCAAGCTTGTGCGAGGCGGCTGCCATGCTCACGTCAGAGTGCTCCTTGGATTTGCGGTCAGATAGCGGTTCCGCGCCGATTGTGGCCGCTGGCGCGCGGCCATCTGCCGGGAGCAACCGCTTCGATACATCTTCGATTCCGCCAGCGTTCGAGACATCCACGAGTCGTTAAGCCCGATGGGTACGATGAGGTCGCTGTGATGACCATCGAGACCGTGCCATCCACCGGGGTCGCTCAGCTTCCGGACGACGAGTGGTTCGGTGAGGGGAGCGCCTTCGACTCCGGGGACGACCTCGCCGCGGCGCTCTTCGCGCTGGCCGGCGTGACCCACGGCGCCGATCCTCCAGAGGCCGAGATCGCGCCCCCGCCGGCGCCCGTCCCCCAGGTCGAGAGCGCGTTCTTCGAGGTGGACCGTCCGGCTGCCCTCGATTCGGCGAGGCGCCCATATGCTTCGAGGGATCGCATCACCGCTCCCTCGACGCCTCCTCGGAGCTGGTCGGTGCGTGCGCCGGGCGATGCCCTGCTGCCTCCCACGGTCTCGGGTCGATCCGGCTGGACCATCCGGAACAGCGTCACGGTGCTCCACCGAACCGAGGATGCGATCGCTCACCTTCGCGAGGATGCGGTGGCGATGACGTTCCTTGCGGCCGCGGAGGCCTGTGGGCGCGGTCGTCCTCGGTCTCTCGAGCGGAGAGCGCACCCCAGGTAAACGGCGCTCAGCGCTCGTACTGTCGCAGGCGCTCTTCGACTTCCGAGCTGCTCAGCGACGTGCTCCCGGCTCCGCCCGGCATCGATACCGCTCGAGCGGTCTTGACCCCCGGCCCAGCCGGCGGTCTCGACGCCGGAGCGTCCTCCGGGACCGAGGCACTCCCCGCGGCCTCGGCTTCGCGGCGGCGCATCATCGCGTAGACGTTGTCGAGGGTCGGGGCGTGGCCCTGACGCAACAGCGCAAGCACGGCTTCGGGGTCGATCGCGCCAGGTGCCGCAAGCGCCGCGGCACGGGCTGCCTCGATCGCCGCGGCTTGCGCAGCCTGCATCTCATGCGTGGCATGGCGTGCCGTGCGGAGCAGCGACATGCAGACGATCCCCTCGATGACCGCGAGCCCCGCAAGGATCAGCACGGCATGGTCCTGAATCCAGCTCACCAGCTGGCTGCTCACCGGGTCACGCCCCGCACAGCCGCTCGGCAGCCTGCTGATGCATCTCGCGCGCCATCGCCTGGATGGATGCCGGGTCCTGGCCCTCCATCTGGAGTCCCCGGATGGTGTCGATGGTCGCGACGAAGTCATCAATGGTCGAGCGCGTCCTGGAGAGCAGCTCCGTGACCGAAACCGCGTTGCTCTCGCCGAGCCACACCACGCCGATCCGGACCAGCTCCGCCCGCACCTCGTCGAAGTCGACGAACTGCGAACCGACCGGCTCATCGCGCTGGAAGAAGCCCTCGTCGCCGCCTGGGTCCTCGGTCGCCGGCGCCGGGCTGACAGCGGCAGCGATGGGCTCATCCGGCGGATGCGGTGTCGATGTCGGTCCAGGCGCGGCGGGCGATTCGGCCTCGGCGAGCGGCCAGCTCCACGGAGCCACAGTCCGTTCGGAGGACCTGCGCCTGAACGGTTCGGCGCCGTCCAGCGTGACCGGCGCCCGATCCGGGTCTCGTCGATCCTCCTGGATGGGCGCCGCCTCCGCATCGACGGGCTCGTCGAGATCTGGCTGCGTCTCAGCCACCGTCTGCGGCTCAGCGTGGTCAGGTTCGCTGTCGGCCGGCGCCTCGGTCTCCTCGGGGGCGTGGTTTGTGTCCACGCCAAGATCGGGGGTCGCAAACTCAGACCAGAACTCGTGGGCCACCTGGTAGTCGGGCGCCTCCGGCGCGACCGGCTCGACGCCGGCGAGGGGCTCGTCGTCAGCCGACGAAGCCGCGGGCTCCTCAGTCCGGTACCAGAGCGGTGTTGGGCTGTCCTCGGGCTCGCGGACATTCCACCCCGATGGCGTCGCGACGTCACCCTCGGCGGCGACCGGCTCCTCGTGGGGCGGAGATGCTTCGGCTCGGTTCCGGCGCGCGCGTCCGAAGGCCCACCAGGGCCGCTTGGGCTTGGGCTCTGCCTGATCGGTGGTCTCCGGCGCCGGCGCGGGCGTCCCCTCAGCAGACGCACCGATCCCGGTATCGGATGGGAGCGGGGGCGCGAGTGGCGCAGACGGCTCGTCCATCCCGCCCAGGTCGGCCTCGGACGCGACCGCAGGCTCAACCGCGGGGTCCTGGGCGACCGCAGCCTCGACAGCCGGCGCCTCTGCGCCGATCTCGCTCTCAGGCTCGGACCCCGACGCGGCAACCGCGAAGAAGTCGGTCGCACTCGGTTGTGCATCCGTCGCATCGGCGGCGAGCGGACGCGGCTTGCGCTCCATGACCGTGAGCCGTCCTCGTGCCTGAGCGAGCAGCGATCGCAGCCGTTCCGGTGATGCCACCGCCGACCGTTGTGTCTCCGAGTAGACGGCGACCAGCCCTCCGCGACTGAAGAGCGCGACCCCGCGCACCGGTGCATCGATGATGAGCACCCGATCGAGGCCGTCGGTATGAAATGCCGCGAGCATCGACGCGGGGTCGAGCCACGACAGCTCGATGCCTCTGACGGCCAGGGGCAGGCGCCAGAGCATGGTCAGAGCCTCGGCCACGCGCGGATCGTCGAGTGCATATCCGGCGAGAGATCCTTTGGTGGCGCCAAGCATCGCCATCCCCGCGGCCTCGCCTCGAGCCTGGTCGTCGGCATCGATCCACACCGCATCGATGAGGTCGCCGCCACTCACGACCGCAGCGGCGCGCAGCTTCGCGCCGGTCAGAACCAGGATCGACGGCGGCAGGTCGGCAAGACGTTCGCCGAGGTTGACGTCTTCCGGCGACGCCTCCACCCAGAGCGGCCGTCCGCCCGGGAGCAGCGGGAAGTCGGCCAGGCCGAATACCAGATCCGGAGAGCTGTCGTCAGCGCTCCACCACTCGGGAGTCGCATCCGTGACCGCGTCGTCGGCATATGAGCCGGCGAGACGCACGAAGGGGCCGGCAAGCTCGTCAATCGTGATCGAGAGGGTTTCCTGCGGTGACATCGCACGTCTCCAGTCGGAAACGACAAATGTCCTCGGCAGTTCCGACAGCAGCGCGTCGATCGCCGCTTCCCCTTCGATCTGCTCCTGGTCCGTGTCGAAGACGGCATGGCTCGGCCGTCCAAACACCAGGTAGAGCGTTGCCTTGGCGCCATCCCACGAAATGTCGAAGGCGCCACTCAAATAATCATCTTTGGCGCTGGCAAGCTGTCGCAGTAGCTTGACATGGGGCGCCGCGGTGGCCATGTGCGGATATTCTACCGAGGTGCCTGCAGAAGTCATCACGATAGCGTCGCTAAAAGGTGGTGTCGGCAAGACGACCAGCAGTTATGCGCTGTGCGCGGCCGGTGCTGCAGGTGGTCTCAAGGTCATCGCCATCGACCTCGATCCGACCGGTGGATTGAGCAATGCGCTCGAACGCGCGAAGCGTGGCGTCACGGTGATCGACGTGCTCCACGGGCGCGTCAGCCTCCGTGATGCGCTCATCGATCACCCGCTCGGTATACGCACGGTCGCGTCGCACCGCAGCCTCAACGACGAATCTCCAACCAAGGAACAGCTCGAGGAGATGCTCGCCGAGGTTCGTGACGACTGCGACATCATCCTGCTCGACACGCATCCGCACGAGCCGTCGCTGGTCGGCCCGATGGGCGCCGCGGACCGCATCGTGGTTCCTACCGCGCTCGACATCCTCTCGCTGCGGGCGGCCGCGCTCACCGTTGGACTGGCTCAGCAGCTCGGTGTGCTCGATCGCATCCGCGGGATCGTTGTCACGAACGCGAAACGACCGCTCTCGCGGATCACCGACTCGCTGCTCAACGGGCTCACCCTGAGCGGGCTCGCGTTCGAGACCGTGCTCTGGTACTCACCCGGTTGGGTGGTGGCGACGTCCGGGCGGGGTGAGCTGCCGGATGACGAGCTGCTCACCGAGAGCAAGCTGCTCCTCCGCGAAGTCGCCACCCGCCCCTCGCCGACCGAGGCGTTGCGTCAGTTCGTCGGGATGGCCCAGGGAAGGCGACCGAAGCCCGCGGGTGCGGTCACTCCCTGAGCCGCTGCCACCAGCCTCGGCGCCGAGGTGTCGGTGCTGCGACCGGCGGAGGCGCGACCTCCGCACCGGAAGTGGTGTGCACATCGGCAAGGGCGCGCTCCGCGGCAGCGCGAGCTGCCTCAGCGGCGGCACGGCCGGCCTCGGCTGCGAGGCGTGCCTGTTCGGCGAGGTCGATGCGACGGAGGAGTGCGCTGCGCTCGCCCTCGAGCGCGGTCACCCGGTGCGTGAGCACGGAGATCTCTTCTTTAAAGAGGACGTCGGAGCTGGCCGCCGCGACCGGCAGCACGTCCTCCTCGGGATCCTGAACGCCCGACTTCAAACTCGAGGCCTGCCGATCCACGAGGGCGTCGAGGAAGGCCCACTGCTGGCGGAGCTCCTCCTCGGAGTGGCGCGGGACAGCGCTCACCGCACCAGGGCAACCGGGCTCACCCCGTCCAGGGCGGCGAGCGCCGCGGCCAGCGCCTCCGGCGCCATGCGTGGCAGGACTTCAGCGTGAGCGAGCTCGAATGCGATGTCGGCCGCGAATCGCCGCGGACGCGAGAGCGGATCGGGGCGCAGCACGAAGGCGGGCGCCGCAAGCTGCACCAGGGCATGCTCCGCGGCCGGTGACGGCTGATCGGCGAGGACGCGGGTCTCATCCTGGGTGAATCCGGCGGCAAGCAGACGCTCGCTCAACGCCGTGCGATCGCCGGCGTGCTGGCGGCGCTCGACGGTCGTCCACGCGGCCACGAGGAGGGCCTCACGTTCGGAGAGCTCGCGAACGATCGCCGGGATGTGGGCCTGGCCGAGCTCTCGCGCCGCCCGCAACCGTCGCGATCCGCAGACGACCTCGAAGCGGTCGCTGCCCCGGCGCCGGAGCAGCAGCGGTTCGATGATCCCGCGCGACGCAATGCTGGTTTTGAGGGCCGCGAGGGTCACGGAGTCGATGTCGCTGCCGGGCCACCACGGCCGGTCGTGCACCGAGTCGATCGGGATCCGCTCGACCCGGGACTCGGACGTCGGCGCGAGCCATCGCGCCATCGGGCCCGCGAGCGGGGGACCGTCCACGTCCTGGGCGGAGCGTTCGGCGAGATCAGACACCGACGGGCACCCCGTCGCCGATGACCTCGCCGGCGAGCTCGCGGTACGCGGCCGCGGCTTTCGACGAGGAGGCGTAGGCAGTGATCGGGACCCCGGCGAGCGAGGTCTCCTGGAGCTTGACGGTCGGCGTGATCACGGTTGCGAAGACGCGGATATTGGCCAGCTCGCAGAGGCCGTCGAGGAGCTGCCGGCTGAACCGGGTGCGCAGGTTCACGAAGGTGGGGACGATGCCGAGGATGGCGAGATCGGGGTTGAGCCGACCACGAACCAGGTGGACGGTGCGTAGCACCTCCTTGAGCCCGCGGATCGCAAACCCTGACATCTGGACCGGGATCAACACGTCCCCGGCCGCCGCGAGGGCGCTGATGGTGTGGAAGCCGAAGCTCGGTGGAGTGTCGAAGAGCACGTAGTCGAAGGTCGCGCGCTCACCGTCGCGGCGCAACGCGTCGCGAAGGATGAGCTCCTTGTCGATGGAGGAGGCCAGTTCGCTCTCGACTGCCGAGAGGTCCGGAGATGCGGGCAGCACGAACAGGTTCGGCCAGCTGGTCTCGGTGATCGCGGCGCCCGCCTCGACAGTCCCCGCCATCACCGCGGCGACACCCGGACGCTCGTCGTAGGGATCGAGCCCGACCCCGCTGGTCAGGTTCGACTGGGGATCGCAGTCAACCAGCAGCACGTGTTTGCCCATCTCGGCGAGCGCGGCGCCGAGGTTGATGACGGTGGTGGTCTTGCCCACGCCGCCCTTTCCGGAAACGCATGCGATGGATACAGTCATTGGAAACCTGGACGATAGTTTGCACCGCAACTGGATAGCCATCGCGGGTTCCGGCGAGATCGTCCACCGGCGAGGCGATGGCGCTCTGTCACGCGGGTGTCACTCGCAATCCGAGAGCACCGCACAGAACGCGTCAATACTTCCAAATAATGATGAATGCACAAGGTGCAGAGCATCACGGAGAGGTGGAGGACGGCGTCCAGCTACGACGTGGTGAGATGTATCGAATCTCGTACAGCGTGAGGACTCCGCAGCAGCGGCGAGTCACCCGCAGTCTCGTGGTCTTCACGGGCTCGTCGCGCCGTCGATTGTGGGACGGCCACGAGGCGGTCTGCTATGAGTTCCATCGACCCCACGGCCGCCCGCTGTCATTGCTCCGCGGCCAGATCGTCGAGGCCCGCCCCGCCACGCTGAACGAGCGCGGTCAACTGGTGCTCGTCGACGGCGCCGGGCAGCACCGCAGCCTCCCTCGCAGCCTGGGAGGCCGCGCCAGGTGGTCGCCACCGCGATCAGCTGGCTAGGCCGGTCTCTTCGGTCTCGGCCACGCCGCGCGACAGCCGCTCGTTGAGCCCGCGACGCTCGAAGCGATAGCCGATCCCGGGGACCGCGTGGATGTAGGTCGGACGCGGCCCGACCGGCTCGATCTTTCGACGCAGCCGGTAGACGTGCGCGTCGACGCTGCGCAGATCGAGATCGGCGCCCTGCCCCCAGACCTTCTGGATCATCTCGGAACGCGAGATCACCCGGCCCGGTGACGCGGAGAGGAGCGCGAGGAGATCGAATTCCGTCGGGGTGAGATTGACCGACTCGCCGTCGCGGAGGACCTCGTGGCGGCCGATGTCGACGATGAGGCCGGGGAACTTGAGGCGGCCGGGGCGCACCTGCGACTGAGTGGTCCGCTGCCGGCGCAGCTTGGCGTTGACGCGTGCGGCAAGCTCTCGGATCTCGAACGGTTTGGCGATGTAGTCGTCCGCGCCGATCTCGAGCGCCACCACCACGTCGACGGTGTCGGTGCTGGCCGAGAGGATGATGATCGGCACTTCGACGCCGGCGCCTCGAAGCCGGCGGCAGACGTCCAGGCCGGGCATGCCGGGGAGGCTGAGGTCGAGGAGGATGAGATCGACGTCACTCTGCTCGGCGAGCCGAAGCCCTTCGGTGCCATCCTCGGCGAACTGCAGGGCGAAGCCGTGCTGCTGGGCAACCGTGGAGAGGATGTCGCGCATCGCGGGGTCATCGTCGATCACGAGCACCGTCGCTTCCGCGGGGGCTCTCACCACGCTGTGGCCGAGCGGCGCCAGGATGGATTCGGTGAACGTCGTCATCTGTCCTTCACTTCGATTCGAGCGCAGCAAACGTGTCCACCGCCGCAAGGTAGCACCGCCGCGAGTGCATCTCGGTCGTGGTTACGGAGGCGTTGCCCGTCTTTACGTGTCTGCAACCGGAACATCCCGGCGTGAGCACGGCGACTGCGGGCGTCGCTGATCACACGTGCACCGGGAGGGCCACGACGAACGTGTTGCCGCGCGCCCGAGAGTTGTCGATCCAGATTCTTCCGCCCATGCGCTCGATGAGCTGGCGGGCGAGGTACAGGCCGACGCCGAATCCACCTCGCTGACGGAGCAGCGGCGACTCCACCTGGTAGAAGGACGCGAAGACCCGGTCGACGTCGCTGTCGGGGATACGCCGGCCGTTGTCCCTCACCTCGACGTGCACCTTGTTCACGGCGCGGTAGGTGGTCACACGCACCGGCTCTGATTCCGGTGAGAACTTGAGCGCGTTGTCGATCAGGCAGGCGACGACGAGCGCCAGGCGCTCATGGTCGGCGAGCACGCGCTGCGCGTCCGGTGCGACGGTGATCGCGAAACGATCGTGGTCGGCGGATTCCACAAAACGCGCGATGACCTCGCGGAACACGTTCTCGAGATCCACCGCCGCGGTCTTGAGACGGATCTCACCCGACTCGAGCTGCGCGATGCACAGGAGGTTGTCGGTGAGGCGGGCGAGATGCTCGGCTTCGAGCCTCAGCTCGTGCAGTCCCTCGTCGCGCGCGTCCTGGGGCAGGCGATCGCCTGCGTCGTGCATCAGGGTGAGCCATGCCTTGATCTTGGTGAGCGGGGTGCGCAGCTCGTGCGACGCGAGCATCATGAACTCACTCTTGATGCGGTCCACCTCGCGCAGCTCCGCAAAGGCAGCGTGCTCGAGCTCGATCGATCTGCGCACCTGGCGGTCGCGCTCGCCGACGAGCTCGCGCGCGAGCAGGTTGCTGCTCAATGCGACCACGAAGAGCAGGAAGAGTCGCGACACGAGCGCATCCACCAGCGCCACGTCGAGGTGTTGATTCGCGACGTTGAATCCGACGATGAAGTACGCGACCCCGGCGACCAGCGCGCAGGCCAGGCTTCCCGCGAGGCCAAAGCGCAGGCTGCTCGCAATCACCACGATGAAGAAGGTGATGGCCAGGTCGGAGTTGTAGCCACCGGTGAGGTACACGAGCCCGCTCGACACCGCGAGGTCGAGCGCGATGGTCGCGATCTGGAGGCGGCGACCGGGGACCCGGTGGGCGAGGAGCATCACCGTCGCGGCGAGGTTGAAGACTCCCCAGCTTCCCAGGACGAGATTGACCGCTGCGGTCGACTGCCCGGTTGCGAGACCTGGGAAGTTGTTGGCCACCGCCGCGAAGATGAGCACCATCCAGCGGCTCAGCTCGATGGTCCGCTCGATGCCGATTCTGCGATCGCGGCTGGGCATGG
>DAITPY010000033.1:0-16735 GCA_036833315.1 Candidatus Dormiibacterota bacterium
TCGCGTACGCGCCGGCGTCGCGCGCGGGCTTGCCGAGGCGGCGACCGTTGAGCGCGATGGTCAAGAGCACCACCAGAGCGACGAGCAATGCCGCGAGCCCGACCGGACCGTTGAAGATCGCGCCGGCGCCGCTGACCGCGTTGCTCTCACCGTGGTGGTACTCGTCGAAGCTGATCTTTCCCCCACGGGCTCGCTGCAAGAGGCTGAGCGCGAGAAACGCCGAGTCGTCATGGCGGAGGCCGTCGTTGGAGAGCGGCTGTGTGTCCCCGAGCACGTAGACGCGGCCGCTCGCGCCGACCCGCTCCATCCCCATCACCACGTGCCCGTGCTCGACGAGCAGAGGAACGAGCGGCTCCTGGTCGGTGAACGTGACTCCCGCACCCACCGGGACTGACCGCACCCGGTCGGTGCTGTCGAACGGCTGCGCGACCGATGCGACCCCGCTCCCCCGCATGACCGCCGGCTCGATGTTCAGTCTCCCGAGCAGAGGATCGGCATTGGCGAGCGTGTCGGGGGTGATCGCAACCACCAGGTCGCCGCCGGATCGGAGGAATGCCATCGCGGTCGCGACATCGGCATCGCTCAGCGCCACGGTTGGGTCGTAGCAGAAGACGAGGTCGCTGCCGCGCAGATCGAAGCTGCCGCTGATGCGGTTGACGTCGAGTCCGAGACGCGCGAACCATGTGTAGAGCGCAAGAGTTCCGAGCGTCCCCGCGGACCGCGACGACGGGTTGGTGGCGTCGTTCGGGGGAATCGCGGCGGCGATCGCGATCACAGCGAGAATGCAGATCGCGGCGATCAGGACGAGCATCGCCGAGAGCGGCGGCCTGCTCATGCGGCCGGAGCACCGGAGGCGTGACGCGCGATCTGTCGCACCGCTTCGCAACGTGCTCGGGCGATCTCCCACTGCGCTGCGCCGACCGGCTCGGCGCCGTACCAGGCGCTGTCGAAGGCGGCCGCCGCGGGCGCCAGCACCGCAAGCAGGTCGGCGTCGGCGGACAGCGTGGCGAGCATCTCGCGCGTCGTCCAGGCGCGGTCGATCCGGGCGCGCCGTCCGGAGATGTCGAGCAACGCCGAACGGAAGGCACGACGGATCGCCTCGCGGTGGTCACCGCGCTCTGCTGCGGCCAGAGCGAGCCGCCATTCCCGCTCGGGATCCTCGCCGGCCGTCGCGGGCTCCTCCGCAGCGGTGCTGCTCCGCCCACCCAGGACACCGCGCAACCGGTAGATCACGAACGCGGCGATCAGCGCGAGCACGACCAGACCCAGGGCGAGCGACCCTCCGCTGCCGAGCAGGCCGTAGAGATGCGAGAGCACCCAGTTGATGGCCGCGCCGATGCGCTCGAACCACGAGGGCGCCGGCTTCTGGTCGAGGTCGGCAAAAACCGGCGACGCGTAGACGCTGTGGAGCAGGTTTCGTGCCGCCTGCGACTCGACGTTGCAGGCCGACCCGGGCGGCAGGGCGAGCGTCGTCGCGAGCAGGTCGAGCCGCTGCCGGCCGCCGGCGACGTCCGGTGGCGTGGATGTCAGTCCGGCGATGATCGGCCCGAGCAGCGCACTCGAGGAAGGCACCAGCCCCGCCGCCTGCGTCAATGCCGTCACGGCCGCAACGGGCCGGGGGGGCACGGCGCTCAACGCGCTGTCCGCGGTGTCGAGCAGGCTGATGTACGTGGTGGTGAGGCATGTGGTCGCAGCAGTTGCCGGCGCGCTTCCCGATGCGACGCCGGTCACCATCGCTGTGCCGAGCAGGCCCGCGATGAGCAGGCGCCTCACAGCGAGCTTGCGAGCATCTCGATGTCGAACCCCTCTTTGCGGATGCGCGCGTCGTAGTACAGGAGGGTCACGCCGATATAGGTGATCGGCCCGACGAACACGGCCGCGATCCCGCTCGCCACCTGGCTGAAGATGAAGGTGTTGCTGGGATCGAGCGCCGACCCGGGCAGCTCGAAGATGGCTGTGACAACCGAGGAGATGATTCCCGATATGAGTCCGAGCAACGCGATGCGGCCGAAGGTCGGCCAGAATCGCCCACCCACGAGGTGCCAGCTGCGCTTCAGTCCCCGCCACCCCGAGACGCGCTCGAGCACGATCGCGGGCGCGGCGATGACCGTGCGCACGAGCACCATGATCAGGACGGGGATCAACGCGATGCCGGCGAGGATCGCAATCGCCACGCCTGCCGTGCCCGTCCCAATCGCGGCGAACAGGAGGATGAGCAACCCCACGGCGAGGACGTACGCAATGTATGCACCACCGAGGATCAGGCTCATCATGATCAGCGAGCCAAGCCTGCCCAGCGCCGCGCGGTACGCGGCCTGCATCGAGGTCTTACGGTCGAGGTAGCGATCGCTGACGGCGCGGGTTGTGGCGGCCTCGCCGAGGGGCAGCACCACCACTGCGGTGATGATGAGCAACGCCACATACACCGCGAACACGCCGACCAGCGAATTGAGGAGCGTCTGTGCCTGCGCCGGCGTGAGCGGCTGCGTGTTGACGGACCCGATCGGCGAGCGCACGAACGCACCCAGACCGGTCACCTGGTACAGCAGCAGCGTGAGCAGCGCGTAGGGGATCTGCACCACCGCGCTGATCGATGCGATCAGCACGAAGTTGCGCCGGTACAGCGAGAACGTGGCGTCGAGCCACTCGCCCACCGACATCGATCGGAAGCGTCCGGAGCCGACCTGGGAAGGCATGAACCCGGGGTTCCAGCCGGGTTGCGGGCCCCAGCCGGGTTGCGCTCCACCCCACCCCGGAGGCTGTCCGCCCCAGCCCGGAGACTGTCCGCCCCAGGGGGGCGGCGGTGCGCCCCAACCGGATGGTGGCGTACCCCAACTCGGCGGCTGGGCGCCCCAATCGACCGGCGGCGGAGCTGGTGGCGGCGGTGGATCGGCCATGACAATCCATTGTGGGTGCTGCACTCCGAGGGTGAGCAACGCTATCCTGCGAAGTCCGAGCGATGAGTGATTTCACTGCTGCGCTGGTTCGCGGCCATCTCAACCTCTGGTACGTTCGATGCGGGCGCTAGTAGTCGATCCCACCCTCATGGACGCCGGTTCCGGGCGCGGTGGCCGCGGCCGGAGGCGCCGCGGGTCCCAGGCGAACTCCTCGCTCCCGGTCGAGATCCGCGACGTTCGCACCCCCGTGCCCCCGGGTCCCGGTTGGGTGCTCGTCCGCCCAGCGCTCGCGGGGATCTGCGGCACCGACCTCGCCCTGGTACACCGCGATGCGATCCCGAACGTCCTCACCGCATACGGAGCGGTGGGCACCTTCATCCCGGGGCACGAGGTGGTCGGGGTCGTCGAGCGCGCCGCGTCCACCCGCTGGGCCCATGAAGGCGACCGTGTCCTCGTCGAGCCGACCCTGCGATGCGCGCACAAGGGCCTCGCCGAGTGCCGGCGCTGCCGGTCGGGTGAGACCCACCTCTGCGAGAACGCCGACCGGGGCGGATCACTCTGCGCCGGCAGATCAGTCGGATCGAGTGAGCGGGCCGGCGGCGGCTGGAGCGACGGTTTCCTCGTCCACGAGGACATGCTGGTCCCCGCGGACGGCATCTCCGATCAGCGCGGCGTCCTGGCCGAGCCGGCCTCGACGGCGTTGCATGCGGTGCTGCGCTGGACCCGCCGCGGCGATACCGCCGTCGTGATCGGCTCGGGTGCGTTGAGCCGCCTCATCGTCGCCACCCTGCGACGCCTTCACCCCGACCTCGACATCATCGTGCTCCACGATGCGCGCAGCCCGAGCCGCCCCCGCCTCGGCCGCCGCCACCGCGAGAGCGCGCCCCTCAACGGCGACCCCAACGCAGCCTTCATGGCCATCCGGTCGATCGGGGCCAACCGCGTCTGGCAGGGCTCGGCGGAGCAACTGCTGCAGAAGACCGCGGAGCACATGGAAGCCCGGGTGATGCGACCAGCCGGCGGCGGCCTGCCGGTCCTGGACGGCGGCGTCGACGTGGTGTTCGACTGCCGCGCCTCGGAGCTGAGCATCGATCTCGCGGTCCGGCTGCTACGGGCCGGTGGGACGCTGGTGCTCTGCGGCCGGTCGGGGCGTCACGAGATCGAGTGGTCGCTGATCTGGGCGCGCGAGCTGACCGTCCGCGGCGCCGCGTCCTATGGTCGCGAGCCGGACGGGCGGCGCACCTTCGGCACGATCCGCGAATGGTTGAGCGACGCGAGCTTTCCCGTCGACAGTGTGGTCACCCACCGCTTCCCGCTCGATGAGTACGGCACCGCCCTGTCGATCGCCAGTGCGGGGGTCGCCGCCGGTGCCGTCAAGGTGGTGTTCGAAGGTCCGGCGGCGACGAGCCTCCGCCCCGCTCCCGCATCGATCGTCGTCCAGCAACCGGACGACCCGGTCCTGCTCCACTCGACCGCCGCGCGAGTCCGCGGCGCGCACGTCAAGGTCTCCTAGGAAGGGTCCCGCATGGCCCGGCACGCTCGATCGGGCCCGCGGTCGCGTGATCCGAATCCCCGGACCCCGGCGTACCAACAGACGCGCCGCCCCCGAGCGCGTGTCGGAGCATGAGTGCACCTTACTGACGACGACATTGTCCGCTCGATCTCTGCCCATTCGCCCGAGGGGATCGAAGCTTTGTACGACCGATACGGTGGCCTCGCTCACACAGTCGCGCTGCGCATCCTGGGCGATCGGGGAGCAGCCGAGGACGTCGTCCAGGAGGCGTTCCTGTCGGTCTGGCGGAGGGGATCGACGTACCAGCAGGGTCGAGGATCGCTGCGCTCGTGGATCTGCACGATCGTCAGGAACCGAGCCATCGACCGGCTCCGGGGAGACCGCCACCGCACCCGCCTCGACACGTCGATGGAGGGGCAGTCGATCGAGCCCGCGATCTCCGACCCGTGGGCTGCGGTTGCGCTCGAGTTGAGCGGCGAGGAGGTCCGCAAGGCGCTCGCAGATCTCCCGGCCGAGCAGCGCCAGACCATCGAGCTCGCGTACTACGGCGGCTACTCGCAGTCCGAGATCGCGACCGCGATGGAGGTCCCGCTGGGGACGGTGAAGGGACGGGTGCGGATTGCCCTCGACAAGCTGAGGACGTCGCTCGCCGACCGCCTGGAGGCGCCATGGCAGCGCCAATGAGCCACGAGGAGGCGAACGACCTCCTTGCCCTCGATGCGGTCGGCGCTCTGGAGGCGTCCGATCGAGAGGAGATGGAGCGCCATCTCTCGACCTGCGCGAGCTGCCGCCACCTCGCCGCGCAATACGCCGATGTCGCCTCGCTCCTGCCCGCGGCGCTCGATCCGGCACCGCCGCCCGCGCGGCTGCGCCGCAATCTGATGGCGCAGGTCTACGGCGAGGCCACCGCAAAAATCCCGGCTCCCTGGTGGCGCCGCCTGATCACCGCCATCCCAGCGAACCGGGCGATCACGGTGGTCGGCGCCGCCGCGCTGGCCGCGGCTGCCGTCATCGCCATCTGGGGGATGGCCGGCCGGGGGTCGACCCCCGCTCCGGTGTCCTACGTGGTATCGGGCGGCACTTCGCAACAGTCGGTCGCCGGGACGCTCGCCGTCGATGCGACCAGGACGCAGTCGGTCCTGACCGTGCACGGCCTTGCCGCCCTCCCCCGCACCGAGGTGTACGAGGTGTGGCTCATCCCGGCGCACGGAGCGCCAAAGGGGGTCGCGTTCCTCACCCCGGACCCGTCCGGGAAGGTGTGGACCGCGGTCGTCAACGGCAGCCTCGCCGGCTACACGACCATCGCTGCGACCAATGAGCCCAGCGGCGGCAGGACCGGCCCGACCGGGTCCCAGGTGCTCATCGGTCAGCTCGGCGAATCCTGAGGAGGCTCCGGGGTCGCCTGCCTGCGCCGCTTCTCGGCGATCGCCGGGAGCACACGCTTGATCCCGGCGTTGTCGACCACCATGCGGCGCTCGCGCTTGCGATCGCGCTGGCGGACGCGCTCTCGTTCGGCCTCGGGGAGGTCGGCGTCGGGCTCCATCGATACAGTCAGGCCCGGAGCGCCCCGGACACCGGCGCGCGACGTCTGCCGCGCCCGACGGCGAGGCCGACCGCGGCCGCCGCGGCGAGGGTGACCACCGCGCCACCCGCGATCGCCTGCGCCCTGCGATCGACACCGAGTGCCCGCAGGCGGGCGCCGACGCCGGGAGCGACCGCGTTCGCGATCGCCGCGGCGTAGATGCGGGCCCGGAGGTCGCTGTCCAGCCGCCACCCACCCAATGCGCCGCCGATCTCCGCCCCGGTCTCGATCAGGTCGCGCAGCTCCGGGGACGCAGCGAGAGCGGCGAGATCGCTCTCGAGCGCGGCGTCGAGCAGGTCCTCGCGGGTCACGTGCCCGACCGGGTGAGTCGCTCGGCTGGCAGGGGGGCCCCGAGCCGGCGCCGCAGCGCGGTCAGAGCCCGGAAGCTCAGCAGCTTCACGGCTCCCTCGCTCCTGCCCATGATCGCGGCGATCTCGCGGTTGCGCAGGTCGCCGCCGAAGCGAAGCAGGATCGCCTGGCGCTGGTCGTGGGGCAGGGCGGCGACCGCGGCGCGCACCTCGTCCGCCCGGTCGTTGGCCTCGGCCTGCGCGGCCGGGTCGGCGCTGGAATCCGGCAGCATGCGCTGCTCGAGCTCGATCCACCCCGGCCGGCGGCGATCCCTCGAGACCAGGTTGCCGGCGACCCGATACAGCCACGCCGAGTAAGGAACCCCTCGCCACTGGAAGCGGGGAAGCTCCTCGATGGCACGGGTAAAGGTGGCTGCGGTCACGTCGTCTGCCTGCTCCATGTCGTGGGTGAGTGTGTAGACGTAGGCATGGATCTGATCGACGTAGCGCTCGTAGAGCGTCGCGAAGGCCGCTCGGTCGCGCTGCGCGGCCAGGATCTCAAGCCGCTCCTCCTCGAGCTCGGCTGCGCTGCGATGCGCCATCGTCAGCGCCGCCTCCCACGTGAAGGTCGCAACTCGCAGAAGCGTGGTGGTGCCACCGCGTTACGCATGCCGGCGACCGCCGATCAAACCGAGGCGCGTTCCCACCTCCTCGAAGGCGAGCAGGGCGCGGTCGAGCTGCTCGTGGGTGTGGGTTGCGCACACGATGGTTCGCACCCGGGCCTGGCCTCGCGCAACCGTGGGAAACCCGATGCCCTGCGCGAAGACGCCGCGCTCGAGGAGGAGGTCCGAGAGCTCCATGGCGACAGGCGCCTCGCCGCACATCACCGGAGTGATCGGCGTCTCGCTCCGGCCGATGTCGAAGCCCAGCTCACGCAGGCCGCTCTTGAAATGGCGGGTGTTGCTCCAGAGCTGCTCGATGAGATTCGGCTCCTGTTCGAGCACGTCGACGGCGGCGATGCACGCGGCCACGACAGCGGGTGGATGCGACGACGAGAACAGGAACGGCCGCGACTTGTGGATCAGATGATCGCGGACCGTCTGCGACGCGGCGACGTAGCCACCGACGACCCCGACCGCCTTGCTCAGCGTGCCGATGTTGAGCGCGACCCGGCCGTGCAAACCGAAGTGGTCGGTGGTCCCGCGGCCGTTGGTGCCGAGCACACCCGTCGCGTGCGCATCGTCGACCATGACCGCGGCGCCGTACTGCTCCGCGCGTTCCACGAGGTCGGGCAGCGGAGCGATGTCGCCATCCATGCTGAAGACGCCGTCGGTCACCAGCAGGATGCGCCGGTATCCCTTGCCGCGCGCGTCGCGCAGCGCGCGCTCGGCGTCGTCGGGATCGACGTGCTCGTAGAGGATGCGCTCGGCTTTGGTGAGCCGGATGCCGTCGATGATGCTGGCGTGGTTCAGCTTGTCGCTGACGACGCAGTCGCCCTGTTCGAGCATCGAGCCGATGACGCCCACGTTGACCCCGTACCCGCTCTGAAAGGTGAGTGCGGCCTCGGTGCGCTTGAACGCGGCAAGCCGCCGCTCCAACTCCTCGTGGAGCGTCTGCGTGCCCGCGATGGTGCGCACCGCGCCGCTCCCGGCGCCCCATTCGAGCGCAGCCCGCGACGCCGCCTCGACCAGGCGCGGGTGGGTGTTGAGTCCGAGGTAGTTGTTGCTGGACAGGCTGATCACCGCCTTGCCGGCGATGTCGACCTCGGGTCCCTGCGCCGACTCGAGCACGCGAAGCGGGCGGAACAGTCCGTCGCGTCGCAGCGCCTCGAGATCCTCGTTCAGCGAGGCGTCAAGGGCCTGGACCGCCTCCGACGTCTTCGAGCGTGTGACCATGTACCAACCATACGCCGCCCGTTTACTCGGGCGTGAGCGTCACCTTGCCGCATTGGCCTGACTTCATCAGCTCGATCGCGGCGTCGATATCGCGCAACGCGAAGCGGTGCGTGATCAACGCGCCGACATCGATGACGCCGTCGCGAACGTAGGCGGTGGTCTGTTCCCAGGTCTCGGGAATGCGCCGTCCCGCGACACCGTACAGGCTCAGCCCTTTCATCACCACGTCGCTGGAGAGGTCGACGACATCCGGGCCGTCGCCGATGCCGAGCAGGCTGATCCATCCACCCGGACGCACGAGTCGCGTGGCCGACGCAACCGCGACCGGTGAACCACTCATCTCGAGCACGCAGTCGATGCTGTCGCCGGCTGCTCGGCGAACGGCGTCATCGACAGGCGCGCCGGTGGCGCGCACGATTGCGTGCGCCCCCATCCGTTCGGCGAGATGCAGCCGGTAGTCGTTGCGGTCGACCGCGATGACGCGCGCGGCGCCCTGGACCCGAGCGACCGCGATCGCCGCGCAGCCGATCGGCCCACACCCGAACACCACGACGGTGCGTCCGGTGAGATCACCGTACGAGCACGCGTGCACGGCGTTGCCAAGCGGTTCCATCGCCGCGGCGACGTCGGCCGCCACGGTGTCGCCCACCGGCCACACGTTCCGCGCCGGGACCGCGAGGTGGGTCGCGAAGGCCCCGTCGACGTCCACACCGAGAATGCGCGTGTTCTCGCAGACGTGGAAATCGCCGCGCCGGCACTCATCGCAGTGACCGCAGATCAGGTGCGACTCCACCGCGACGCGCGTCCCGATCGCCGGTCCGTGCACTCCCTCACCCCAGGCGACCACCTCGCCGCACATCTCGTGGCCGACGACGCGCGGGGGATGGACTCGGGCCGCCGCCCACGCGTTCCAGTCGTAGAGATGGACATCGGTGCCGCACACCGAGGTCGCGGCGACACGGAGGAGCACCTCGCCGGCCGCGGCGCGAGGAACCGGGACGTCGCCGATGGCGAAACCAGGGGCGGGAGTGGGCTTGAGAACTGCGAGCACGGCGCGGTGATTATGCGTTCGTTCCCCGCCGCGCCAAACGTCTGCCCCACGTCCGCCGCGCCCCCTGAGACTGCGGCTCATCGCGGCGCCGGTCGCCGCTCAGCGACTGGCGCGGAGGACATACGCATGCTCGACGGCATTGACCGGCCGGCGCCGGGGCCACGGCCTCGCCGGATCCCGGTCGAGGACCTCAGCGTCTACGAGGGACGCGGCGGCCATACCCTGCGCCGCCACGTCAACACCCGGCCGGGCGACGAGATGCGCCGGATCCTCCGCGAGGGGGTGGCGGCGGCGGGCAGGTTCGTCAGCCGCGCGACCGCCCAGCGCTGCGTCGACATCGCGGTGACTCGGCGCAGCTCGGACATCGCCGCATGGCTTGTCGGGCGCGACAAGCGCGCGCCCTTCACCTTCGTCGAGGACATGGGTGAGATCGTCGGCCATGTGCTCACCTACGCCGAGGTCAGCCGCGGGATCGCGGTCCCCACGCAGGTGACCGGCGTCCGGCTCGTGCTGCGACGCTGCGATGAGCTGCCCGGCGGCTTCACGGTCGTCACCGCGTATCCCACCCGTTCCCCCTTTCGGGATAAGAGACACTAGGAGCATCGACCATGAACGGCACCATCGACGTCGACACCATCGCCCACGCGGATGCGGACTACCCCGCCTTGACCCAGCTGCTCGGCGGCTACTACCACCAGGATTGGCGCGAGGACCACGCCACTCCCGAGGCTGCGCTCCAGGCGTTCGTCAGCGACGCATCGTCCGAGACGGTCGCTGCAGCAGCAAACGAGATCGACCGTCTCCTCGCTGCCGGCTACGACCCCGCGGCGCTGGGCCAGTTGCTCGTGGACGGATTCGATTGCAACTACCTCGCCGAGACTGACGGGCTCAGCGCGTCGGCATGGCTTGCGCAGGTGCGCGACTCGCTGCGCGCAGCCGCACCCTGAATCCCGCCTGATCAGCTCGCCCGCGGCGACGCCGCGACTCGCCTGGCCAGCGAGGCGAAGTGCAGCAGCGCCGTGGGCACAAGGGTCGGGACGGCGATGATCAGCGCGACGATGTCGACCGGCCCGCCGAACAGGCGCACCACATACAGCACGAAGAGCACGATCCCGATCAGCCCCGTGTTGCGCCGCCCCCACACCGTGTGGACCAGCTCGGGACGGCGTCCGCTCAGCAGGACGAGCGGCGTGAGCACCACCGGCCCGGCGTAGCGCACCACGACGAGCACCGCGAGCCAGAGCGGCGCGATCCCCAGCGACCAGGATCCGACCGCGCCGACGGCGAAGTACAGCGCGTCTCCAAAGGGGTCCATCGCCTTGCCGAGCACCGTGATCGGGCCATAGCGGCGGGCGATGAAACCATCGACGGCGTCGAGGAGGCCCACCGATCCGCCGATGCCTCCCCAGAGCGCCAGCGCGAGCCGGCCGGGCAGGGACAGCGTGGCGATGAAGAGCAGTGGCACGCACGCATACGCGCGAAGCGCGGTGAGCCCGTTCGGAATCCCGTAGCGATCCACCGGGTCTCCATCGGGCGTCATCAGCATCGCGGCGCCGCCGATGATCCCGATCGTCACCACGACCCACCAGGCCGCGGTCGCGATCGCCGCACCGCCCGCGGCGGAGTGACCGTGCACAACCGCGACGAGCACGGTCAAGCCCTCGCCGAAGACCAACCCGAGCAGCGTCCATGCCAGCAGCGACGTGCGCAGGTGGGTGCTCCCACGCAGCCGTGCCAGCGCGGTCCCGTAAAGGGTCGCTAGGCCTCCCAGACCAGGGCTCCCGGCGGGCGCCGCAACGTCGCGATCAGACCGCGAGGCAGGTGATCGTCTTGACCACGCCGTCTGCGGACTGGATCCGCTCGAGGATGAGACGCCCGATGCCCGGGACATCCGGGGCTTCCACCTGGGCGATGACGTCGTACTCGCCGGTGATGGCGTCGACCAGGACGATGCCGTCTTTGCCCCTCAGGGCATCGGCCACGTGTTGTGCCCTGCCTGCGCTTGCGGTCACCAGCACATACGCACGGATCATCTCGTTCCTCCACGGTTGAAACGCCCGGCGACTGTAGCATGGGGATATGCCGTGGGCCATCCTGATCAGGCTCCTCGCCCGGTTGGCGGCCGGTCTGTTTTTGTGGCGGCTTGCAACACGCCGGCGGCGGGCATACGCGGGCGGTCAGGGGGCGCCCGGCGCCACTCCTCGAGCGCACCACATCGATCCTCAGGCGGCGATGATGGCCGTGCGGACCTCGGTGTCGTTGAGCTGGCGAGCGCTGCTCACCGGAGCCTGTCTTGCGGCGGCCGCGGTGCTCGGCGTCGCGGGCACAACCATCGTCGTGCTCACGCCGCGGTGGCTCGGCGCGATCCTGCTCGCGGTGGGGGTCGCGGCAGCTGTCGCCGCATGGTTCGAGGGGCGCTTGCTCTTCGTGGCACTCCGCGAGCGCAGCCGGCGACGCCGCGACGAGCGCTTGCGCAAGGCAGCGACGCCCTCAACGACCTCGGGCAGCTGAAGCTCCCTCCATCGCTGCTCAGCTCAGGTATGGGGCGACGCTCTCTCCCTGCTGGGCCGCATCCATCATCACCTCGCTCACGGTCGGGTGCGCGTGGATGATCGAGCCGAGATCGTCCATGGAGAGCCCGTCGCTGATCGCGACCCCGACCTCGTGGATGATCTCGACAGCGTGGACGCCCATGACCGTCGCGCCGACAAGTCGATCCGTGGCTGCGTCCGCGTAGAGCTGAGCAAAGCCGTCGGGCTCGCCCTCGCCGAGCGCCTTGCCGTTGCCGAGGTAGCGTGCCTGACCCATCTTGACGTCAGAGCCGGCCGCCTTCGCTGTCTCCGGGTTCATGCCAACCATGGCTATTTCAGGATGCGTGTAGATGCACGATGGCACCACGGTTCGATCCATGGGCATGACATCGTGGCCGAGCGCGTTCTCGACGGCGCGACCACCCTCGGCGCTGCCGAGGTGGGCGAGTTGCAGGCCGCCGATGCAGTCGCCGGCGCCCCAGATCTTCGGGTTCGCGGTGCGCAGGAACGGATCCACCACGACGTAGTCGTGATCGTCGATGCCCACCCCGGCATCCTCGAGGCCGATCCCGCGGGTCTGGGCACGACGGCCGACGGACACGAGCAGCAGGTCCGCAGCAATTGCGGTCGCATCGTCGAGATGCGCTGTAACGCTGTCACTTGCGTAGTCGATGGATTCGACACGGCGGCCGGTCAGAAACGTGATCCCCTGCTTCTCCACCAGCCGGCGCCACTGCTGGACGACGCGAGCATCCACCCCGGCGAGGACCTGAGGCAGCACCTCGACGACGGTGACGCGAGACCCGAGCGCGGCAAACAGGCTCGCGAACTCGCAGCCCACCACGCCGCCGCCGATGACCAGCATGTGCTCGGGAACGCGCTCGAGGCGGAGGATGCCGTTCGAGGTGACCACGAGCGGGTGGTCCATGTCGATGCCCGCCAGCCCGGACGCCTCGGTGCCCACGCAGACCACCAGATGATCGAACTCGTAGCGCGAGCCGTCCGCAACGACGGCGTCGCCGTCGACCATGCCCTGGGCACGCACCACGGCGACCTTGCGGCGCTTGCACGCGGCCTCCACCCCCCGGCGCATGGCGAGCACGTTCTCCTCTTTGCGTTCCATCATCCTGGGGAAGTCGATCTCGGGCTCCCCGACGCGGATGCCGAAATCCGCGGCCTGGCGGATCTTGCGGAGCAGGTCGGCGCCGGCAAGCAACGACTTGGTCGGGATGCAACCCCAGTTGAGGCACGTGCCGCCCAGTTCGGCGCGCTCGATAAGGGTCACGTCTGCCCCGAGCTGGGCCGCGCGCAGCGCGGCGACATCGCCGGCGGGACCGCCGCCGAGCACCACCACCCGCTGAGTCACGGCTCGCTTCGCGTCGTGCCGGGAGTGCTCGCGACCGATTCGCTCTGGCCGCGCCGCGACGTGGCGAAGGCCTCGTTGACGATGCGTTCCTCCTCGAGCTGATGCGATCCCGCATAGCCTTCGGATGGGCTCGCGCGGCGCGGCCGCCCGATGTAGTCCCACTGCACCTGCGTCGGCCTTGCGAGCCCGAGGACGCGCTCGAGACTGCCCCAGGCGCCCATGTTCTGCGGCTCCTCCTGTACCCAGTACAGGCGCTCGAGGTTTGGATATGCGGCGACCAGCTGGAGGATGCTCTCCGCCGGCAGCGGATAGAGTTGTTCGACGCGCGCGATGGCGACGTCGGTCGCATCGGCACGCTTCGGCGACAGGCTCAATTCGTAGTACATCCGGCCGCTGCAGAGCAGCAGAGTCCGCACCTGGTCGCGACGGAGTGAGCCGGTGGGGTCGTCGATCACCGGCTGGAATCTCCCGGTAGTCAGCTCGGTGAGCGTGGACGTCGACTCCTTGAGACGCAGCAGGCTCTTCGGCGTGAAGACGATCAGCGGCCGAGGATCATTGAGCAGGCCCTGGCTGCGCAGCAGGTGAAAGTACTGCCCCGGAGTCGTGCAGTTCGCGAGGCGCATGTTGTCGTTGGCGCAGAGCTGCAGGAATCGCTCGATGCGCGCGCTCGAGTGCTCCGGTCCGCTGCCCTCGTACCCGTGGGGGAGGAGCATGGTCAACCGCGAGTGCTGCCCCCACTTGGCGCGCGACGATGACACGAACTGGTCGACGATCATCTCCGCGTTGTTGAAGAAGTCGCCGTACTGTGCCTCCCAGATCACCAGGGTCTCGGGGTCGGCAGCGCTGTAGCCGTATTCGAACCCGAGACAGCCCACTTCGCTGAGCGGGCTGTTGAGCACCTCGAAGGTTGCCTGCGCGTCGGTGAGGTGCTGCATGGGGATGAACACCTCGCCGTTGCTTTCGTCGTGGAAGGCGAGGTGGCGATGGCTGAAGGTCCCGCGCACGGTGTCCTGACCGGTGAGCCGGATGGGGTGTCCCTGCGTGATCAATGATGCGAATGCGAGCGATTCGGCGGTGCCCCAGTCGATCGCGCCCTCGACGAGCGCGGCGCGGCGTCGCTCCATCTGGCGGACGAGCTTGGTGTTGGGCGTGAAGTGCTTCGGGAAGGTGAGCAGCTGTTCGTTGAGCGCGACCAGAGAGCGATGCGAGACAGCCGTGCGCAGCATCGGATCGTCGGGTTCCTCGGCAACCTGTTCGTGAGTCAGGTCGTCGAGCTCCGCGGCGAGATGCTCCTTCACGCGCTTGTGGGCTTCGGCGACGCGGCCGTACGCGGCCTTGGCCATGGCGTCGACCTCGTCGGGCCTGATCAGTCCGTCGGCGATCAGCTGCGCCGCGAACAGCTCGCGCACCGTCGGGTGCTGGCGGATCTTCAGATACATGAGCGGCTGCGTGTACGCCGGCTCGTCCGCCTCGTTGTGACCGAAGCGCCGGTACCCGATCAGGTGCACCATCACGTCGCGGTGGTACATGCGGCGGTAGTCGTACGCAAAGGTGATCGCGGCGACGCACGCCTCGACGTCGTCCGCGTTGACGTGGACGATCGGGATGTCGAAGCCCTTGGCGAGATCCGACGCATACCGTGTCGACCTGCCCTCCTGCGGGTCGGTTGTGAACCCCACCTGGTTGTCGGCGATAAAGTGCACCGTTCCGCCGGTGGTATACCCCGGCAGAGATTGGAGGTTGAGGACCTCCTGGACGACGCCCTGTCCCGCGAAAGCGGCGTCGCCGTGGATGAGCACCGGCAGCGCAGCCAGCGGATCGAGATGGAGAGTCGTGGCGCGACGCTGGGTCTGTGCGGCGCGACACCATCCCTCGACGACGGGATCAATCGCCTCGAGATGGCTCGGGTTGGGCAGCATGCGCACGAGGATCACCTTGCCGGTCTCGGTGTGATACGTCCCGGTTGCGCCGACGTGGTATTTCACGTCGCCGGTCGAACGGAAAAGCGTGATGTCGCGCCGCGCCGACGCGAGCTCGAAGGCGTTGAGGATCGACTCGTAGGGGTGGTTGGCGACATGGGCGACGACCGCAAGCCGTCCGCGATGCGACATCCCCATGACCACCTCGCCGATGCCGTCGGCGGCAACGTTGGTCAGCAGAGTCTCCAGCATCGGGACGAGTGCATCGAGTCCCTCGATGGAGAACGTCTTCTGACCCAGGAATGTCGCGCGCTGGTAGCGCTCCATTGCGTCGACCTTGGTGAGGCGCTCGAGGATCCGCAGCCGGTCCTCGACGCTGAACGTCGGCCGGTACGCGCCCGACTCGATGTGCTCGCGCAGCCAGACGCGCTGCTCGTGGCTCGAGATGTGCTCGATCTCGAAGGCGATCGTGCTGCAGTACGTGCTCCGCAGATTTGGGAGCACCTCGGCGAGGTTGCGTCCAGGCACGTACACGCGCAGCAGATCGGCCGGGATCCGCTCCATCATCTCCTGGGTGAGGCCGTAGGTCGCGGGATCCATGGCGGGATCGCCGATCGGCGGCGAGCCGAGTGGATCGAGGTGCGCGCCGAGATGACCGTGGGTCCGGTGCGCTTTGATGAGCGATGTGGCGGCCTGCATCGCGCCGAGCAGCGCTCGGTCGGGTGCGGTCAGGGGTGACGAGGGGATCGGTGCGCCCGCTGCTGCGGGTTGCGCAGGTGCCGGAGCCTGCAGCGGCGCCGATTCGAGGGGTTGCAGGTTGAGGCCAAGACTGGCAGCTACGTCTTCGTAGAAGCCGTCGGCGCCATCGAGCAGCGACTCGATGCGGCCGAGGAATTCCCCGGATTCAGCGCCCTGGATGACCCGGTGGTCGTAGGTGCTGCTCATGGTCATGACCTTGCCGATGCGCAGGTCGCGGAGGCTCGCCTCCGGCACGTTTCGCCACTCCGCCGGCAACCCGATCGCCCCCACGGCGATGATCGTCCCCTGACCCGGCATGAGCCTCGGCACCGACGCAACCGTGCCGATACCCCCGGGGTTGGTGAGCGTCAGGGTCGCGCCCTGCAACTCCTCGACGGAGAGCGCGCCGGTGCGCGCCCGCTCGATCAACCGCTCGTACTCATCGCGGAAGTCGCTGAATTTGCGTTGCGCCGCGTCCCGGATCACGGGCACGACGAGGGAACGCGAGCCGTCCTTGCGCACGCTGTCGACCGCGAGTCCCAGATGTGCTGGCCCCGGCACTCGCGCGGGTTTACCGTCCTGCGTGCGCGCGAAGTGCGTGGTCATCGCCGGGCTTGCGCCTGCGGCGCGCGCGATCGCGTAACCGATGAGGTGGGTGAAGGACACCTTGCCGGTCTTGCCGGCCGCCGCGAGCGCGTCGTTGAGCTGGCGCCGGCGCGCGTCGAGAATGTCGACCGCGATGCTCCGGAACGACGTGGCAGTGGGGATGTCGCGGCTGCGCTCCATGTAGTCGACGAGCGCGGCGGCCGGCCCACGGATAGCCTCCGCCGTCTCACCGGCGGCGACGTGGACGGTTGCGTCCTGCCTCGGGCCACCTCCGGTTTTGGCGGCGAGCACGTCGCCTTTGGTGACGATGCCACCGGGTCCTGAGCCGTGCAGGGCGTGGAGGTCGATGC
>DAITPY010000034.1:0-16468 GCA_036833315.1 Candidatus Dormiibacterota bacterium
GTCTCGGCCCGCCCGAGCATGTAGAGGGGTCGGGACAACGCGGCCTCATCCGCGAGCCCACGCTGTATCGAAAGGGCCTCCTCGAGATATTGGCAAGCCTTGTCGAGATCGCCGCGTACCCGGCGCACTTCTCCAGCGATCCCTAACGCTCGCGCACGCAGCGCCGGGTCCGCGGCTCCTGCTCGCATGACCAAGGTTTCGGTCCACGCGAGCGCCTCCGCCTGATGTTCCTGCAAGGACTGCCAGAAACGACGGACGCTGACGAGCCGCAGCGCAGCCTCGATGTCGTCGCTCGCCAGGCTCCACTCAAAGGCAGCTCGCACGTTGGCGAACTCGATCTCCATCTCCCGACCGACGTCTCGCTGCTGCGGGCCGTAGAGCTCAGCGTCCGAGCGCTGCACGAGTGAGACGAACCACGCCAGGTGCCGCCGCCGAACGTCGTCCTCTTCGCCGGAGGCTCTCAGACATTCCAGCGCGTAGTCGCGGATGGTCTCGAGCATCCAGAACCGTTCCCCGGAGTGGCCGACCAGACTCTTGTCGACCAGCGACTCCAGAACGTCGATATCCGCGTCCGCCACCTCTTCAGCGCACTCGAGTGTGCAGCCTCCGGCAAAGACGCCGAGCCTGGCAAACAGCCGCTTCTCTCCCTCATTCAGGAGTTCGTACGACCACTCGATGGTCGAACGCAGAGTCTTCTGTTTGGCGTCGGCATCGCGGCCGCCCCTGAGCAGATCGAGTCGCTGCGAGAGTCGGTCCAGGATCTGCGCCGGCGACAGGACCGCCGTGCGCGCGGCCGCCAACTCTATGGCGAGCGGCAGGTTGTCGAGTCGGCGGCACAGCAGCGCCGAGACAGGGTCGCCATCGAGATGTGAACGCGTGGAGAAGAGGGTCAATGCCTCCGGATCCGAAAGTGCCGGCACCGGATACTCGACCTCGCCGCGTATGCGCAGCAGCTCCCGACTGGTGACCAGCAGCGTGAGGTTCGGACAGGCCTCCAGCAGTGCGGCCAGCTGGGGTGCGGCCTGAACCACCTGCTCGAAGTTATCCAGCAGGAGCAGCAACTCGCGGTGGCCGATGTGACTGGCCAGGTCGACACCTTTCGCCCCCAGCGCCTCGGCCACGACCTGCATGACCAGGCCGTGGTCTCTGACGACAGCCAGTGCCACCCACCCCACACCACCCTTGAAGTCAGGCACCAGTTCCGTCCCCGCCTCGATTGCCAGACGGGTCTTCCCCGATCCCCCCGTGCCGGTGAGCGTGAGCAGACGAGCGCCATTTCTCAGTTGGGTGGTAACTTCGCGAACCTCGCGCTCCCGGCCCACGAACGAGCTGGCCGGTCGCGGCAAGTTGGTGTTCGAAATGGTCTTCAGCGGAGGGTGGTGCGCCGTCCCAAGCTGGAAGATCCACACCGGCTCAGCGAAATCCTTCAGGTGGTGCTCGCCCAGGTCGGTGACCCCGACGTCGACCAGTTCACGAGTTGCTTTTGACAGCAACACCTGGCCGCCGTGACCGGCTGCGGCGATCCGCGCTGCCTTGTGCACATCGATGCCGACGTAGCCGTGCGCCGTCAGGTGCGGAGCGCCGGTATGCAGGCCCATCCGGACATGGACTCGATGCGAGGAGAGCGCCCGCTGCGCGTCAGCGGCTGCCGCCAGCGCATCACCCGCTGTCGAGAAGGCCATGAAGAACGCATCACCCTGGGTGTCAACCTCGACGCCGTGATGTGTAGCACAGGCCTCCCGGAGCAGCCCTTGGTGCTCGCCCAGTAGCTCCGCATATGCCTTGGCGCCGAGGTCCCTCAACAGCGTCGTGGAACCCTCGATATCGGTGAACAGGAAGGTCACTGTGCCGATCGGGAGATCGTGTCGCATCGCTGCAATGATGCGCCGGGAGGCCGAGCGAGTATTGGAGAATGGAGGCGATCCGATTCACGACTTTGGAGTGGCCTGAAGGCATGAGCGATACGGCAACACCGGGCGACGACACCGGCCTCGACGTCAGCGACCAACAAGTACCCGCCGATGACGTGCATGAGTCAATCCCCGACGAGAGCCGCCTCCTGGGGAGGGTCGGCATCGAGGAGGAGGTCCTTGCCGAACTCGCGCGAGCCGAAGCGAAATTGAGCGACCCGTCGGCGCCCGACGACCCCGACGCAGCGGGCGCGCAGGTCTAAACGGGGTTACAGCGGGGCGACGCCGATCAGGCCGTTGCGGGTGACCAGCGATGACAGCTGGGGCACGTCGATGCCGTCCGTACCGGCCGGTCGTCGCGGCAACACCATATATCGGGATTCAGCGCTCGAATCCCACACGCTCACGTGGACGGCCGCATCCAGGTCGAAACCGAATTCTGACAGCATCGCGCGCGGGTCGCGCACGACGCGGGAGCGATACGCCTCGCTTTTATACCAAGTCGGGGACGGCCCAAGCAGGGCGATCGGATAGCACGAGCACAAGGTGCAGACGATGACGTTGTGGAGCTCTTGGGAATTGGCCACGACCTTGAGCCGTTGCTGCTGAAGGCCGCCGCCCATGGAGAGCCCCAACTCCTCGATCGCGCTGTTCGCGTCCTCGAGCAGCCGCATGCGAAACGACTCGTCGATCCACGCCTGAGCGACCACGCGCGCGCCGTTGGCCGGCGATGCGCGACCAAGAAAGGCTTCCAGAGCCCCGTCCAGCTCGCGCGCGTCAACAAGCCCGCGCTCCTCGAGCAAGCCCTCGACATGACGCACGCGCGCCGCAATGGACCCGCCGGTGTGAACGTGGTCGCCGCTCATCGCCTGTCCTCGTCGACCGCGCTCATGTAGCTTTGCCAGAGCGCGATCGTGACCGTGTGCTCGCCCTCTCCGAACAGGTCCCGCGCCGCGAACCGCACGGCGTACACAGGTTCCGGCTCGGCGTTGAGCACGCGCGCCCGGTCGTCCGGCCGGGGATACGCCCCCTCGCATTCGATAACCACGCCGACCGCCCCCCGTGCGTAGCGGGGAAGCCTGGTGTGGTGCGGCGGCTCCATTCGGCTGGTCTGGACGCGATCGCCTGAGGCGAACAGCTCAGTCATCGGTCATTTCAGCGGCCGTGACTACGCCCTTCTCCACCAGCAGGGTATTGATGGCGTGGAACCAGCGCTCGTAGTACGAGGCTGCCAGGTACTGCGACGGGGGCATGCGCTCGACCGCGTCACGAAATTCGTCGAGGTTGTAGATACCACGCCCGATCAGAGCGCGGTTCATCGCAAAGACGTGCGCTTCCCAGTCCGCATGGAACGGCGGCTCATCGAGCTCCTGCACGACCGCCGGAAACCCCTCCATGCCGCCGACATCATTGATCCGGCTCATCGCACTCAGCGACCCTTCTTTGGTGGCGCGTCCGCTGCCGCGAAGGCGGCGGTGAGCAGGCGGTCCAGCGCAACGGTGTCCACGGTGCCGCCCTCGGCGAGATCGATCGAACGTGATCGCTTCGATTCCAACCCGCTGTTGAACACCTGATCACGATCTGCGAGCCCGGCGCCGCCGAAGAAGTTGTACTTGGTGTGCTTCGCGAAGGCGGACATGGCGCAGACCAGATGCCCGTTGACCAGGAACACCGGGACGTCCCATTTCCAGCCCTCCTCGACGGAGGGTGCGACGCGGTGGACGGCCTTCCGAAAGCGCGTCAGGTTCTCGCGCTGCCACTCAGGGAGTGCAGCGATATAAGCGTCGATCTGACCGTTGGACATGCTGGTGATTGTGCCTCATGGGTGGCAGGCGTATTAGATGGCCAGCCCGCCATAACCCGCTGATTCGAGGCGTTACGCTTGCCCTCGTGCCGACGATCTTGACGAGCCGGCTCAGACTGACTCCTCTGTCCCCGGGCGACTTCGAGGAATTGGCTGCGATGTATTCAGATCCCGAGGTCATGCTCGGGTCGTCGGGCGTGCCAGAGCCTCGCACTCGAGATGAGTCCATGGAATGGCTCAACCGAACGCTTTCGACGAGCTGCCCCGATGTCGGGCGAGAGACCTTTCGCGTGGACGATCGCGCGAGTGGAGGATTTCTCGGGCGCTGCGGGCTCCGACCCGACGCGCAGTCACCGCAAACGGAACTCGCGTATGCGTTCGTGCGGAGTGCCTGGGGCCGCGGCATCGCGACAGAGGCCGCGAGAGCAGTCCTCGAATGGGGATCGGCCGCCGGGGTGACGATGGTGGTCGGCTGTGTGCTCGCGACCAATGTCGACTCGCAACGGGTCCTCGAGAAGGTCGGACTGACGCGCATCGGCGAGCGGTCAACCCTGGAGGGCACGCTCGTTCTCTATGCAGCCACACGATCGATTGCGAACAGGACAAGTTCGTAAGCACTCCCGGATCAACAAAAGGATGAGGCACCAATGGCGCCTCACCCTTTGTCGATGGGGATCGAGTTGTGGTTCTAGGACTCGGGAACGATCCGCCGGAATCCCAATCTGCGAAATGGTGCCCCCTGGAGGAATCGAACCTCCCTCAACCGGTTAAAAGCCGGCTGCTCTACCGATGAGCTAAGGGGGCAGGGCCAGGATTGTATGGTCGCCGATGCGACACGTCCTACCATCGGGCATCGTGACCGCCGAGATTCCCGGGTTTCCCGAGCACTTCCCCGTCCGCGACGACGGCCGCAAGACCTGGCGCTACCACGCCGTCTCGTTGATCTGCAAGGTCGTCCTGCGCGGATTCTTCGGACGCAGCCTGCGCGTGGACCCGCCGGCTGGGTTTCCGAAAGAGGGTCCGCTGCTCGTGGTCTGCAACCACCTCAGCAACATCGACCCCTTCATCTTCGGTGGCTGGGCTCCGGGGGCGATCTACTGCATCACCAAACGCGAACTATTTTCCAACCCGGTCGCGTCGTGGGTCATGGGGGGCTGCAACTGCTTCCCTGTCGACCGAGGCACACCCGACAGGCGAGCCCTGCGGACCGCGCTCGACGTCCTCGCCCGCAAGGGGCGGCTGCTGATCTTCCTCGAGGGCACTCGGTCAGCCACGCCCGGGATGCGCCGGGCCGAGGCGGGCGTCGGCTTCCTGGCTCGTCGTTCTGGGGCTGCGATCCTGCCCGTGGCGGTCTGGGGAACGGAGACGGCGCTGGGTCGAGGCCGCCGGCTGCCGAAGCGCGTGCCGATCCGGATGCGATACGGCCCGGTATTTCACCTACCCGATCAATCCCCGGGCGAACGCCGTGACGATCAGGCGGTTGCGGATCTGATTGGCTCCAGGATCGCGGCGCTGCTCCCGCCCGCTTATCGCGGCGTCTACGCCGCGGAGGAGAATCCGCCGGACCGAACCGGCGGGTGACCCGATCGGATCAGCGGGACCGGCGGCTGTCGCTCGGCTTGGAACGCGCCGACTTGGCCGGACTCTTTCCTCGCGAAGAGGCGCTCGCGGTCGGTCGCTGACGAGCCGAGGACGCTCGCGCCGCCTTGGTCGAGGCGGTTTTCGCGACGGGCTTCGCCTTCGATTTGGCCACCGGTTTCGCGGCCGGCTTCGGGCGGACTGCCGGCTTCGCGACCGGCCGCTGAGCGGGTTTGGCCGCTCGCGAGGCGGTGGCGGCTGATCTCGCGGCCGGCTTGGCCGTCGACCTCGGCTTCGCCGCAGCCGCGGCCTTGGCTGGAGCCTTGGCCTTGCTAGCTGCCTTTGCCTTGGCGACCGGCTTGGGCTTTGTGACGGACTTGGCTTTGGCGACCGGTTTGGCTTTGGCCGCTGATTTGGCCTTGGCGACCGGTTTGGACTTTGTGACTGGCTTGGCCTTGGGCACGGGTTTCGCCTTCGCCACGGATTTCGGTTTCGCAGCCGCGGTGGACTTGGCAGCGGGCTTGGGCTTGGCGCCCGACTTGACCGTGCCCGACGCTCCCGCCCTCACCACGGGCTTGGCGTGAGCGGCGGACTTACTGATCGTCGCGGGCTTGGAGATTGATGCCGGCTTGACGGCAGGGACGGGGGCGGCGGCCTTCGCAGCGGGTGCGGCCGTTTGGGCGGTGGCGGGTTTCGCAACCGGCTTTGCGGGCGAAGCGGGCGCCTTGGCGACGGGGGGCACGGCGGCAGCATGTGCCGGGGCAGCCTTGGCCGCCGGTGTCGGCTCCTCGCGCACCGGAGCCACAGGCGCCGGCCTGGGCGCCGGAGCGACAGCTCCCGCTGGTGCCGGCGGCGCCTCAGTGGGCGACGCCGCACCGTCCGATCGGTCTACCGGAGGCCGCGGGCCACGATCGGACACCCGGACCGGCTCGACCATCGCGAGGCGCAACTCGGCGGCGCGTTCCGGCGTCTCGGTGGTCTCAAGGCAGGTGAATGCGACCACCTCCTTGAAGTCGGGATGCCTGTCGAAGCGAATGATCGCAGTCTGGCTCAGCACCGTCTCGACGATCCCCTTGGACCCGACCGGGTAGTCGCCGATCGAGGCGCCGGTGCGGGGGCGGGTATTCGAGATGAGGATGATGTGCTCGCCGATCCCGAAAGGCGGCGGTGGCTCCTCCCGGGCACCCGGGGGCCGCCCCGGGGTTGGCGAGGGCCGCGGCGGGGCCGCCACTACCACGGGCGCAACGACGGGGGCGATGACCGTCGCCTTCTCGTCGTCCTCATCGTCGTCCTCGTCCTCGTCATCATCGTCGTCGCCAGTGTCTCCGACGACCGCGACGACCTCGATCTCGATCTCGATCTCCTCGGTGTCGTCCAGTTCGACGGCATCACCCTCAGGCGGATCGGCGGGAGGGGTGTCGGATTCGTCCTGTTCGGCGTCATTGGGGGGGTCGGTTGGTTGTTTGGGCATTCAGGCTCATGTGGGGCGGATGGGTAGACTGCGGGGCAGATGATCGCGCGATCCTCAGCGATCCCGCTGTCGCAACATACCCAGCAGCGGCTCCTTGAAATCCTCCCCGGCGCGCTCACGTGGTTCGCACTGCTCGTCCCGGTCGTCGTCGCCTTCACGATCAAGCTGAACGACCCGAGCATGCTCTGGATCCTCGGGGCCGGGGCGGTGCTGCTCGACTCCTACTGGTTGGTCCGGACGACGATCACGGTGATCTGCGTTCGCCGGACCCTGGGTGCCCTCCAGGCGAACGCTCGGGTCGACTGGTGGCTACGCTGCCAGGAGTTCGAGGCATCGCTGCCCGAGGGGTCGCCGGCGCCCTCCGAGGTGGTGCAGTGCGCGCTGATCCCGACGTATACGGAGTCCTATGCGGTGCTCCGCGCCACCGTCGCCGCCCTCGCTGCCCAGAATTACCCGGAACTCCTGCGCGTCTGCGCGATCATCACCCGCGAGACCGACGCCGGTGGCATCGAGAATGTGAGCCGCCTGCGCGACGAGTTCGCGGATAAGTTCCTCGCATTCCTGCACATCCGCGATCCCCTGCTCCCAGGAATCGTGGTGGGCAAATCCGCGGCGATGGCATACGGCGGACCGGTGCTCAAGGCAGCCTGCGACGAGCTCGGGCTCGACCCGAAACGCACCCTCGTCACCGACCTCGACTCGGATTTCCGCCTCCATCCGCAGTACTTCGCCTACATCACTCTGCAGTTCTGCAGCGCCGATGATCGTCTCCTGTCGATTTGGCAACCGGTGCCGGTGTTCCTCAACAACCTGTGGCGTGTTCCCACCGCGGTCAGAATCATGGCCACCGCCGCCACCCAGTGGCAGATGTTCCTGCACCAGAACCCACAGCGCTTGATCATGTTCTCCTCATACACGCTGCCCCTGCACCTGCTCGACGACGTCGGATACTGGGACTCCGATGTGATCCCTGAGGATTCCCGGTTCTTCTGGAAGAGCTTCTTTCACTGCCGTGGCAAGCTCAATCTGCGCCCCGCGTTCCTGACCGTCAGCGGGGATGCGCCCCGGGCGCGGGGGTACGCCGCGACCCACGCCTCGCAGTACAACCAGATCAAGCGATGGGCCTGGGGTGCGACCGATATCCCATACGTGACCGCGCGAATGCTGATCCATCCTGAAATCCCGTGGCGGATGCGGGCCCGGCGCTACTCGAGCCTCATCTTCAACCACTTGACCTGGGCGACCCTACCATTGCTGCTGTTCTTTGGCGGGGCACTCCCGGCATTCATCGATCTCGACTACAGCCTCACGTCGACGGCGACCTTGCTCGGCACCGCGAGCGCAAGCATCCTCACGATCACGCTGCTCAACACGCTGCTGCTCGTGCAGGTGGACCACCGCATCTGCCCCAAGCCCACCGCCTGGCCGTGGTGGCGACGGCGCTGGGCGGACCTGCAACTGTTCACGTACCCGGTCGTGGGGCTGGCGCTGAGTGTCATCCCTGCACTCGAGGCCCAGACGCGACTGATGTTCGGCGCCTACCTCGAATATCGAGTAACCGAAAAGGAGTAGTCGGCGCGCGGCGGTCAGCGTTTGATCGCGGCACGATAGACGTCGACAGTCTTCGCTGCGGCGCGACCCCAGGTGAAGGTCGCGGCCCAGGCAAGGCCTTGCACACGGCGGCGTTCGTGCTCGCCTGGGTCGTCGAGCACGCGAGTGATCGCTGCGGACATCAGCGTGGCATCGCCGTCGGGAACGACCGCAGCGGCGGTGCCGCTCACCTCAGGCAGCGACGAGTTGTCGAACACCACTGCCGGCGTGCCGCACGCCATGGCCTCGAGCGGTGGCAGCCCGAATCCCTCATACGCCGACGTAAACACGAGGCACGCAGCGCCGGTATAGAGGGTCACCAGGTCCGCGGTCGAGACGTGGCCGATCACGCGACTGTGGTTCGCAAGCCCCGCGCGGGAGAGTGCCTGCATGACGGTGTCCGCGAAGGTCCCTTGATCGCCGGCGATCACGAGTTCGACATCGTGGTTGCGGCGCACCTGGCGGACCACGTCGGCCAGGAGCGCGATGCGTTTGCGGGGGTCGAAGGTGCCCACCGCGAGCAGGAACGGCCTGTCGATGTGGAGTCGTGCGCGGAGCGCCTCCACCGACTCCGGTGGCGCCGCTCGGAAGACCGGCGAAATCCCTTCCGGGATCACGGTGATGCGGGTGGGACTCGTGCTGGTGAGGCGCAACACGTCACGGCGTGTGGCTTCCGACACGGCGATGACCGCGTCGGCGCGTGAGAGCAGGCGCAGCCCGAGCAATCGCGCCCTGCGCACCCAGGGGTAGTCGCGCGGCATGACGAAGGGGATCAGGTCGTGGACCGTCACCACCACGGGCAGCCGCGTGCGCAGCGGTTGTCCGAACTCGATGGCGTGATACACGTCGACGCGCGCATGGCGGAGCGCCCGCGTCACCAGGATCGTGTCGGCGATGGGCTGGAGGGTCGGATGCACGACCCTGATGCGCCGCGGCGCGGCGCTGGCGCTGTCGCCGACTTCGGGTGGAGGCTCGCGGTGCTCGGAGAGGAGCAGGCTGACGTCCGGAGGATCGTCGAGCTCGGCGAACCCCCCGATCAGCCCGCGCGCGTAGCTCCCGATCCCTCTGACCGATGACGCCCCCTGCAGGGGGCGGCCGTCCATGAGCACCCTCACGTCGGCGCGCTCGGTGGAGAGGGCACGGCCACAGAGTCTGTCGGATAGACTGGCTCCGGTGACGATTCAAGAGCAGGACGTGGCGGAACGGCTGCGCGCTCTCATTCGAGATGTACCCGACTTTCCACGCCCCGGCATCGTCTTCAAGGACATCACGCGACTGCTCGGCGACGGACCGGCCTTCGCCGCCGCGGTCGGGGCGCTCGCCGAGCCGTACCGAAATCGTGGGATCGCGATCGTTGCGGGGATCGAATCCCGCGGATTCATCCTTGGCGGGGCGGTCGCCGACCGGCTCGGCGCCGGGTTCGCCCCGATCCGCAAGGAGGGACGCCTGCCCGCGGATCGGATCTCGGAGTCGTACAGCCTCGAGTACGGTGAGGCGGTCGTCGAGATACACGCAGACGCGATCGAGCCGGGGCAACGCGTGCTGATCGTCGATGACCTGCTCGCGACTGGCGGCACCGCGGGCGCGGCGGCGGCGCTGGTGGAGCGCCTGGGCGGTGACATCGCGGGATTCGCGTTTCTGATTGAGTTGAGCGCACTTGGGGGATCGGCCGCGCTCGGCGGGCGCCCGTACACGGCGCTGTTGCGCGTATGAAGACGAACGGAGGAATCGAGTGACCAACATGCTGAAAGCCGCCGAATCGGACGTGGCCGACCTCGGCCTGGCCGGCGACGGGCAGCGTCTGATCGAATGGGCCGCGCGGGAGATGCCGGTGCTGCGCATCATCCGCGAGCGGTTCACGAGCGAGCGTCCGCTCCAGGGGTTGCGCATCGGTGCGTGCCTGCACATCACCAGTGAGACCGCGAACCTCGCCATCACGCTGAAGGCAGGTGGCGCCGACGTGACGCTCTGCGCGAGCAACCCGCTCTCCACCCAGGACCCGGTGGCAGCGGCACTCTCGCGGCAGTATGGGATTCCGACATTCGCCGTCAAGGGTGAGGATTCCGCCCGCTACTACTCGCACATCCAGTCGGTGCTCGACACGCGCCCGCAGATCACCATGGACGACGGCGCCGACCTGGTGGCGGAGTTGCACAAGGGACGCCGCGAGCTGCTCGAGCATGTGATCGCCGGCACCGAGGAGACCACCACCGGGGTGATCCGGCTTCGTGCGATGGCCGCCGACGGCGCGCTGCGCTTCCCGATCATCGCGGTCAACGAGGCGTTGACCAAGCATCTCTTCGACAATCGCTACGGCACCGGCCAGAGCACCCTCGATGGTCTCATCAGAGCGACCAATGTCCTGCTCGCCGGCAAGACCCTCGTCGTGTGCGGGTATGGATGGTGCGGCCGCGGGCTGGCCAGCCGCGCGGAAGGACTCGGCGCCCACGTGGTGGTTACTGAGGTCGATCCGACTCGCGCGCTGGAAGCCGTGATGGACGGCTACCGGGTCATGACGCTCGCAGAAGCGGCTCCCGAAGCCGACATCGTCATCACGGTCACCGGTGACATCAATGTGATCGACCGCGCCCACGTCGAACGCTTCAAGGATGGAGCGATCCTGGCGAACAGCGGCCACTTCAACGACGAGATCAACCTCGCCGCCATCGACGACATGTCGGTCGAGGTCACGACCCCGCGGACCTTCGTGCAGTCGCACCGGTTGCGCGACGGGCGCACCGTCCACGTGCTCGCCGAAGGACGCCTGCTCAACCTGGCCGCCGCCGAAGGCCATCCGGCCGCGGTGATGGACATGAGCTTCGCCAATCAGGCGCTCTGCGCCGAGCACATCGCCAAGCACCACCAGGACCTGGCGGTTGCGGTGCACGACGTCCCGCTCGAGATCGACCGCGAAGTGGCGCGCCTCAAGTTGCAGGCGATGGGCGTGGACATCGACGTGCTCACCGACGAACAGCGCGCGTATCTCGCATCCTGGGAATCGGGAACCTCATAGCCATGCCCAAGGACTTGCCCCCCTTCACGCCGGAACTGACCGTTCTCGACAACGGTGTCACCCTGCTCAACGCGCCCTCGAGCAGTCGCAACTCCGGCATCTTCCTGATCGTGCGCGCCGGTTCCCGCGACGAGACTGCGCAGACGTCGGGCCTCGCGCACTACCTCGAGCATATGTTCTTCAAAGGCACCGAGCGCCGTCCGACCACCAAGATCATCTCGCGCGAGATCGACCGGCTCGGCGCCAACACCAACGCATACACCGACACCGAGGAGGTCGCGTACTTCGCCGAAGGCCCCGCGATGGCGATGCTGCAGCTCGCGGACATCATCTGCGACATGCTCAGCAGGCCGCTCTTCGCCGCCGAGGAGATCGAGCGCGAGCGCAACGTCGTGCTTCAGGAGCTCTCGATGCGCCTCGCCGACCCCGACGGCTGGATCTGGGACCGGCTCGGCACCGTGGCATTCGGTGGTGATCAGCCGATGTCGTGGTCGGCGGCCGGGTTTCCCTCGGTCATCGAGAAGGCGACCCAGGACCAGTTGACCAGCTACCACCGGACCTTCTATGCGCCGGAATCAATGTGCCTGGTCATCGCCGGCGGCGCGATCCTTTCGCACGAGGACGCCATGGGATTCCTCTCCGATATACCGCATGCGACTCCCAAGGCGCGCTCGCGTGCCAAGTGGGGGCTCGGTGACCGCTACACGGTGAACGTGCGTCCGGTGACTCGCGAGGAGGAACCGCAGGTGCACATGGTGTTCGCCGTGCCGGGCATTCCGGCAAGCGACCCGCAGCGCACAGCACTGTCGGTGATGACACACGTGCTCGGTGGTGGGATGTCCTCACGGCTGTTTCAGACGGTCCGCGAGCGCAATGGTCTCGTCTACAGTATCTACGCGCACCACGCTGGATTTGACGACACCGGTCTGTTCGCGATCGCGACCGCGACCCGGCCCAAGGACGCTCGCAGGGCCACGAGTCTCGCGTTCAAGGAGTTCCGTAAGATCGCCGCGAAACGTGTGGCCGCTGACGAGCTCGCCGCCGCGAAGTCGGCGATGGTCGGGCGCCTGCTCCGGTCGACGGAGACCGCGATCGCGAGCGCCCGCTTCTACGGAAGCCGCTGGCGGGCGCGCCTGCCGCTGGAGACACCGGACGATCGCGCCGAGGCGATCATGAAGGTCACCGCGGACGAGGTGCAGGCGGTCGCCGAGCGCATCGCGGCGGGCATCGGCGACGTGCGCATGGCGCTGGTGGGACCAAGCGACCAGGGCGACGAGCTGCTCACGGCGATCGAGTCGACAGCCCCGCACTGAGCCCCGCTCCCCGGGATCAAGCGGCGCGAATCGCCGCGGCGAGCGTCTCCGCCACGCGTTCGAGATCGTGTGCGTTGAGCCCGGGATGCACCGGAAGCGAAAGGCAGCGCGACGCCACGTCGCGCGCGATCGGCGTGTCGTCGCGATGCACGTTGTGATGCTGCCGATACGCATCGTGATCCCAGACGAGAGTGGGGTAGTACACACCGGCGTCCACGCCGCACGACGACATGAATGCGACCACGCGATCGCGGTCGAGGCCAGGCGACAGCAGCACCGTGTATTGATGCCAGACGTGTCCTCGTCCGGCGGGGACGCTCGGGGTGGCGATCGACGGGTTGCCCCTGAGCAGCGAGGTCAGCACCGCAGCATTGGCGCATCTCGAGGCGTTGATCGCATCGAGACGTTCCATCTGAGGAATGGCGATCGCCGCGGCGATGTCGGTCATCCGCCAGTTCTGGCCGATGATGGAATAATCGTAGCGACCGCGCATGCCCTGGTTGCGGAGAACGCGGAGCCGCTGCGCGAGCGTCGCGTCGTCGGTGGTGATGCAGCCGCCTTCGCCGCTGGTCACGTTCTTGGTGGCGTAGAACGAGAAACAGCCGAGGCCGTAGCTGCCGGCGCGCCGGCCGCCGACCTCGGCGCCGTGCGCCTGCGCGGCATCCTCGACGACGGCGAGGCCATGCGCAGCCGCCAATGAGGTGAGCGCCGGCATGTCGGCCGGCAGTCCGTAGAGGTGCACCGGCATCAGTGCTGTGGTCGCCGGTCCGACCAGCGCAGCCGCCGACGCCGGGTCCATCGTGAAGTCCTCGCCGATGTCGGCGAAGCGCACCGCCGCGCCGCTGCGCAGGATCGCGTTGATGGTCGCCGCGAAGGTGAACGGCGAGGTGATCACCTCCTGACCGGGGCCGATCTCGAGGATGTGCAGCGCCGCATCGAGCGCGACGGTGCCGTTGCTGACAGCGACCGCATGCGCGGTCCCGGCCATCGCGGTGCACAGTGCCTCAAACCGTTCCACCATCGGCCCTTGCGCCAGGTGGCCGCTGCGGAGCACCGCCAGGACCAGATCCTCGACGTCGGGGCCGAGTTGGGGCGCGGAGATGCGGATGCGCTCCAGCGATGGCGCAGGGGTGACGGTCACGAGGCGGTCGCCTCGCGGGTGCCCTGCGCCGCCCGCCGGTCGGCGACGAGCCGCCGGCGCAGGGCGAACAGGCCCAGCGCCATGTGCGCCGAGTCGCGCAGTGGCGAGACCGTTGACCGGCCGCTGGCCGTGTACACCACGGGGATCTCGACCGGCGCGATGCCCTCGCGGACCGCCCAGCAGTTGATTTCGGCACCGATCAGAAAATCGCCGCTGCGCAAGCGGGGCAGCAGCGACTGCGCGAGCGTGCGCCTGATGAGCACCGTGCCCTGGGTGTCGACATCGACACCGACGAGCCCGGCGCGGAGCACGCCGAATCCCCCTGACAGCGCCCGTCGCACCAGCGACGTGTCCACCAGGGAGTCGGGATGTGTCTTCGATCCCATGACCAGGAGCGGCCGCGGGCTCATGCCGAGATAGCCGTCCAGATCGGTGAACCCGAAGGGCAGGTCGGCGGCGGTGAGCACGGTCGTCTCGGCGCGCGCGATGGCCATGCCCCGCCGCCACGCGAATCCCAGGCCCTTCGCAGACGTCGTCACCCTGACGGCCACATCGTCGCCGTCGAACGTCGCCGCGAGCGCGAGGCACAGTGGTCCGGAGCCGTCGGACGACCCGTTCTCGACGAGGATGACCTCGGACCCGGGGAGGTGGCCGAGGCGTTCGACGAGGAGGCGCACGGTGCGCCGCAGATCGGCGATCTGGTTGTGGACCGGGATCACGTAGCTGAAGGTCGGTTCGCTCACGGACACGCCTCGATCGCGGCGGCGACCTCGTGGGCAGGCAGGATCGAGTTGCGCTCCTGGCAGGCGTCGCCGCGTCCATTGACGAGATCGAGGAAGTGGCGGAACTGCAGCGCCAGCGGCTCGCCGGTATGCCGGACGAACGGGATGTCGACCACCGTCTCAGCGCGGTAGCCGGCCGCCTGTCCGATGCCGACCCCTTGCTTGTGGTCGCGGTGCCGGTAGACGGTGAGGTCCTGGCGGAGCAGATCGACCTCATAGAGCGCGCTCGGCGTGGCGACGAACTGGGAGCGCACCTTGCGCTGGCTGGCGCGGCTCGCCGAGAGCGTGGCAATCGCGCCGCTCGGGAAGTGGAGGAGGCAGTCGGCAACCTCCAGGATCGGCGCGCGTCCGGCGGTGCTCGTCGCCCCGCAGACCCGCGACGGCACCGCCCCGCCCATGTAGCCGAGGGCGAGGTCGATCTCGTGGATCAGCAGGTCGAAGACCACGCTGAGCGTGCTCCGCGGCGTGGCGGGCGAGTGGCGCAGGCCGACGATGTGCACCGGTTCCTCGTCGAGGAGGCTGCGCATGGTCGCGACCACCGGGTTGTAGCGCTCGACGAAGCCGCACATCAGCGGCACCCCGCGACGCTCCGCGCAGGCGACCAGCGCGCGGCTGGTCTCGAGGTCCGCGGTCACCGGTTTCTCGACGAGGATCGGCTTGCCGAGCTCGAGCAGGACTCGCGCCGCGCCCTCGTGGAACGCGGTCGGGGTGGCGATCACCGCGGCATCGCAGGCCGCGGCGGCGTCGAGATCCTCGGAAAAGGCGCACCCGAGCCGCTCCGCGAGCGGGCGTACCCGTTCGCAGTCGGTGTCGATGATCACCGCGAGATCGGCGCTGTCGGACTCCGAGATGACGCGCGCGTGGTTGGCCCCCATCGCCCCGGCTCCGACCAGCGCAATCCGGGCACGAGCTCCCATTGGCCCAGTCTCAGCCGGTGTGAGCCTCCGCAATTCGCGGCTGGGTATCGAGGCTGTCTCGATCTCTCAAAAGGGACATCAGGAGCGCGGCCATCACTGCAGACGACGCGATCGCGCCGCACAGGAGGCCCAGCTCAACGCGAAGGAAGAGCTGCGACCCGAGCGCTGCCACCCCGATGAAGATGATCCCGCCTGCCGCCCACCCGGTCGCGACGCGCCTGTAGGAGGCGAGCGAGATCAGTGCGTAGCCGAGGACCTGGGTGACGATGAACCCGATGCAACTCGCCGAGAGCAGGGCGAAGTCGAGGTTGGTGAGCTCGAAGCCCTGGCCGAAGAGCAAGCGGGTCACCGTCGGGCCCAGGATCGTGAATCCGGCGACGGCGATCACCCCGAGGCAGCCCACCAGCACCAGGAGCCGGAAGAGCAGGCTTCTAAACTCGGCGTGACGGCCCGCGGCGGCGAGCGCTGAGAGCCTCGGCAGCAGCGCCGACTGGACCGCCTGGAAGAGAAAGATCGGGACGTAGGCGACGATCCGGCTCAGCTGGAAGCGTCCGGCGGCGCTCGCCTGCTGTGGGGTGGCGAGGAGTTGCACGGCGACCGCGCCGACACTCAGGAGCAGCTGGGTGAACACCGAAGCGATCAGCAGGTACCCGAGCGCGTTGGTCACCTCGGACCAGGAGGCCGGTGGACCGGGCCGGAACAACCCCCGCCGCCCGGCCAGCGCGATCGCGATGGCGATGAACGAGGCGACGATCATCGAGGCCCCGTACGGGCCCGCCACCTTGACCCCGATCACCGCCAGGATCGCCGCGAAGACGACCCGAAGCGCGCCTTCGCCGCCGAGCAGCAGCCCGTACGATCCGAAGCGGTTGTTGCCCGCGAGGGCGCCCCTCGCCAGGAACTCGCAGAGGTACGCGACGAAGCCACCGACCAGCCCGGCGAGCAGCGC
>DAITPY010000035.1:0-15619 GCA_036833315.1 Candidatus Dormiibacterota bacterium
GACGGATCGAAGCCGGTGGTGGGCTCGTCGAGGAAGACCAGGTCGGGGTTTCCCACCAGGCCGAGCGCCACGTCCAAGCGACGCTGCTGCCCGCCTGAGAGTTTGCGAACCCGCTCATTGGTTTTCTCGGTGAGACCCACCAGCTCGATGATCTCGGCGGCCGGGCGTGGCGACGGGTAATAGCCGCGATAGAGCTCGACGAGCTCGCGGACGGAGAGCATGGCCGGAAGCGCTGCCTCCTGGAGCACGAGCCCGACGCGCTCGCGGAGCTTCCTGCCACCGACCTCCGGGTCGACGCCGAGCACCGTGACCGCGCCCGCGTCGCGATGCCGGTAGCCCTCGAGAATTTCGATGGTGGTGGTCTTGCCGGCGCCGTTCGGACCCAGGAGCCCGAAGACCTCACCCTCCTCGACGCTGAAGCTGACTCCGCGGACGGCTTCGACCGCTCCATAGGCCTTGCGTAAACCGTCGACGACGATGGCGGTCACCTCAGGCCGTGCTCCCCTGTATGACGAGCGGTCACAGATTCGTTGCGCCATGGTGCCAGAGACAGGCGTCGAAGCCGACCACAATTGGCCGCAGCGCATGACCATGACCACAACCAACGTGGAGATCCTGCGTCAGGGCTGGCTCGACGCTGCCTCCGCCCTGGCCCCCAGCCTCGAGACCCTTCCGGAATCGCTTGAGAACGGTCTCGATGCTGCCGTCATGGACGAACGTCTCGACGAGCAGTCACTGTTGCACGTGGTCACCCAGGTGACTTCGACAGCGGCCGATTCGCTTCCCGCGGACGAGCTGTACTTTTTGAGCAGGCGTCTGCAGCGCGCCGTCTATGAGTACCTGCTCTCGCTCGACGCGCTCCCGGAACCCCCACCCCGCCGGGACGGCGCCAACGGCCACGCGGCAGACGCGACTCTGATCGGCGCCGAAGAGGTCGCCGCCCTGGGCCGCAACGGCGCCGTCGAGACCCCGCCTGCGCCCGTCCTCGAGCTCGAGTGGCTCCCTGACCCGCTGCCCGAGCCCGAGGCTGCAGCCGAGACCGAGCTCGAGCCCGGTGGGGAGCAGGCGCACGCCGCGGCGGACCTCGAGGCGGATGTTCAGCTGCCCCCGGAGGGTACGGCCGAATCCGAGCTCGACTCGCAGAGTGACCAGCTGACCCACGCCGAGCCCGAGCCGGCTCCAGCGACCAGCGTTGACGACATCGAGGCGGGACTTGCCGAGCTGGACGCACAGCTCAGTCCGGACTATGCCGAGCCCGATGCACCGGTGGCCGCCACGGAGCCTGCCGCGGAGCCGTCCTCGCGTCCCGCGTTCACGCTCTTCCGGCGCACCGGCGCCAAGGCATCCCGGCCGGCGGTCGAGACCAACGGCCACGCCGCAGCCGAGCCTGCGGACACCGAGGTCGCGGAGCCCGAGCTGGAGGCAAACGGTCACATCCCCGCGCAACCCGCCCCACCGGACCCGAACGCATCCGGGCAACCCGTCGGCGACCCCGAGACCGACGATGAGGAGCCCTTCGTCGCGCCGCGTGACGGATTCCATCTCAGCGATCTCGCCGATTTCGCGGTCGTGCAGCGCGCCGCGAAAGCGCCCCCGGGCCCAGCCGGCGGCATCGATGCGACCGATCCCGTGCCCGCCATCCCGGCAACCCACGCCGAGCCTCCGCCCGCCCCTGCCGACCCGGAAGCGCCGGCTCGCGGCTGGAGACTTCGCGACGGCGAGGCGGACCAGGGACTCGACGCGGATCTCGAACGCTCTGCGGGGGATGACCGATTCGAGACCGATCCCGAGGTCGTGGAAGCGCGCCTCGAGATCAACGACCGGCTGCGTCGCAAGCGCTGCGACGAGGCTGCCGCCCTGTTGCAGCGCCTCGCCAACGACGTGGGAGGCCGCGCGCTCGCGGAGCTCGCCCTCGACGCCGGTGACCGCTGCCGATCGCTCGGCAAGGGAAATGCCGCGCTCAGCTGCTACCTTGCAGCGTCGCGCGCGGACCCGGTGCACGAGACTCCGCTGCTCCGGCTCGCGGACATCTGCATGGATGATCACGACATCGATCTCGCGGTGTCATATCTCGAGCGCGTCACGCGGCTGCGCAGACTGCGCAATGATGACAAGGGCGCACTCAAGCTGTATCGGAAGATCGTGACCATCGCCCCCTATCGCGATGACATCCTCGCGATGTTGATGCGCGCACAGGCGAGCGGTCGCTTCGACGAATAGCCTGCGCGGATGAACGCCGCGCACACCTGGCGTGAACAAGCTCGTCCGCTGTGCGATGCGTTTGTTACCGAAAGGCGATGAAAGGTAGGGCACATCGGCTGCACACTCGATTGCGGCCGTCATCTCGTGCAGCAGGGCTGGGCTTGATGAGCGCAGCCGCAACGGCGTGACCGACACCAACTGAGTAAGACCGAGGAGAACAGGTGGCCATCCAGGCGAATAAACCGAACAGCCGAATCTTTTTGCTTCTTGGCATCGTGCTGGCGGCGGCGGCGGCGGTGGCCGTGCTGCTGCTGGTGCGTTCAAATGGAACAGGCAACGAGGTCAGCGTCGTTGTCACCAATGCCAGCGTGCCCGCCGGAACGACACTGACCCAGGCGATGGTGGTCACGGCGCAGGTCCCTGCGACCACAAAGCCAGGCGACGCATATACCGATCCCACCGCCGTCGTCGGCAAGACCACAACTGTCGCGCTGGCGACCAACACGCCGCTGGTGCCGGCATTCTTCTCGACTCCCGCACTGTCGGTCACCTCGAGCGGCACGGGTTCCACCGCGCTGTCCGTGGAGACGCAGATCACCAAGGGCTTCGTCGCGCTGGCCATCCCCGGCGGGTCGACGCTTCCCTCCTCGTTCACGTCGGGACAGCAGGCCAACTTCACACCTGAGCTGGTCTCCGCGGCCGGGTACATCCTGCCTGGCGATCACCTCGATATCCTCGTGACCAGCGACGCGCCCGGCAGTACCCTGGGCAACCTGCGCTACTCGTTCCAGGACGTCCTCGTGCTCCGCGTCGGCGCGGCAGGCGCTGCAGGCGCGGCAGCCACCAACGCCAACGTCCTGCTCGTCGAGGTCCCGCGCAGCCAGGCCGCGTTGCTCACGTCACTCATGATCGGCGACGGCGACCACCTCATCGTGGTCAAGTACGTGCTTCGCCCGCAGTCCGAATGGGGCAAGGTTGCCGCTGACGGCTCGAGCTACACGCCGAAGTACGTGGCGTCGGGGCCGCCGACCATCCCCGTGGTCACCGAGACCACCGTGACGCCCAGCATGCTGGACAACCTGTTCGGTCGCTGATAGTCATGACGCCAGCCGCAGTCGTCGCAGCGGCCTTGGCCGCGTCGGCAGTCCTCTCGATCTTCGCCTTTCTCCTCAGCCGGGGCCAGAACCAGGCTGGAGAGATGGCGCGCCGTCTCAACCAGTACGGCGGCGACACGGTTGCAGTGGCGTCTCCCCCGCGGGTCAAGACCGGCAACGCGCTCCGGGACCTGCTCGAAGGTGTCACCAATGGCCTGAACCCGGTCCTTTCCCGGACATCACACGCAGGGAAGCTTGCCGACGACCTGCAGAAGGCCGATCTCAAGCTGAAGTCCTCCGAGTGGCTGCTCATGGTGGTGGGTCTCGGTGTCGGCATCGGCGCGCTGGTCGCGCTTCGTTTCGGGGCGCCGATCGCGTTCGTCCCGTGTCCCATCCTCGTCTACGTGCTCAGTGGGTTCTTTCTCAAGTTCCGTCAGAAGCGCCGGACACGCGCGTTCAACAACCAGCTCGGCGACACGCTGATGCTGCTCAGCAACGCGCTCAAAGCCGGCCACTCCTTCGCGCAGGCGCTGGCGTCGGTGGCGAAGAATGCCAATCCGCCGATCTCCGAGGAGTTCGCACGCGCGACGCGCGAAATCGCGCTGGGCATCAACGTCGACGAGGCGCTCAACCACATGGTCGCGCGCAACAAATCCGAGGACTTCGACCTCATGGTCACCGCTGTACAGATTCAGCGCGTGGTCGGCGGTAATCTGGCCGAGATTCTCGACACGATCGCGTTCACCATCCGCGAGCGCGTGCGCATCCAGGGAGAGATCCGCACGCTGACCGCTCAGGCTCGCGCGTCGGGGTGGATCATCACCATCCTGCCGATCGCCCTCGCGGGATTCCTGGCGCTGCTCTCACCGACGTATTTCGATCCCATGATCACCGACCCACTCGGTCACATCATGCTCGGCGTGGCCATCTTCTCCATCGCAATCGGCGCTGTCGCGATCCAGAAGATCGTGAAGATCGAGGTCTGACATGAGTCTGCTGGCTATCGGTCTCGCCGTCGCAGTCGCCGGGGGCATCATGCTGATCGCGTTCGGCCTGGCGATGTCGGTCTCACCGCGACAGGGCGATCTGCTCGAGGCCCGTCTCGCGCAGTTCGCCGAAGCTGGGCGCGCGCCCACCACACTCGCCGAAGTGGAGATGTCGCTCCCCTTCTTCGACCGTGTCGTCCGTCCCTTCCTCGACAAGGTCGGTCACCGGCTGAATCGCAACGCCGGAGCGGGCGGCACCGATGCCCTCCAAGAGAAGTTGAATCTCGCCGGGCGTCCATGGGGGCTCACCGCCGCCGGGTTCCTCGCACTGCGGCTGATCTCCATGTTGCTGTTCACGAGCATCGGGCTCGCGCTGGCGCTCTTCGCGGCGCTCACCATGCCACTCCTGGCGGCGGTTCCCGGTGGCGGCTTGATCCTCGGGTACCTCGGGCCCCAGCTCGTGGTAGCACGTCGCATCAAGAAGCGTCAGAAGTCGATCCTGCTCGCACTGCCGAGCGCGCTCGACCTGCTCACCATCTCGGTGGAAGCCGGACTGAGCTTTGATGCCGCGCTCACGCGCGTGGTCGACAAGTACGACAACGAATTCTCCAGAGAGCTCACGATCATGCTCAACGAGGTTCGCCTCGGCCGTCCCCGTCTCGAGGCGCTCGATGATGTCGGCAGGCGCTGCAAGGTCGAAGAGCTGAGCAACTTCATCCAGGCGATCATCCAATCCGAGCAACTCGGCGTCGGCGTCGCCAACGTGCTGCGCATCCAGTCCGAGGAGATCCGCCGCAAGCGCCGGCAGCGCGCCGAGGAACAGGGCCAGAAGGCCCCATTGAAGATGCTTTTCCCGATGGTCGGGTGCATCTTCCCAACGCTCTTCATCGTGCTCCTCGGTCCCGCCGTGATCGAGGTCGCCCACCAGTTCAGCGCCAAGCCCTGACCGGCGCGTCAGGACAGCTGGCGGAGGACCCGTTCGAGCTGACGCTGGTGGGCAATGCGCCATCGCGAGCGCAGCGCCGGCACGGAGCGGTACACCTCCGGCGCGTCAGCGTCCTCGCTGATCGCGGCGCGGAGCAACCCGGCGATGGTCGCGCGCAGCTCCACGAGCTGGAGGGCGCGGGCCACCTCCAGCGCAGCGGCGACTCTCGCCTCCTCGCCTGAGCGCAGCCAGTCCTCGAGCGCATCGACGAGACCCTCGCGACCATCAGCGACGACGATTCGCGCGTATTCGGTGAGCTGGTCGGTCAAGGTGGCGACGTTGGTCTCAAAGCGCCGTTCCATGTATGCCAGGATGGCGTCGCGCGCGCTCTGATGAGCGAGCACCGCGACCAGCCCGGGTGCGGTGCGACCGATCAGGAGCTTCTCGAACGGCGAGACCTCCAGGTAGCCGATGCGGGCTCCGGCGCTCGACACCAGCCACGGGCTGCCGTCGCCCCGATAGAGGCAGAGGTTGTCGGGCAGCGCCGGATACTGCCAGCCATAGAGGCCCGCGGTCGCCTCCTGCAGCACCGTGACGCTTTCGCGGCTCAGGGCATAGCGCACCACGCTGCCCGCGGTAATGGCGCTCTTCGCCTGCTGGAACCTCGCCAGGCTCTCGACGGTCGCCTGTCCTTCGGGGCTCAGCTCACCCGCTCTCACGGTGAGCACGGCGGTGGTGCACTGGACCAGCGCGCACTCGAGCAGACCGGCATAGTCCGGACCGATTGGCTCGTCGAGCAGATCGTAGGTCTTGCGAGCCGAGACGTCGCTGTGCGCGGTGCGCAGGAAGGGTTGCACAGTGCAATTCTGTAACGAAATTCCCGATCCAGCGGGCCGGACCCGTGTTACGGTCACGTCGTGGCCGCGATAGTCGCATCTATCGACAGCACTCCGGGCCAGGTTCTCGCAGACGCGCTGCTGGTCGTCGCCGTGGCAGTGAACGTCTATCTGGGGTGGAGCAGTGGTTTGATTCGCCGCATCTTCGCGGCGATCGGCGTGTTTGTCGGCGTCTTCGCCGCGACCAACCTGGGGAACGCCGTAGCGGCGCTGATCCACGCGCACAGCGTCGAGGCCAACGCCTGGTCGTTCGTGGCGATCTTCCTGTTCGTGGTCATCGTCGTCGAAGTGCTGGGCTTGCTGATCAACGACCGCCTGCAGAAGCTCGCCGTTGCCGCCTTCGACCGGATCGGCGGAGTCCTGGTCGGTGCAGTCGTCGGTATCGGCGAGGTGCTCGTCCTGTTCCTGGTCGCGATCACGGTGAGCGGGATCAAGGCGCCGACCTACGCGAGCATGTCCGAGGACATCCACGCGGCCACCCTGAGCGGCCAGGTCGCGCGACTCGAACCTCAGGCGCGCACGGTCTTCGGGCCGGTGCTCCCAGCCAATCTCGGTGCGCACCTCGCCGAGAACGCCGTGGTGGTCACGCCACCGATCTGACCGGATTGGGTCAGCGAGTCGAGCCGACGTCCGCGGGGAAGAAGGTCTTCACCACCGAGCCCAGCCCCACGAGGTTGAACGGCTTAGTGATCAGGTGATTGGCACCCGCAACCCGAGCGCGCTCGATGTCGTCGTCGCTCGACAGCGCGCTGAACATCACGATCGGCGTGGCGGCGGTCGGCGGGTGACCGCGGATCCGGCGGCAGGTCTCGATGCCGTCCATGCCGGGCATCATGATGTCCAGGATCACGAGGTCTGGGGCACGAGCCTCCACCTTGGCAAGTCCATCCTCACCGTTCTCCGCGGTGCTGACCTCGTAGCCCTCGATGCCCAGGTACATCGCGACGATGTGCAGGAGCCTCGGATCATCATCGACGATGAGGATTCGACCCCGAGTCACGGCTACGCCCCCGCTCCGCCCTGGGGCAGGCTGTGGCGACCCTCTGCCATGTACTGCGTGAGGTCGCGCTCGTGCCCGAGTCCACGCTCGATCGCATCGAGGACGCGCTGGTAGAAATCCTCGCGCTCCCTTCGGTCGTCCTCGGAGGCGACGGTCTCGCCACGGACGCGGTGCTGGATCCACGGGGGGACGAGCTGCTCAACCGGGTTGCCGCCGACCTTGACGGTAACCGTTGTGTCGTCGGCCTCCTCGACCACGATGCTCACGCGATGCGCGATACCGACGTGGCTGTCGAGGCGCCACGAGCGCTCCCACGCACGCTGCCGGCCGATACCGACGAAGATGAGCGTGACCGGATCCGCGATCAGCTGACCGCCGCTGCCCGCCGACAGCTCCTTCAGGAGCAGCCGCCACACGTCGCCGTCGATCTGCCTCGATACCCAGCCGACGAGCGACGGGGCACGATTGTCGAGATCGGGCAGGGAAACGGCGAGCGAGCTGTCCAGACTTGGCAGCGCACTCACCACTCCGGCGTGACGGCGGCAATAGACGTGGTCTTCGATGGTGACCCGATGTTCCGGGCACCATGCGGTGCGGCATTCGCGGCCACGGCGATCGACGTACTCGCAGGGGGCGCCCGCTTGCGACGTGCATCCGCCCTGGGTGCAGGGGTGTCCGGCGTCGGGGCTCATCACTCGTTCCACCTTAGCATCGGTCGACGGAGCACGAACCTGTCTCGCCTACCACAGCAAGGGAATCAGCCTTCGCGTCCGCGCGGCGTACGGCTTGTATTCAGGAAACGCGCGGGCGAGCAGACCCTCTTCGAACGTGGCTCTGAGCATCTGCACAGCGATGAATGGCGCCAGCGCCAGCGTTGCCCACAGGCCGGGCCGGGCGATCACCAGGGCCGAGGCCGCGAGGATCTCCGCTGCGTAGAGCGGGTGCCGGATGAGACGGTAGGGTCCGCCGGTCACGAGCCGGCGGGCCTCCGGGATGATGCTCAGATTCCGGCGCAGGTAGAGCAGGCCGTAGACGCCGAGCACGAAAGCGCCGAGCGTCAGCGGGACCGTGGCAGCACGTACCAACAGCGGCGGCGTGAACAGCACCGGGCTCGAGAAGGCCCCGACCACCAGGAGCATCGTCGTCCCCACCAAACCGGCCGCCCGGGCGACCACACGACCGTCGCGTGCGCGCGGACGCGGACGAACCAGGTAGATGCCGACCGGGATGACACAGAAGAGGAGATACACACCGGTGGTGAGCGGCCCTGCGAGCACGTTGCCGGGGCCGGCGTGCGCCGGCAGCGCGCGCACCTGCGAGAGGAGATTCAGCAGCACGCGATAGCCGAGCAGTGCGAACAGCACGGCTGGTAACGAGCGACCGAACACGAGGAAGCGAATGTCGTCGACCCGACGTTCGAGGTCTCCCCGGCGTGCTGGGATTGCGACGGCCTGGGCCATGCCCCGACTCTAGGTCAGCTGTATTCAGAGCGACGCGTCTGTATCGCGGTTGTCATCGAATCACCATCGATTCTCGTTGTCCGGGTGGTGTCCGTCGCTGTGTCCGATTCTTCGTTACCAATCTTTAGCACGCAGGCCATTCCGTTGCTGCGACTGGGGTACACACTCGCTTCAGTCGGATTCGGGGCACCAGCCCTGGTCCGGGAATATAACCCGAAAGGAGGTGAACAACGGAATGGATATGCTGAGCACCCTGTACCTTCGCGCAACTGAGTTTATCGCTCGCAAGCGTGAGGAGGCTGAGGAAGGCCAGGGCATGGTTGAGTATGCGCTCATCCTCGTCCTTATCGCCATCGTCGTCATCGTTATCCTGCAAGTCGTCGGCAAGCAGGTCAACAACGTGTTCTCGAACATCAGCAACGGCCTGGCCCAGTAGCTTTTACAAGCAACCAGGACAGTCAAGAGGAGCCGCCCCGCGGGACGGCTCCTCTTTTTATTTGCGTGAACGTCGTGTCGCATCGCGATTGGGTGACCTTCCGCGTGGGATCGATCCGCCGTACCATGCGAACGATGCGTGGCGCGTATGAGGGGGTGCCGTGATCCGCGTCCTCATCGCGGACGAGATGGCGCGAATTGTCGGAGACCTGGACAAGCTCGCCGCATTCGGCGACGCGGTCGAGGTCTGCGGCATCGCCCATCAGCCATCCTCGGTCATCGAGGAAGCGGGGCTGCGTCAGCCCGATGTGCTGCTCGTGCACGAGACTTTTGCCGACCTTGCGCACGGCGGCCTCGCTGCGCAGCTCGACTCCGTGTCGCCCGCCACGCGGGTGCTGCTGATGACGGCGGCGGGGGAAGCGACCGGGCCGGGCGGTTGGCTGGCGGGCGTCATCCGCGACAACGCAGGCGGAGCAGCGCTCGTCGAAGCCATCCAGGCGGCAGCCGGGGTCTCCCGCGCTCGAGACAGCGGCAGCAACCACGACCCGGGCAGCTCCGCGACCACGCCCATCGCGCCCCGTGGGCGCGCCACGGTGATCGTCGCCTTCTCCGGCAAGGGTGGGACCGGGACATCGACAGTCGCGGCGAATCTCGCCGTGGCGCTCGCCGGCGGCGTGGACGGCCGCGCGGCGCTCATCGACGCCGATCTCCAGTTTGGTGATCTCGCGACAATGCTCCACGTCGAGACCCACCTCCTCTCGATCGCCGATCTTGCGCAGCACGGCGAGAGCATCGATCCCGCCCTCCTGGACGACGTCCTCGCCACCGGTCCCGGGGAGGTGCGCGTGCTCCGCTCCGCTTCGAGCCCCGAGCTGGCCACCCTGGTCACGGCGTCCGGGCTGCGCGCGATCCTCCGCGCGACGGGCCACGCGCACGAGTTCGTGGTGGTGGACACGCCCTCCCACCTCGATGAGCACACCCTGGAGGCGTTCGAGCTCGCCGACCATGTCCTGCTGGTCACCAGCTCCAGCCTGACCGCGATCCGCAGCACCAAGGCATCGCTCGGCTTTCTCGAAGCCCTCGGCGTCAGCCGGGATCGAGTCGAGGTCGTCCTCAATCACACCAGCTCGAGGGTGGGCCACCGGCGCGAGGACATCGAGGAGGTGCTCGGCCGCGGGGTCATCGCGGACCTTCCCTATGACCCCGAGGTGGAGCTTGCCGTGGACACCGGGACCGCGATCGTGCGAAGCGACCCTCGCGCCGAGCTGAGCCGCCGGATCGTCGCGCTCGCGCTGCGCCTCGCACCGGCGCCCGCCGGTACCGCTGCGGGGCTCGTCGAGGTTCCGGCGACGCCCCCGGCGCCCATCTACCGCAGGCGTTTCAGCCTGGGCCGGAGGTAAGGTGATCTCGTGATCCGCGTCCTGGTCGCCGATGGCAGCGAGCGCATTCGGGCCAACCTGCAGCGCCGCCTCGTGGCAGAGGAGGACATCAGCGTTTGCGGCACCGCGCTCGATGGCGAGCAGGCGCTCCAGGAAGCCCTGCACCTCGTGCCCGACATCGTGGTGCTCGATGCCGGCCTCGCCGGGCTCGACGGCGTGCAGACGACCGAGATGCTCGCCGAGTACGCACCCCAGGCCGGGGTGATCTTGATGTCGATGGAGAGCGGCAGCGAGCTCTTCCGCCGGGCCATGCTCGCAGGGGCACGGGAGGTGCTCCAGAAACCGTTCACCGGCGACGACCTGGTTGCGGCGATCCACCGAGTCCATGCGTTCCAGGCCCGCAAGCGTGCGGCGCAGTCCGCCCGCCTCCCGGCCGGGGGAGCCCCGCCCGCGACCGATGGAGCCCGGCGTCGCGAGGGACGGATGATCACCATCGTGTCGGGCAAGGGCGGGGTGGGCAAGTCGATCATCGCCACCAACCTCGCCCTGATCCTCAACAAGCCCAACCCGGGCAGCGTCGTCCTGGTCGACCTCTCACTCCAGTTCGGCGACATCGCGGCGCTCCTGGCCATGACCCCCGAGGGTACGATCGCGGAATTCGCCGCCAGTGACGCCTCGATAGGCGATCGCCACGTGATCCAGCAGGCGCTCTCGATCGGCCCCCAGGGCCTCACCGTGCTCGCGGCCCCGCCGAGCCCGGAGCTCGCGGACTACGTCACCACGGCGCACCTGCGCTCGCTCATCGCCGAACTGCGCACGGGCTACGAGCTGGTGATCGCCGACACCACCTCCCAGCTCTCGGAGATCACCCTCGAAGCGCTGGAGAACTCCGATCACATCGTGCTGGTCACCGACTTCAGCGTCACCTCGGTCAAGAACACCCGGTCGATCATGTCGGTCATCGGCGTCCTCCAGGTCGACCCGGAGCGGATCCTGGTGGTGGCCAATCACCGCGACGCCCCGCTCGCCGGTGGCATGGATCGCGCGCGCATCGAGGATTTCCTGCGCCACGCGGTCGCCGCCGAGATCCCACATGACGCCGCGGCGATCGGCGCCTCGGTCAGCCTCGGAGTCCCGGTGGTGATCAGCGGCCACTCCACGCCCGCGACCGCAGCGCTCGAGCGGCTCGCCGCCACGGTGATGGGCAACGCCGCACCCGCGGAGGCGGAGCACGAGCCGGGCAAGAAGCGCAGCCGCCGGCGTCTGGGGTTTGCGTCCCGGGCCTGAACGGGGCCGACTGGCGAAGCGCTGCCGCTATCTCCCGAAGATGCGGCGCTTGCGTTTGTCGTCGGCTTTCCCGCCGCCGACGCCGGCCGCCACCGGCTGACCGCCACCGGGCACGAGCGCTCCCGCCAGCTCGCGGATCGAGCGGCTGATGTCGGACTCCGGGCTGGCCGTGACGAAAGGGGTGCCGCGGTTGATGGAGTCGCCGACCACTCTCGGTTCGTAGGGGACCTGTGCGCCGACGCTGTGGCGCAGGTTCTGCTCGATCGACTCCTTGTTGAAGTCCGAATGCGCATCACTGCGGTCGACGACCAGCAGCACCGACGCCGGGTCGACGGTGAGCGACTCGAGCACCTTGAGCGCAAGCTTCGCGTCCTTGATCGCCGGAATGGTGAGCGCGGTGACCACCAGGATGTGCTGCGCCGACTCGATCACCTCGAGGTTGAAGTCCGCGAGGTGGCACGAGGTGTCGACGACGACGTAGTCATAGGTCTTGCGCAGCTCGCTCATCACCATGCGGACGTGCTCGCCGGTGATCAGGTCGGCGAGCTCGGGGCTGATCGGGGCGAGCAGCACCCGGACGCCGCCCGGCCCGTGGGCCATGATCTCGTTGAGCATCTCCGGCTCGAGCGTGTCCGAATCGACCACGTCGGTGATGCTCCGGCTGTGGTCGAGGTTGAGCATCACGCCGATGTCGCCGAACTGGAGGTCCAGGTCGACAAGGGCAACCCTCGACTCGGTCTCCACCGCGAGCGCAACCGAGAGATTGGTCGCCAGGAGCGTCTTGCCCACCCCACCCTTGCCGGAGAAGAGGACGATGACCTCGCCGAGCGCGGCGGCCCGCGGCGCACCGGTGCTGTCGGGAGCGGCAGCCCGCGCGAAGGTCCCCTTCTTCTCCTCGAGCTGGTGGACCCGGCGGATCGCGGCGACCAGCTCGTCGTGGCTGAACGGCTTGATCAGGTATTCGCGGGCTCCCGCCTGCATGGCGCGGCGGAGGTAGTCGCGCTCGCCCTGCACCGACATGATGATCACCGGCGATGCAGGCAACTCCTGGGCGAGCCGCTCGGTGAGCTGGATCCCATCCATGATCGGCATGTTCACGTCGGTGAGCACGATGTCCGGCAGGAGCCGGTGGGCTTCCTCGAGGCCCTGCTTGCCGTCCCCGGCGGTGCCGATGACCTCGATGTCCTCCTCGAACCCGAGCAGCTTGCGCAGGTTGTCCCGGGTACTCGCGATGTCGTCGACGATGAGGAGCCGGATCAAGTCGAAGTGGACCTCAGCCCACCGTCAGGCGAGCCGCCTGCACCGGATCCACTGGGATTCCCGGACCCATGGTCGCGGCGACGGTCACCGTCTTCACATACGTGCCCTTGGCTCCGGACGGCTTGGCGCGGACGATTGCATCCATCAAAGCTGCGAAATTGTCGCGCAGTTTGTCGTCGTCGAACGAAGCTTTGCCAATTGCGGTGTGAATGATGCCGGTTCGGTCGTTGCGGAACTCGACCCGGCCGCCCTGGACGTCCTGGATCGCCTTGGCGATGTCGAACGTGACCGTGCCCGCCTTGGGGTTGGGCATAAGGCCGCGCGGGCCGAGGATCTTCCCGAGGCGACCGACCATGCCCATCACCTCGGGGGTCGCCAGGGCGACATCGAAATCGATGACACCCTCCTGCACCTTCTTGACGAGGTCCTCGCCGCCGACGACGTCGGCGCCGGCCTCGATCGCCTCACGGAGCTTCTCACCGGTGGCGAACACGGCGATCCGCCGCGTTTTTCCGGTGCCGTGCGGCAGCGTCACGGTGCTCCGGACCACCTGGTCGGCGTGGCGCGGATCGATACCGAGGCGTATGTGTGCCTCGATGGATGAATCGAACCTCGTGGTGGAGGTCTGGCGAACCAGGCTCATCGCCTCGGCGGGAGGGTAGAATTTCCCATCCTCGATCGCCGCCGCTGCCTCGCGGTACTTCTTGCCGTGTCGTGCGGACATGTCCGTCCTCCGTGGTGTTGGCGGGCGCGCGGCGCCCTCCCACTCCGTTGTTCAGTTGACGCTCAGGCCCATGGATCGCGCCGTTCCCTCGATGATCCTGGTCGCGTGCTCGAGGTCGTGCGCGTTGAGGTCCGCCTGCTTGACCTCGGCGATCTCGCGGATCTGCTGCCTGGACAGCGAGCCCACCTTCTCGCGGTTGGGATTCCCCGAGCCCTTCTCGACCCCGGCCGCCTTCTTGAGCAGCTCGGCGGCCGGCGCGGTCTTGGTGATGAAGGTGAAGGTCCTGTCCTCGTAGACGGTTATCTGCGCAGGGATGACTCCCGCCTGGTTGGCGGTGCGCTCGTTGTATGCCTTGCAGAACTCCATGATGTTGATCCCGTGCGGGCCGAGCGCGGTTCCCACCGGCGGCGCGGGTGTTGCCTTGCCGGCCTGGAGCTGCAGCTTGATCACGGTCTTGATCTTTTTCTTGCTCATCGCCTTGGTCCCTATCGCAACCGCTCGACCTGGAGCAGGTCGAGCTCGACCGGCGTCTCCCGGCCGAACATGTTCACGAGCACTTTGAGCTTGCCCTTCTCGACGTTGATCTCGGTCACCTTGCCATGGAAATCGGTGAACGGACCGTCGATGACGCGCACGTTCTCCCCCACCTCGTACTCGACGTTGACCTTGGTCGGGGCCTCGGCCTTCACCTGCTTCTGGATGCCGCGGATCTCGTGCTCCTGCAGCGGGACGGGCTTGTTTCCCGAGCCGACGAAGGAGGTGACCCCGGGCGTGTTGCGGACCACGTACCACGACTCGTCGGACATCACCATGTTGACGAGGATGTAGCCCGGGAAGATCCGTTTGCTCACCTTGCGCCGCTGACCGTCCTTGATCTCCATGACCTCTTCGGTGGGAACGAGGACATCGAAGATCTGGTCGTGCATATCCATGGACTCGACTCGCTTGAGGAGGTTGGCGCGGACTTTCTCCTCGTGCCCCGAGTAGGCGTGGACGACATACCAGCGTGCGTCCTTGGCGGAAACGGCGTTGCTCACCACGATGCTCATTCTCCCACGACGGCTACGGCGACACTGTTGGTACGGAGGTTGGCAGCGGCGCCGCGGTCACCGGTGCCGCGGCCGCGGTCGGGGACGGCACCGCCGTCGCCGATGCCGCCTGTGACGTGACTGCCTGCTTGACGCCGAGGCTCAAAAGATAGTCGGCTCCACCGACGAGCGCCGCGAAGATAATCACCGTGGCGATCACGATCCCGGTCATCCGGAGCAGTTCGTCGCGCGTCGGCCAGACGACTTTCTTGAGCTCCTCCCAGACGCCACGCAGGTAGCCGGCGAGGCCGACCCTTCCGGTTCCGGCGGCAGGCAGGGCCGGCCGCGGCGGACGCGGGCCGCCTGGTGCGCTTCGAGCCTTGGCCATTGACGGTGATCTCTCCTGGTGATGGTGCCGGGGTAGGTCTCGCCGGTCGCGTGATGGCAGGGGCGGCACGACTCGAACGCGCGACCCTCGGTTTTGGAGACCGATGCTCTACCAGCTGAGCTACGCCCCTTTGGTTACTTGGTCTCGCGATGCTGCCTGTGCACGCGGCAACGTCTGCAGAACTTGCGCAACTCCAGACGGTCCGGGTCGTTGCGCTTGTTCTTGACCGTCGTGTAATTACGCTCCTTGCATTCGTTGCACTGCAACGTGATGATCGAGGAGCCGCCCTTTGCAGTGGCCACGTGTCAACGCCTCAACACAAAAGAGACCTAGCGGCGCTAGGTCGGAAAGCATTCTACCACAGAACTGGCGGAGGCCCTGAGCTGCACCGCGACCCAAGACGCTAGCTTCGTGCTGACGGCCTCGCAGCTGAGCGCTCTGCTTCCGTCGGGACACTGACCGGCCGGCCGCGCAGCTCGGCCGGAGCGCCGGCCTCCAGGGGTGGATGCAGGAGGCACTCCTTGTCGGAGTTCCCCTCCCACCACCAGCGCCCCG
>DAITPY010000036.1:0-14351 GCA_036833315.1 Candidatus Dormiibacterota bacterium
TTTCAAGCAGATGTCCGAGCAGATGAGCCAGATGTCGCAGCAGGACATCACGGCGATGCGCGAGATGGCGCGTGACCTCAACGCTCTCGTGCGCCAGAAGCTCGAGGGCGTGCCTGACGCACAGCTGCAGCACAACTACGAGGATTTCCTGAAGAAATGGGGCGCGATGTTCCCCGAGGCGCCGGCGACGTTCGACGAGTTCCTCGCGCAGCTCGCAGCGCAGATGGCGCGCATGGACTCGCTGATGCAGTCACTGTCGCCGGAGATGCGCCATCAGCTCGAGGAGATGGTGGCCGCGACCTTCGGGGACCCGGACCTGCAGGCGCAGCTCGCCGAGCTGATGGGCGGCCTCGAGCTGCTCTCCGACCGGCGCCATCTCGGCCAGCGCTACGCGTTCTTCGGCAACGAGCAGCTTCCCTTCGACCAGGCGATGGGGGTCATGGACCGCCTCCAGTCCATCGAGGAGCTGGAACGCGGACTGCGCGGGATGTACCGCGGCGAGCCCCTCGACAGCGCGACCGAGGAAGCGCTGCGCGACGTTCTCGGTGACAACGCCGCGCGCGACCTCTCACGGCTGCAACGCATGACCGACCAGCTCGAACAGCGCGGGCTCATCGAACGCGATGACGAAGGTCTGCGGCTCACCGCCCGGGGGTTGCGACGGATCGGGCAGAAGGCGCTCGGTGATCTGTTCGCGCGTTTGCGTCGCGATCGTTTCGGCGATCATCCGATCTCGCGCCACGGGAGCGGTGGTGAGCGCGAGGAAGACACGAAGCCGTACGAGTTCGGGGACGTGTTCGATCTGGACGTAAAAGAGACGCTCATGAACGCGGTACGCCGCGACGCGGACACGTCGTCTCTGCTCGGGGCGGGCGGGGGGACATCGGCTCCGGCGACTCACGCCCCGATGTCGCCTACGCCGATGTCCCCCCGCCCAGACGAGATGCGCAGTCCGCGGCGCTCTGTTCCTCGACTTTCGCCCGACGATTTCGTGGTGCATCGCTCGGATACGCTCACTCGGTCGGCTACCGTTCTCATGTTGGATATGAGTCGGTCCATGCCGCTGCGGGGATATTTTTATGCGGCTAAGAAGGTTGCCCTCGCATTGGACTCTCTGATTCGGAGTGCTTATCCGCGCGACACGTTGCACATCATTGGATTCAGTGACCTGGCGCGGGAGATCAGTCCGGCGGCGCTGCCGCACTTGTCGGTGAACGAGTACGTGTACGGGACCAACATGCAGCACGGGCTCATGCTTGCGCGGCGGTTGCTTGCGCGTGACCCGGGTGAGAACAAGCAGATCATCATCGTCAGTGACGGTGAGCCGACCGCGCACATCGAGAACGGACGTCCGGTGTTCTTCTACCCGCCGCTGCCCGAGACGTTTCACAAGACGCTGCTCGAGGTGAAGCGGTGCACGCGCGAGAACATCGTCATCAACACCTTCATGCTCGAGTCGAACCATCACCTGGTGCAGTTCGTGAACCAGATGACCCGGCTCAACCGCGGCCGCGCCTTCTTCATCAGCCCCGACCGCCTCGGTGACTACGTGCTCGTCGACTACGTGAGCTCCAAGCGCGGGGCGGCATAGGGCGGCGTGGACCGGGGGGCGTTCGCGGAGCGGATCCGCCTCCAGCTGACAGCGCGCTACCGCAGCGCGCACGTCGAGGTGGACAGCGCCCGCTTCGCGTTGCACGTGACCGGATCCGGCCTCGATGTCACATTGCCGCTCGCACCGCTGTACCACGCGTGCGAGCGCCAGCCCGACAAGATGCCGGCATTGATCGCAGACTACGTCGCGTCGGTCGAGCACCAGCTCACGCCGCAGCCCGCAGTCACGCTGGCACCGTCCCGGCTGCTCTGGTGCGTGCGCAACGACCGTTCGCTGGCCAGGCTCGGTCGCGCCAGTGAGCTGCTGCGGGTGTCGATCGGCGCGGACATGACGGCATTCGCCGCCGAGGAGCTTCCCGGCTCGATCATGCGCGGCGTCCCCCGCGAGGAGTGGGCCGCAGCCGGCATGAGCGACGATGACGTGCAGCGCGCCGCGAGCGCCAACACCGCCGCACGCTTCGAGCCGCTGGTCGGACGCATCGCGCAGACCGATCGCGTTCCTGGCGACGGGTGGCGTGTCGCCTCGGATCCCCTCTTTCAGGGCAGCCTGCTGATGGCGCCGGCTGTGCTGGCGGCCTTCGCCGCGCGTGCCGGCGGCGACGTGCTGCTCGGTGTGCCCGACCGCGGCGTCGTGCTTGCGCTGCCCGCGGCGCTGCCCTCTGCGGAGCGTTTCGCGCGGCGAGTGAACCGCGAGTGGCGCGACGCGATGAACCCGTGTTCGCGAGAACTGCTGATCACCGACGGACACTCGCTGCGCGCGGTGTCGCGCAGGACGCGGCTGTCAGGCCCGGTGGTCCTGCCCTGGCTCGCCGAGTAGGAGCGGGGGAGCGCCCTCGAGCCGGGCCGCCTCCTGACGGGCGACCACCGCCCCGGCCGCTCCGAGCGCCATCGCGGCGGCAAGGCCGACCAGGGTTTTCACTGCGACCCGCGTCGCCTGGTTTCTTCCCCGGCCCGCGGCTCCGGGCAGATCCGGTCCATGGCCGAACCAGAGGGTGAGGGCAGTCTGGTCGGCGACGACGGCGCCATCCGAATGAATCCGGCTGCGCTCGATGCGTACCGCTGCCGGTCGCGGACCTTTCCAGCGGTGCTGATCGAGCAGGGCCGGCGCCGCCCGGAGCGCTGCGCTGCCCGCGATGGCCCTGATTGCCGCGACGGCACGCTCCGACGTCGCCATGACGCGAAAGGATAGCGTTCTCTCGATGACGCTGATCGACGATCTCCCCGACCGGATCGAAGCGAGCTTCATCGGCGCGCTGGCCGGCGAGCAGGCCGCGGGAACGCCCGCGGGGACGGCCGACTTCGTCGGTGTCGCCGAGTCGGCATCGGCCTGCGGCTGCTTCGACGACGCCGATCTGCGCCAGCGTGGGCTCGAGCGCCCCTCGCGCGCCGGAGCCGCGGGTCTGCTGCTCCGGGCACTCCCCTTCGGGTTGCTCAGCCCGCTGGACCGGCCGAGGCTCCGCCGCGACGCCTACCGATGCGTCGCCATGGCGGGCGCCGACGAGGGCACGGCCGTCACCGCGGTCGCGGCGGCGCTGCTGATCGCCGACCTGCTCCGGTTCGACCTGGCGACCTCACTGGTGCGGGTCCGGCAGTCGCTCCTCGAGGATGCTCCGATGGCGCTGCTCGACCGGCTCAGAGTCGTCGAGTCCGGCGCGCCGCTCGACGTCTCGGATCCTGACCCTGGCCTCACGCTGCAGCGTGCGATCTCCGCGCTGGCCACGGCGAACCCCTTCGACGACGTGGTTGCCGCTGCGGCCGACGGCACGGCAGTCGCCGCCAGCCTCGCTGGCGCGCTGGTCGGGGCTCGCGATGGGAGCGCGGCGTTGTCCGGCGTCGACAGGGACCACCTTCCCCACGCCGACCGTGCGCTCGGCGTCGCGCACCGTCTCGCCGACGTCGCGGTCGCTGCCCTGCCGGCGTTCTAACATCAAGCGGATATGGAAGCCACCGCCGCTCCTCCAACCGGGCGAAAGATCAGAATCCTCACTGCCAAGGTCGGCCTGGATGGGCACGACCGGGGCGTCAAGGTCATCTCGCGCGCGCTGCGCGACGCCGGCGTCGAGGTGATCTACACCGGGCTCCACCAGACCCCGGCAATGGTCGTCGAAGCGGCGATCCAGGAGGACGTCGACGGCATCGGTATCAGCCTGCTGAGCGGCGCCCACATGACCCTGTTTCCGGAGATCCTGCGCCTGCTCAAGGAACGCGATGCGTCGGACATCGTCGTTTTCGGGGGCGGGATCATCCCGGACTCGGACGTCACCGCGCTCGAGAAGATCGGCGTCGACAAGGTGTTCACACCCGGGACGTCGCTCGACGAGGCGGTCTCATACGTCAAGACTCGATTCGGCACCGGAGCCGTCGCCTGACTCCGGCGCTCCTCTGCCTGGCCACCGCGACGGCCCGCGCGGTGCGCTGCCTGGCCGACCCCACCGACAGCCGGGCAACCGTCGCGCCACCGCATCCGGCCTTCGGCGCCTTTCGCAAGATGTCCTACATCTGGGTCGACGGCCGGGCGTTCGAGCCGATCGGCGACAGCCTCGATCTCTGGCTCGTCTTTCTCCGCGATCGCGGCGCCCAGGAGGTCTGGCTGGATGTCAGCGGCGGGACCGAGGTGTGCCGCGTGATCAGGAACGATGGTGCCGAGACCTGGACGACCGTCTGGAATGGTGGGATCTACATGCTCCACGGCGCCGAGGATTCCGGACCGCCACGGCCGCACGAGATCGATCTCGCCCGCACCGCGGCCCAGCTCGAGCAATCGGTCGATGCCGAGCTGCAGGCCGGCGCACCCGATGTTCGTCGCGTGGCGCTCCAGCGTTCCATTGCCATCCTCGGATCCGCCGGCGACGGTGAGGAGCTCTCGGACGTCGCCTGGCCGTACTTCGTGCTTCCCGACGGCTCCGCGACGGCCGCGAGACGGCTGATCGCGGCAGCCTGCGCGACCTGGCCGGACGTCGGCGGCGTCCCGGACCCGGCCGCGGCTCCCGATCGCGCCAACGGTGCCGTCGAGGCGGCGCTGGTCGCGATCGCGGCGGCGGTGAACTCTTCGGGCACTGCCGAGCCGGTAGAGTAGCCACCTGATGGCCACGTCTCTCGAGCTCAGCGCGTCGGTCCGGTCCGAGACCGGGCGGCATGTGCACGCCGTCCGCCGTCGTGGTGAGGTGCCGGCCGTGCTCTACGGGCACAACGTCGAGCCCCAGAACCTCGCCATCGAAGCGCGCAGCCTCCGCAAGGTCTGGCACAGCGCCGGCCACAGCCACCTCGTCGACCTGGCGCTCGACGGCGGCAGGGCGCGCAAGGTGCTGATCCGGGAGCTCCAAGTCAACCCACGGACCACCGAGTTGATGCACGTCGACCTCTTCGCGGTGAACCTCCGCGAGAAGCTGACCGTCGAGATCCCGCTCGTCCCGATCGGCGAATCGCCGGCGGTCTCGGACCTGAAGCTCGGCGTGCTCCAGCAGATCATCACGGCGGTCAAGGTCGAGTGCATGCCGGGCGACATCCCCGCGCAGCTCAATGTCGACATCTCCGGCCTGACCGAGATCGACCAGGGCATCCGGCTCGCCGAGGTGCCCCTGCCCGAGCGGGTCACGCTGGCCACCGGGGTCGACCCCGACGAGCTGGTCCTCAAGGTCGCCCAGGTACGCGTCGCGGCCGAGCCCGAAGAGGTCGAGGCCGAGCCCGTCGAGGGCGAGGAGGCCGAGGCCGCCGAAGCCTCCGACGACGACTCCGGGTCGTCTTCCTAGCGGCCCCGATTCAGGGTCGCGCACCGGTGTCTGCAGGCACTGATGGGAGGCGAGGATGATCGCCGCCACCTCGACTTGCGACACCTCGAACTGGTTCAACTTCGTCTGCAATTCGATCCACGACCCGAGCGGGTTGGTCGGGCCGTTCGTGGAGCACCTGATCAGCGCGATCGCGATCTTCATCGTCGTCTACTGCTTGGGCCGGCTGACGCGCGTGGTCGTGCTCTGGGCGATGGGCCGGACCAAGGCGGACCGTCAGGTGAGGACTCTGGTCCGCAACCTCATCACGGTCACGACCTACGTCGTGGCGGCGATCACCGCGCTGGTCGTCTATGGCGTCAACGTCGCGGTGATCCTGACCGCGGCGGGGATCGGGACGGTTGCAGTGGGCCTCGCGTTCCAGGATCTGCTTCGCAACGTGCTCGCGGGGATCTGGCTGCTGCTCGAGCAACCGTTTCGGCTGGGTGACGTCATCACCGTGCTCGACCAGACCGGGGCTGTGCAGAACATCACCCTGCGGACGACGACGCTGCGCACCGGCGTGGGGGAGCTCGCGATCCTCCCGAACCTCACGGTTTTCACCGGTATTGTCATCAACTCGAGCCACTACGACACGCGCCGGCTCAGCGTGAGCGTGCGCCTCCCGGTGGGAGCGGACATCGCCGACGTGATGCAGCGTGCTCGCGACGCCGTGGCGAAGGTGCCGGGTGTCGACGAGAAGCCGGGGATGCTCTTCGAGCCCATTCTCGGAGGGGAGGCGCCATTGCTCAAGTGCAGCTTCTGGGTCGACCAGCGTGAACAGGATCCCGACGCCATGACCGCTGCTGTCGCCGAGCAGCTCTGGGGATTGGTCGGGACCAAGCCGAAACGTGCCAAGGCATCGGAGGCGGTCCAGTGAGCGCGTCTGTGGAGGGCGGTGCCACGCAACCGAAGCAACGCATCGTCATCGTGCGCCACGGCGAGACGGAATGGAGCAAGATCAGGCGCCACACCGGCCGCACCGACATCCCACTGACGCAAGAGGGGCGGGAGCAAGCGCGAGGCCTCGTCGACACGCTCGCCGGACTGCAGTTCGCAGCGGTGTTCGTGAGCCCGCTGCAGCGTGCGCGGGAGACCTGCGCGCTCGCGGGGTATGACCACAGTGCCACCGTTGACTCCGACCTCGCCGAGTGGGACTACGGTGCATACGACGGCAAGACCAACGCCGAGATCCAGGAATTCAATCCGGGATGGCTGCTCTTCCGTGACGGTGCGCCCGACGGCGAGAACATCGACGATGTCGCCGCCCGCGCCGCGCGCGTGATCGAGCGGGTGCGCGCTGTCTCCGGCGACGTTCTCCTCTTCGGGCACGGACATCAGCTGCGTGTCGTCACCGCGCTCTGGCTCGCATTCGCACCGGGCGCGGCGCAGCATCTGCAACTCGAGACCGCGTCGCCGTCGACGCTCGGATACGAACGCGACTGGACGGCGCTGCTGAGCTGGAACGGTCTGCACAAGGACTGACCGACTTGTCAGAGATCGTCCTGCGACCCGCGTCAGACGCGATCGGGAACATCGGCTACTGGGACAAGACGTGGCGCGAGGGGCTCACCCGGCCACCTGACCCCGACGTACCATCAACCAACCCATGGCCAGAGAGCTCGACCCGCCGTTCCCGCAGGGCAACCCCGACGAGCGCGAGCTGCTCCTCAGCTGGCTCGGCTTCCTGCGCGGAGCCATACTGCGAAAGGTCAAGGGGTTGAGTGATGACGACGCTCGATGGACGCCCGACGGCGGCCTGATCACCTTGCTGGGCATCGTCAATCACCTCACCCACCTGGAGTGGCGGTGGATCGATGGTTCCATGCGTGGCGAGGAGACCAGTCGTGACCAAGCCGAGTTCTACCCGGGCCCTGAGTTGACTGTCGAAATGGCCATCGCCGCATATCTGGATAGAGCGGTCGCGACCGACGAGTACGTCAGGTCCACGCCGCTCGACACGCCATGTCGGGAAGGTGGTCGCACCGACCTGCGCTGGGTGATGCTCCATCTCATCAACGAAACCGCCCGCCACGCGGGCCACGCGGACGCGACCCGCGAGTTGCTCGACGGCACTATCGGCGAGTAGGGCGCATCAAGCCTGCGACAGGCCTAGCGCCAATTGCCTTTCTACAACCGGTCGCTGTACATCGTGACGAACGCTTAGTAGATGAACGCCTCGACGTCGTTGAGCGATCCGATGTGGCGCTGATCGATGACGCCAAGGCCGAGGAAGTTCCCCTCGTCGATTGTGAACGACGTGCGACTCTGTACCGCGACCACGTAGGCGACGTGCCCGAACCCGCTGTAGCCACCGCCGGGCCCAAAGACAACCAGGGATCCCACGCGGGGCCGCATCCCCTCAGGACGGCCCGCCGCCCGCGCCGTCGCAGCCCATTCCCACGCGTTTCCGTTCCAGGTCACGTTGCGGAGTGACGCGGCATACCAGGTGCACTGTCCCCACGGGAAGTAGTCGCTGCGCGGGCCGAACGCGAACGGCGGCAGCGCGTTCCCGAGCACACGTGACGCGCCTCGTCCGGCCGCCGCGGCGGCTGCGGCAGCAGCGGCCTGTTGCGCGCGCCGCACCTGGGAAATTTTCGACTGGACCGCCCGGAGTTCCACGAGCAGGGTCGCGGCCTTGCCCTTCAAGGTCGAGGCCTGCTGCCGGTAGGTCACCTCCTCGGTCTGCTGCTGCCCGGACAGTGTCTGGAGGCTTGCCACGAGCGTGTTCGCGCGCTGCTGATCGTGGAGCTGCTGCTTCGCGAGCGAGTCGAGCTGGTCGCGCTGTGCGTGAATCTGCGTGACCAGCGTCTGCACGCGATTACTCACCTGATCGACGCTCGTCAGCGTGTCCATGGCGTCCTGGAGGCTCTTGCTGTCGACGAGGATCCTGGTCACGGTCCCGTCCGTGCTCAATTCGTACACATGCACGAGGAGCTGGGCGAGGTCGGTCTGGTCCTTGGCAAACTCGGCGTGGACGACCTGGACCTGCTTGATTGTGTCGGCGAGATTCTGATTGGCGCGATCGAGCTGCGTTTGGGCCTGGGCGAGCTGGCTCTGCGTCTTCGAGATGGATTGCGCGGTTGCGAGGGCGCTCCCGAGCGCGGCCGAGCTCGCATGACTCAGTGATGCGATCTCGCGGGAGATCGCGTTCGCCTGCGTCGAGAGGGACCGGATCTGCTGCGTGAACCGGTCGGCCTCGACCCGTACCTGGCTGAGCGGGGAGCCGGCGACCAGGATTGCGATAGCGCCTGCCGCAGCAGCCAGACGCATGCGACCAGCGAGCAAAAAGCCGCCTCCATGCGAGGGAAGTGAGCTGGGAGGGATGCCGGAGCACCGTAGCAGCCAACCTCCGAACGGTCAACGCCTGTATTCGATCGCTGACGCGTTCCGGGAGAACGCCCTGCCGTCGAGACGACGCCCGCGACCAGAACGTAGGATTTGGCTCATGGACAAGCACTTCGCCGCCAAGCTCGAGAAGAGCCCCGCCAAAGGCGGCTGGACCTACGTGGTGATGCCCAATTCCGCCGAGTATTTCGGCACCCATGGCCTCGTGAAGGTGCGCGGGACCGTCGACGGGAAGCCGTTCAGAAGCGCCTTCATGGCGATGGGCGACGGCACGCACAAGCTGCCGGTGAAGGCCGAGGTGCGCAAGGCCATCGGCAAGGAGGCCGGCGACACGGTACAGGTGCACCTCGAGGAGCGCCTGGAGGGCTGACCGCCGGAGCCCCTCCGCCCGCCATGTGCTCTATCGCGCCCAGAACCTCCTGCCAGAGTGGGCAGCCGATGAACCGCCCAGACCGATGTCGCGCTAGAGGCCGCGTATGCAACCGATGACCCCGCTCGGTGCCGTGGTACGGGGAGCCGTCGCCGGCGCTGTGGGTACGGTGGCGATGGACATCTTCTGGTACGCCCGCTACCGCGCCGGCAATGGCGAGCAGCAACCGTTGGCTTGGGAGTTCGGCGGCCCGAGCCGCTGGGACAGCGTGTCGGCGCCCGCGCAGGTGGGACGCCGGCTCTATGAAGGCTTCACGCAGCGGCCACTCGACGAGCGCTGGGCGCGGCTGACCAACAACGTCATGCACTGGGGATACGGCGTCGCCTGGGGAGGTGTGCTCGGCGTTCTCGCAGGGTCGCTGCCGCGACGACGCCTCCTTGAGGGTCCGGCGTTCGGCGCGTCGGTCTGGGCCAGCAGCTACGTGGCGCTGCCGCTGGCAGGTCTGTACAAACCGATCTGGAAGTACAGCGTCGGCGAGCTCGCACCGGATCTCGCCGCGCACCTGATCTACGGAACCGTGACCGACCTCGCAGTCCGGTTCATGCCTTGACCGTCGCGGCGGCTGCCAGCGCGACCGCGCTCAGCCCGGCAATTGACGATGCCATCGCATCGACGCCGAACGCGGCGGCCAGACGTTCCGGATCGATGTAGACGATACCGGTTCGCCCGTCCCCTTCCTCACGCACCAGGATGCGCAGCGGGAGGTCCAGCGCGATGTCTGGGGATGCCAGCATCAACGCCGTACCGGCCTTCGCGTTCCCGAAGATGAGGACTGTTGTCGCCGGCATTTCGAACCCAGCATCCCGCGCATTCCGGGCATGGTCGATCTCCGCGAAAAGGGTCAGGCCGCGCTCGCGTATGAGTTCGTGCAGGCGATCGACCACCTGCTCGAACGAGGCTTCGCTGTGCAGGATGCGTATGTCGGCGCGCAGGGACATGGGCGCTCTCTCAACCGTGCGAAGTACTTGGCCCGGTCCTGAGCCGAAGCGGCATGTCGGTATTCCTCTTGGTGTCGGTGGTACCCCTGCTGTACCACTTCCCTTTCAGGAGCGCAAGCCCGTTGCAATGTCACGGTAGAGGATGGCCTTCCATTCCTTATGCGCCGATCGAGGGTTTGACAGCCGCGGTACACCCGTTTCATCCTCGTTGGGTCGTAGCCGACTATCAACAAAGGGAACTCAGCGATGCCGGTGAAGGCGTGGTCACCCAAGCGTGAGCGGCAGTACGAGCACATCAAGGAAGGGTTGGAAGAGCGCGGGACGTCCGAGGATACGGCCGAGGAGATCGCAGCCCGCACCGTCAACAAGGAACGAGCGCGGGCCGGTGAGGCAAAGGAGGCCAGCCGCACGTCGATCGATGACATCTCCTCCGGCCGGCGCGGTGGATTGCGGTCGCACAGTGGCTCCGGCGGACGGACCTACGATCAGCTGCGCAACGAGGCGGCCGACCGCGGCATCAAGGGACGGTCGACCATGAACAAGGAACAGCTGGAGCGGGCGCTCGAGCGCTAGCGTTTCGTCGTGTACGTCGGGTCGGTCGTGATCGACTGCAATGACTTTGCCGCGATGTACGATTTCTGGCGGCAAGCGCTCGGGTACGTCCCTCGAGAGCAATCGGAGGAAGGCTGGGCGGTGCTGCGGGATCCCCGCGGGATTCATGTGAACGTCTCGCTGCAGAAGGTTCCGGAGCCGCGCGTCGGCAAGAACCGCCTGCACTTTGATTTGTACACGAACGATCAGGCTGGTGAGGTGGCTCGACTGCTCGAGCTGGGAGCCACGCGCTTTCCGCGCACCGCGAAAGCAGACGACGACTTCGTCACGCTGGAGGATCCCGAGGGCAATATCTTCGACGTGATCGACCACCACGAGAGCGAATAGGACGTCCTGAAGCCGATGTCCAGAGCGGAACGTATTTCCCAGAAACATCTCAGCAAGCTCAGAGAAAACTCGGATGCCCGCTTGTCAACGTCGTGTGCATCGTCAACAACCGATCACACAGGAGACACACGACATGACAATGGCAACCGTCATCCTCGACCTCGGCCTCGCAGCTGGAGCATCCGCCCTGGTCACGACCGCGATGATCATCGTGCCGAACATAGAGCGCATCCGCTTCTACAGCCGGCAACAGCGCATTCGTGAACCACGTCGGACGCAGGAGCACTTGGTTCCAGGGATGCAGCCCGACCTGTGAACCCTCCGCAAGATCTGACCGCCACATACGAGCGCCGCAGATGAGCTGGGCCGCCTCCAAGCACTTTGGAGGCGGCCCGGGCGAGAGGGGAGGAGGTTCTAGAGGATCAGCTGCAGCCGCTCGTGGCTCCGCAGTTGTGGCACTTGTAGCAGGCGCCGTTGCGCACCATGAGGCTGCCGCAGTCGCTGCACGTGGGCGCGTCCTCCTGGTTGATGAACGCGCCTGCACTGGTGATCGGAATCGCGGCGACCGGCTTGCGCACCGATGCAGCAGGAGGCGCAACCGCTGACGCCGCAGGCTCGGTGCCGAAGTCGGCGAGATCCGGCTCGGACACGCTGCCGTCCGGCTCACGCCGGATGATGCCGAGGCGATCGCGCTCCTCCTGTGGCAGGAATCGCGATGCCAGCCAGCGGAAGATGTAGTCCATCACCGACTTGGCGATGGGGATCTCCGGGTTTCTCGTGAAACCCTGCGGGTCGAAGCGGGTGTGCGAGAACTTGTCGACGAGCGCCGGCAGCGGCACGCCGTACTGCAGTGCGAGCGAGACAGCGGTAGCGAACGAATCCATGAGCCCGCTGACCGTCGAGCCTTCCTTGGCCATTCGCAGGAAGATCTCTCCGGGCGTGCCGTCCTCGTAGAGGCCGACGGTGATGTAGCCCTCGTGACCGCCCACCTCGAACTTGTGGGTGATCGCGGTGCGCTCGGCGGGGAGACGCTTGCGCAGCGGGCGCTCCACCACCTGGACGCGATGTCCGGTCGTCTTGTCGATGCTGGTCGCCAACGGCTGACTGCGCTTGCTGCCGTCGCGGTAGATCGCGACCGCCTTGAGCCCGAGCTTCCAACCGTCGGTATACGCGCGCTCGATGTCCTCGACGGTCGCCTCGTTGGGCATGTTGACCGTCTTGGAGATGGCGCCGCTGATGAACGGCTGCACCGCGGCCATCATCCGGAGGTGACCCTGCCACGTGATCGAGCGCTTGCCGTTCTGTGGCGTGAACGCGCAGTCGAAGACCGCGACATCGTCCTCGCGCAGTGTCGGCGCGCCCTCGATGGTGTCGTTGGTATCGATGTAGGCGATGATGTCCGCGACCGCGGTCTCACCATAGCCGAGCCGGCGCAGCGCTGCGGGCACGGTCCCGTTGACCATCTTCAGCATCCCGCCGCCGACCAGCTTCTTGTACTTGACGAGCGCGATGTCCGGCTCGACGCCGGTGGTGTCGCAGTCGAGCATGAAGCTGATCGTGCCGGTCGGTGCGAGCACGGTCGCCTGGGAGTTGCGATATCCGTGCCGGGCACCCAGCTCGTGCGCCTCGTCCCAGGCGTGGCGCGCCGCGCCGATCAGGTCGGCCTCGATGTTGTCGGTGGGGATGTTGTACGCAGCCTCGCGGTGCTTGCCGATCACGCGCAGCATCGGCTGGCGGTTGACGGCGTAGCCGCTGAACGGGCCGATCTCTCGGGCGATCCGCGACGACTGCGCGTAGGCCTCGCCGGTGAGGATCGAGGTGAGGCAGGCGGCGAGGTCGCGGCCCTGGGGCGAGTCGTAGGGAACCCCGCGCGCCATCAGCAGCGCGCCGAGGTTCGCGTACCCAAGGCCGAGCGGGCGGAATTCCTCGCTGTTCTTGGTGATCTTCTCGGTGGGGTACGACGCGTTGCTGACCAGGATCTCCTGCGCGGTGATCGTGATATGGATCGCGTGCTTGTACGCCTCGATATCGATCGAACCGTCCTCGTTGAGGAATCGCGTGAGGTTGATCGACGCGAGGTTGCAACTGGTGTCGTCAAGGAACATGAACTCGCTGCACGGGTTGCTCGCATTGATCCGCCCCGTGGCCGCAGAGGTGTGCCAATCGTTGATGGTGGTGTCGTACTGGACGCCTGGGTCGCCGCACTGCCAGGCGGACTCGGCGATCAATCGCATCAACTGGCGCGCCTTGACGGTCTTGAGGATGCGGTTGGAGTCGGTCACCGCGCGCAGGTGCCAGTCGCGATCGTCCTGCACCGCGCGCATGAACTCATCGGTCACACGGACGGAGTTATTGCTGTTCTGGAAGAAGACCGATGCGTATGCCTCACCGGTGAACGAGCTGTCGTAGCCGCCCTCGATGAGCGTCCACGCCTTGCGCTCCTCGCTCACCTTGCAGGTGACGAAATCCTCGATGTCGGGATGGTCGGCGTTGAGGATCACCATCTTCGCGGCACGGCGGGTGGTGCCACCGCTCTTGATGACGCCCGCAAACGCGTCGAATCCCTTCATGAACGACACTGGCCCACTGGCGGTGCCGCCGCCGGCGAGCGATTCTGTCGACGAGCGGATGGTGGACAGGTTGGTGCCCGTGCCGCTGCCGTACTTGAAGAGCATGCCTTCGGTCTTGGCCAGCGTGAGGATCGACTCCATCGTGTCCTCGACGCTGTTTATGAAACAGGCACTCGCCTGATTCTTACTGCCGGGAACGCCGATGTTGAACCACACCGGGCTGTTGAAGCTCATCTTCTGATGCAGGAGCAGGTGGGTGAGCTCATCCTGGAACGCCTGGGCGTCGGTCTCGGTAGCGAAGTAGCCCCCCTCCCGGCCCCACTTCGCGATCGTGTCCGCGACCCGCGAGATCATCTGCTTGACGCTGGTCTCGCGGCGCGGGGTGCCGAGCTTGCCGCGGAAGTACTTGCTGACCACGACATTTGTGGCCATCTGTGACCAGAACGTCGGGATCTCGCAGTCCTTCTGCTCGAAGACCGTCTCGCCCTTCTCGTTGCCGATCGCGGCGGTGCGCAGCTCCCAGGTCACCTCGTCAAACGGATGCACGCCCTCGTGCGTGAACCTGCGCTCGACGTGGACTCCGCCGCTCTCGACCTCCACTTTGGTACTCGTACGCGCGCGTTCCGAACTGCTGCGCCGCGATGCGCGACGTCCCGACGGCGGCTCCATGGAGATGCTGTGAGAGTCGTCGGACGGGAGTTTGGAGGCGGATCGATCCACGGTCTTTCCTCTTCTGGCTGGTGGGCGC
>DAITPY010000037.1:0-12633 GCA_036833315.1 Candidatus Dormiibacterota bacterium
CGACGGTGCCGTCGGTCCACACCTCGACGACCAGCTTGTCCCACTCCGTCTCCTGACCGACGCGGGTCTTCTCCACGAAGAAGTTGGCCTTGCGCACGGGTGTGAAGATCGCGTCGATGGGAATCACTCCGATCGCCTGGCCCTCTTTCTTGTTGCGCTCCGCGGTGACGTAGCCCTTGCCGCGCTCGACCATGAGGTCCATGCGCAGCTGCGCCTTCGGCGAGTCGAGGGTGGCGATGTGCTGGCCGGGGTTGCGGATCTCGACGTCACTCGGCAGCTCGATGTCGGCAGCGGTCACCTCGCGCGGACCGTGCTGATCGAGGCTGATACGCACCGGGTCTGCGCTGTGCGAGAGGACGTTGATCTCCTTGATGTTGAGCAGGATCTCGGTCACGTCCTCCTTGACGTTCTCGATCGAGCTGAACTCGTGCGCGATGCCCTCGATGGACACCGAGGTGATCGCCGCACCGGGAAGCGACGAGAGGAGCACGCGGCGCAGCGAGTTGCCGAGCGTGACCCCGAAGCCCGGCTCGAGGGGCTCGATCTCGAACTTGCCGTAGTCGGTACCGCTCTCGATCTCCTTGACCGCGGGCGACGTAATCATGTCAATAGCCATATTCAGAACTCCTCAACGGGGAACGGGATAGCGGCGCCGGTGGCGGCGCGGAGCATCGTCATCTCGAGTAGTACTCAACGATGAGTTGCTCTTCGACTTGGATTTCCATCTCATGGCGCTCGGGGAGGCGCATCACCGTGCCCTTGAGCGCTGCCGCGTCGAGCGTCAGCCAGTCCGGGACGGAGCGCCCCGTCACCAGCTGCTGCGCGTTCTCGAGCACGAGCATCTTGCGGCTGCGCTCGCGCACTTCGACGGTGTCACCCGGACGCAGCTGCGCGGATGCGATGTTGAGCGAGCGGCCGTTGACCTTGAAGTGGCGATGGCTCACCAGCTGGCGGGCTTCGCGTCGCGAGCTCGCCAGACCGAGGCGGTACACGACGTTGTCGAGGCGACGCTCGAGCTGCTGCAGGAGCACGGTGCCGGTCACGCCCTCGGCGGTCTCGGCACGCTCGAAGTAGTGACGAAACTGGGTCTCGAGGACGCCGTAGAGACGGCGCGCCTTCTGCTTGGCGCGCAGCTGGATGCCGTAGTCGCTCGCCTTGCGACGGCGCGCGAGACCGTGCTGACCGGGGAGCAGACCGCTGCGCTTGTCAAACGTGCAGTTGGTCACACACTTGGCGCCCTTGAGATAGAGCTTGGCGCCTTCGCGACGGCAGAGCCTGCAGACCGGACCGGCTTGGTTTGCCATAGCCGCGCCCTACACCCGCCGCCGCTTCGGCGGGCGGCAGCCGTTGTGCGGGATCGGCGTCACGTCGGAGATCGCGCTGACGTCCAGGCCGCTCGCCTGGAGGCTGCGGATCGCGGCCTCACGGCCGGCGCCCGGACCCTTGACGAAGATCTCGATCGACTTGAGCCCGTGCTCCATCGCCCGCTTGGCAGCGGCCTCGGCGGTGACCTGGGCGGCGAACGGGGTGCTCTTGCGCGAGCCCTTGAACCCTTGCGCGCCCGCGGATCCCCAGGCGATGACATTGCCGTCGGGGTCGGTGAGGCTGACGATGGTGTTGTTGAACGTCGCGAGCACGTGCGCGTGCCCCACCGCGATGTTCTTGCGCTCGCGGCGACGGGTGCGGACGACCTTCTTCTTCTTGGCCATGCCTACTTGGTCGCCTTCTTGCGACGCACGCCGACGGTCTTCTTCGGCCCGCGGCGGGTACGCGCGTTGGTGCGGGTGCGCTGCCCGCGGACGGGCAGGCCGCGGCGATGGCGAAGGCCGCGATAGGTGCCGATCTCGGTGAGCCGTTTGATGTTGAGCGCGATCTGACGGCGGAGATCACCTTCCACCCGGCCCTGCAATTGCTTGGCGATGACGTCGCGCAACTTGCCGACCTGAGCGTCGGTCAGATCCTTGGTGCGTGTATCCGGAGAGACGGCCGCCAGCGACAGCATTCGCTTTGCGGTGGTCGACCCGATGCCGTAGATATAGGTGAGCGCGATCTCGATCCGCTTGTCACGAGGAACGTCGACGCCTGCGATACGTGCCACTGGGCCGCGCTACCCCTGTCGCTGCTTGTGCTTGGGGTTCTCGCAGATCACTCTGACTGCCCCATGGCGCTTGATCACCTTGCAGTGCTCACACAGGCGCTTCACCGATGCTCTGACTTTCATTCCGGTAACGGGTTCCTCGTGGTTGGCGGCGCAGGTCGCCGATGGCTTGGTGCTCGATGCGTCCCGGGGCGATCCGTGACGCTGGTGCCGGCGTTACCCCAGTGCGTGCGCGCCGAACCAGGCTCCTGCGAGAGCCCGAGGTACTGAGTATAAACCGCGCCCGTGGTAGCAGGCAAACCGCGCGATCGCACCGCTAGGCGACCGCGGTGACCGGATCGGGCCGCAGGGTCAGGACCTCGGGGCCGGACTCGGTGATTGCGACGGTGTGCTCGAAGTAGCAGGAGAGCTTGCCGTCGACGGTGACGACCGTCCAGTCGTCGTCGAGCACCCGGGTCTCGGCTCGCCCCGCGTTGACCATCGGCTCGATGGCAATGACGTACCCGGGCTTGAGCTGGTTGCCGGTGCCGGGCCGGCCGTAGTTCGGCACCTGGGGCAGCTCGTGCATGTCCCGGCCGATGCCGTGGCCGACGTACTGCTTCACCACCGAGTACCCGTTGGCCTCGACGAACCCCTGCACGGCGGCGCCGATGTCGCCGATGTGGTTCCCGGGCATTGCCGCCGCGATGCCCAGGTCGAGCGCCTCGCGGGTGACGTCAATGAGGCGGCGCACCTGGGGGGAGGGCTCTCCGCAGGCGACCGAGAGCCCGCTGTCCGCCCACCAGCCGTCGAGGATCAGGCCGCAATCCAGGGAGACCAGGTCGCCGTCGTGGATCACCTGGGGGCCCGGGATGCCGTGCACCACCTGTTCGTTGATCGAGACGCACAGCGAGTTCGGAAAGCCGTCGTAGCCGAGGAACCCGGGAATGCAGTGGTGGTCGCGGATGAAGGCGTCGGCTTCCCGGTCGAGGTCGAGCGTGGTGATGCCCGCCCGCACCGAGGAGGCCAGCTGCGAGAGGCAGGCGCCGAGGATCTTCCCCGAGGCGCGCATCTTCTCGATCTCGTCGGGTCGCTTGAGCCGGAAGCTCTCGACGGCGCGCGGGCTCATGCCGACCCCACCACGGCGCCGTTGTGGCGGAGCGACTCGATGATCCGATCGGTGATCGCGTCGATGTCACCGACCCCGTTGATCGATTCGATTCGGGTGCCGTGCGAGCGGTAGTAGTCGAGCACCGGCCAAGTCTCCTTGTGATACACGACCAGGCGGTTCGCGAGGCCCTCAATCGTGTCGTCGCTGCGCCCCTCGATGACCGCGCGCTTGAGGATGCGCGCCTCCAGCTCGTCGTCAGGGACCTCGAGCGAGATCACCTCGGCGACGTAGTCGCCGCGAGCCTTGAGCATCCCGTCGAGCGTCTTGGCCTGGGGGACCGTGCGCGGAAACCCGTCGAGAAGGACGCCCTTGCCTGCGTCGGGCTGGTTGAGCCGGGCGTCGATCATCCGCACCACGAGGTCGTCGGGCACGAGCCCGCCGGTCTCCATGATCGGCTTCGCCTCCCGGCCCAGATCGGTGCCGCGCTCCACCTCGTTGCGGAGCATGTCCCCGGCTGCGACGTGCGGGATCCCCAGGCGGACCGCGACCCTGGACGCCTGGGTGCCCTTGCCGCTCCCGGGCGGACCGAACACCACCGCGATCACTTGATGAATCCCTTGTACTGGCGCATCAGCAGCTGGGTCTCGATCTGCTTCATGGTATCGAGCGCGACGCCGACGACGATCAGGATCGCGGTGCCGCCGAGGTAGAGGCTGGTCGAGGGGACGCCCGTGAGCACCGCGGTGAGCAGCGGCAGGACCACCGTGATCATCGCGAGGAAGAGCGCGCCCGCGAGCGTGATCCTCCCCATCACCTTGCCCAGGTACTCGGCGGTACTTCGGCCGGGCCGGATCCCGGGGATGAACGTGGACTGTTTCTTGAGGTTGTCGGCGACGTCGACGGGGTCGAACACGATCGCGGTGTAGAAGTACGTGAAGCCCATCACGAGCAGGAAGTAGATGCCGTTGTAGAGGAAGTTGAGCGGGATGAACCCGCCGGTCGGCTGCCAGTTGGTGGTGATCCACGACGACACCGTGAGCGTCCACCCCGTGCTGCTCTGAAAGAGGTTGGCGAAGATGGTCGGGAAGGTCATGATCGAGATCGCGAAGATGATCGGGATCACCCCCGCGGCGTTGACCCGGAGCGGCAGGAAGTTGCGCCGGCCCTGCGAGGCCATCCCGGTGCGCACATTGAGGACGCGTTGTGCCGATTGCACCGGTATTTTGCGCTGCGCCTGCTGGACCTCGATGACGCCCGCGGTCACAACCACGGCGATGATGGTCATCACCACGAGCTGAATCAGGTGCCCGGTCCCACCGGTGCCGCCGTAGCCGACGATCGCCGCCGGGAGCCTGCCGATGATCCCGACGAAGATGATCAGTGACACTCCGTTGCCGACGCCGTACTCGGTGATCAGCTCGCCGAGCCACATGGCGATGATCGTGCCGGCCGTCAGCGTGAGGATGATGCTGATCTCGGTCGCACCCGTGGGATTCGAAAGGATCGCGCCGTCCTTGGTGACCTGCGGGTTGGTGAAGAGGGCGAGGTAGCCGTACGCCTGAAGCATCGCCAGCGGCACCGTGAGCCAGCGGGTGTAGCGGGTGATCTTCTTGCGTCCGATCTCCCCTTCCTTGCTGAGCTCCTTGAGCCTGACGGAGACGACCGTCATCAACTGCATGATGATCGTGGCGTTGATGTAGGGATTCAGTCCGAGCGCGACGATGGTGAAGCGCTGCAGGCCGCCACCGCTGAAGAGGTTGAGCAGCCCGAGTAGCGAGTTGCCGGAGAAGAGGTCGTTCAGGGCGAGCGGGTTCGCACCGGGGATGGAGATGCTGGCGAGCACTCGGAACGCGAACAGCAGGCCGAGCGTGAAAAGCAGCTTGCGCCGCAGCTCCGGAATCCTCAGGGCCTGTGCAAGCGCTTCGAGGAGGTTCACTCCGAGTCCTCGGTCTCCGCCTCGTTGTCAGGTGCGCCGTCTGCGTCGGGGTCTGGTGCGGAAACCTCCGCCGCGGGCGCCTTGCGGGTGCGTTTGGCCGGTCGCTCTTCGGCTGTGGCCTCCGTCGCCTTCGCCGCAGTCGTTGCGGACCCACCCTTGGCGGAATTCCTGGCAGCGCGCTTGCCGGTGTTCGTCTCGGCCGGTGCCGCCGCCGCCCGTGCCTCCGCCGCGTCCACCTTGGCCGCGCGCTTGGCCGCGCGGGCCGCCGCCTTGCCGCGCGTGACGCTCTCTTCCTGCGGCTGCGGTCCGACCAGTTCCACGCTGCCGCCGGCTGCCTCGACTGCGATGCGGGCGGCCCCGGAGATCCGGTCGACACGCAGGGTCAGCGCATGACCGAGACGGCCCGCGGCCAGGACCTTGATCGGCGACGACGCACGCGGGATCAGCCCCGCCTCGGTGAGCACGTCGGCATCGACGACGCTGTCCTTCTCGAAGCGCGCGAGCTTGCCGAGGTTGACCACCACGAACTCGTGGCGCCAGCGGTTGTGGAAGCCACGCAGTTTGGGGAGCCGCTGCTTGAGCGGCATCTGGCCGCCCTCGAATCCTGCGGGAAGCCCGACGCTGGACCGCGATCCCTGGCCCTTCTGGCCGCGGCCGCTGGTCTTGCCCTGGCCGGCACCGTGGCCCCGGCCGACCCGCTGGCGGGTCTTGCGACTGCCCTTGGCGGGGCTCAGCTCATGGAGCTTCACGCTGCGTTCTCCGATTCGGATGCGAGGCTCTGGAGCAGTGCGACGCCCGCGGCGGAGTCCGCGGGCTGGCCGTCGACGCTGACCAGGTGGCGGACCTTGTGCACCATCCCCCGGATCGAGGGGGTGGCCTCGTGTTCGACGGTGTGGTGCAGCTTGCGCAGTCCCAGCGCCGCAAGGGTTGCCTTCTGATCCCAGGCGTAGCCGATCCCGCTCTTGCGATAGGTGACGCGCACCGTGCTCACGGGGCGACCTCGACAGGCGCGGTCTCTGGGGCGGCCGGCGCACGGCCGAGCATCCGGTCGGCCATCTTGCGGCTCCCGACGATCTGCTCAGGAGTGCGTCCGCGGAGCTCCGCGACCGCGGCGAGGGTGCGCAGGCTCGCGAGCGCCGACACGGTGGCCCGGACCACGTTGATCGGGTTGTCGGTGCCCAGGCTCTTGGTGAGGATGTCCTTGATCCCCGCGGCCTCGACCACGGCGCGCATCGAGCTGCCGCTGATGACGCCGGTGCCGGGGACCCCAGGCTTGAGCATCACCTTGGCGGCGCCCAGCTTGTAGCGGATCTCGTGGGGAATGGTGGTGCCGACCATGGGGACGGTGATCATGTGTTTCTTGGCGTCGTCGACGCCCTTGCGGATGGCGTCCGGCACCTCACCGGCCTTGCCGAGCCCGGCGCCGACCCGGCCCTTGCCGTCACCCACCACGACCAGGGCGCTGAAGGAGAAGCGGCGGCCGCCCTTGACCACCTTGGCCACGCGGTTGAGGGAGACGATCTTCTCCTGGAACTCGCTGCCGCGATCGTCGCGGCGATCCATGCGCATCCCCATGTCAGAACTTCAACCCGCCCTCGCGGGCTGCCTCGGCGAGCGCTTTGACGCGGCCGTGAAAGAGGTATCCGGCGCGATCGAAGACGACCGTGTCGACACCGGCGGCCTTGGCTCGCTCCGAGATGGTCTTGCCGATCGCGGCCGCGCCGGCGGCGGTGCATGGGCTCGCGCTGCCGAGGGCGGCACGCAGCGCGGGCTCGGTCGTCGACGCTGCGACCAGGGTGCGACCGTTGGCGTCGTCGACGAGTTGGGCGCCGATGTGGCGAAGGCTGCGGAACACAGCGAGGCGCGGACGCGCCGCTGTGCCGGACACGTGCTTGCGCACGCGGCGGTGGCGGCGCGCGCGGGCGGCGCGTCGATCGTGCTTCGTGAACATCCTGATCAGCCTCTACTTAACGTACGGGTCCGGTTACTTGGTCTTGCCGGCCTTGCCCGACTTGCCGGCCTTGCGCCGGAGCTTCTCGCCGCGGTACAGGATCCCCTTCCCCTTGTAGGGCTCGGGCTTCCTGAATGAGCGGATCTTCGCAGCAACCTGGCCCACGACCTCCTTGTCCGATCCACTGATCGAGATCTGGGTGGGGACGGGGACCTCGATGCTGATGCCCTCGGGCGGGGTGTATCGAATCGGGTGGGAATAGCCGAGCGTTAGCACCAGGTCGCCGCCCTGGCGGGCGGCACGGAAGCCCACGCCGACCAGGTCGAGCTCCCGGGTGAAGCCGCCGCTGACCCCCTGGACCATGTTCGCCACCAGCGTTCGCGTCAACCCGTGCAGCGAGCGGTGGATGCGCGCGTTCGACGGGCGATCGACGGTGATCGTGCCGGTCTCGACGTTAATGAGCATCGACGGCGCGAAGGTGCGCTGGAGCGTGCCCCGCGAACCGGTTACCGACAGGCGATTGCCGGTCTCGAGGGCGACCTCCACCCCCGACGGGACGGGGATCGGGAGCTTGCCGATGCGCGACATCAGGGGCGCCTCACCACACGAAGGCGACGACTTCGCCGCCCAGGCCGGCGCGCTGCGCCGCGCGTCCGGTCATCAGCCCGCGCGAGGTGGAGATGATCGCCACGCCGAGTCCGCCGAGCACCCGCGGGATCTCCGACTTGCGCGCGTACACCCGCAGTCCGGGCCGGCTGATCCGGCGCAGACCGGAGAGGGCGCGTCCACGCGGGCTCCCGGGTTTCAGGGTCACCGTGAGGAGTTGCATCGGCCCCTCACCCGAAACTTCGTAGCCGTCGACGAAGCCTTCCTCGGTGAGCACGCGGGCGATCTCCACCTTCATCTTCGACACCGGGATCTCCACGGTGCGGTGATGCGCCGCGTTGGCGTTGCGGATGCGGGTCAGCATGTCCGCGATGCTGTCACTGGTCATGGGTCACCACGAGCTCTTCTGAATGCCGGGCACCTGTCCGATGCTGGCGAGTTGACGGAAACAGATCCGGCACATGCCGAACTTGCGCATGTAGGCTCGCGGGCGCCCGCACACGCCGCATCGATGGTGGGCCTGCGTGGAGTAGCGGGCCGGGCGATTCGCCTTGGCGATCAACGACTTCTTTGCCATCGCTCAGTTCTTCCTGAAGGGCATTCCGAGCCCGGTGAGGAGTGCACGGCCCTCCGCGTCGGTGCGGGCTGTGGTCACGATGCACACCTCCATACCGCGTAGCTTGTCGATCTTGTCGTAGTCGATCTCCGGGAACACGAGCTGCTCACGCAGCCCGAGGGTGAAGTTGCCGTGGCCGTCGAACGCCTTGGGGTCGACGCCGCGAAAGTCGCGAATGCGTGGGAGCGCGACGTTGAGCAGCTTGTCGAGGAAGTCGTACATGCGCCGCCCGCGCAAGGTGACCTTGACACCGATCGGCATCCCCTCTCGGAGCTTGAACGCCGCCACCGACTTGCGGGCGCGGATCACGATCGGAGCCTGCCCGGTGATCTGCTTGAGGTCGGCGATGGCGGCGTCGATCGCCCGCGCGTTGGTGATCGCCTCGCCGAGGCCGATGTTCACCACGACCTTCTCGATCGACGGCACCTGCATGGCGTTGAGGTAGCGGAACTCCGCGACGAGCGAGGGCACGATCTCGTCGATGTAACGGCGGCGGAGGCGGGGCAGCTCGGCGACTTCGACTGCCATCAGACCTGCGCCCTGTCATAGGGTTCGCCGCATTTCTTGCAGACGATCACGCTTCGTCCCAGCTCGTCGACTCCATGGCCGATGCGGGTGCGCTTGTCGCACCGGTTGCAGACCAGCATGATGTTGCTGTAGCTGACCGGCCCGTCGAAGTCGACGATTCCGCCCTGGATATTGCCCTTGACGCCGGAACGGGTGTGTCGCTTGAGCAGGTTGACACCGCGTACGGCGATGCGCTGCTGCTCTGGCAGGACGCGCTCGACCACACCGCGCTTGCCCTTGTCCTTGCCGCTGATCACCTCGACGTTGTCACCCTTGCGGATATCCATGGGTCGCAGGTGCCCACCGGCCCAACCCTCGTGGCGCAGGGTGGCGCGACGCTTGCGTGCAGCACGTGGCGCGGGCATCTCAGATCACCTCCGGGGCAAGGCTGACGATCTTCATGAAGTTGCGCTCGCGGAGCTCGCGCGCGACCGGACCGAAGATGCGCGAACCGCGGGGGTTGTTCTGTGGGGTGATCAGCACCGCGGCATTCTCGTCGAAGCGGATGTTGCTGCCGTCGGGCCGCTTGTACTCCTTGGTGGTTCGCACCACCACGGCGCGGACGACATCGCCCTTCTTCACCTGGGCGTTCGGCGTGGCCACCTTGACAGCGCCGATGATCACATCGCCGACCGAGGCGTACTTGCGATAGCTGCCGCCGAGCACGCGGATGCACAACAACTCGCGAGCCCCGCTGTTGTCGGCAACCTTGAGCACGGATTCCTGCTGGATCATGTCAGCGCGCCTTCTCCAGCACTTCGGCCACGCGCCAGCGGGTTTCCTTCGAGATCGGGCGGGTCTCGATGATCCGCACGCGGTCGCCGACCCCACACGCGTTCTCCTCGTCGTGCACCTTGAAGCGCGTGGTGTGCCGCACCACCTTCTTGTACAGCGGGTGCGGCTTGAGGACCTGCACCACGACGATCACCGTCTTCTCCATCTTGTCGCTCACGACGACTCCGTCGCGCACCTTGCGGCGCGGGCGAGGGGTTGGGGCCGCGTCACTCATCGACTGCCTCCTCATCGTCGGCGGTGGCGGCGATCGCCTCCGCGGGCTCCGGGGACTCGTCCACCGGGACCGCCGCGGGAACGACAGCGGGTACCTGCAGGCGCGGAGCGCGCTGCTGCTTGGGTTTTGCCACTTTCGCCGGAGTCGCCGCAGGCGCGGTCGCGGCCTGCACCACCTCGCGACGGAGGCCGCGCTCGATCTCGATCTTCACGGTCATCGCGCGAGCGATCTCGTGCCGGATCTCGCGCACCTGACGGTGGTTCTCGACCTGTCCGGTCGCCTGCTGAAAGCGCACCTCGAAGAGCCGCCGACGCTGCTTGAGCAGATGGTCGTCGAGCTCGGCGACGGTCATGCGACGCAATTCGATGAGCGCCTCACCCTGCTTGGTCATGCGCTCGCCTCCACCTCGGCCCCGGTCTCCTCGCGCTGCAGGAAGCGAGTCTTGATCGGCAGCTTGAAGGCGGCGAGACGCATCGCCTCCTGGGCAGTCTCGCGGGTGACGCCCGCCATCTCGAAGAGCACGCGCCCGGGAAGCACGACCGCGACCCACCCCTCGGGCTGGCCCTTGCCGCTGCCCATGCGGGTCTCGGCAGGCTTCTTGGTGAAGGCATGGTCGGGGAAGACACGGATCCAGATCTTGCCGCCGCGCTTCACGTGGCGCGTCATCGCGCGCCGGGCGGCCTCGATCTGCCGGTTGGTCATCCAGCACTGCTCGGTGGCCTGGAGCCCATAGGTGCCGAAATCGAGCTTGTTGCCGCGCTGCGCGGCGCCGGTCCGCCGGCCGCGATGGAGCTTGCGGTGCTTGGTCCGCTTTGGCATCAGCATCGCTATTCCTCCTCCTCTTCGACCGCTTCGGCCGGCGCGTCGGCCTTCTTGACGACCTTCTTGGGCGCGCGCGACACCGTTGCCGGCTTCTTTGCGGCGACCGACTTGCGTCGTGCCGGGGCGCGCTTCGGGGTGAGCTTCTCGACCTTCTGACCGTCGGCCGCGGGGTCGACGCCGGCCGCGGCGATCACCTCCTCGTCCTCATCGATCTCGACGACGTCCTCGGAGGGAGTCTCGATCTCGATCTCGACCTCGGGCTCGCTGACGTCGAGAACGATCTCCGCCGCCTCCTCCGCCGGCGCCTCGGTGATCCGCGCCGGGGCCACCGGGACGCGGTCCTCGAGCCCACGATCCTCGGCACGATCCTTGCCTGGAGCGATCGGCTCGCCCGTGGCGGTGACGAAGTCGCCGAGGTAGAGCCAGCACTGCACGCCGATCCGCCCGAAGGTGGTGCGCGCCTCGGCCTTGCCGTAGTCGATGTTCGCGCGCAGCGTGTGCAGCGGCACGCGTCCGTCGCGGTCCCACTCCCGGCGCGACATCTCGGAACCGCCGAGCCTGCCGCTGACCTGGATCTTCACGCCCTTGGCGCCCGCCCGCATGCTCCGCATCAGCGTCTGCTTGAGCGCGCGCCGGAATGCGATGCGCTTCTCGAGTTGCGAGGCGACGTTCTCGGCGACGAGCGTCGCGTCGAGCTCTGGCGTCTTGATCTCGTGGATCGTGACCCGGACCTTCTTGCCCGAGATGCGCTCGAGCTCGTCGCGGAGCGCGTCGACCGACGCACCCTGCTTGCCGATCACGATGCCCGGCTTCGCCGTCTGGATGATCACGGTGAGCTGGTTGGCGCTGCGCTCGGTTTCGATGCGCGCCAGACCCGCATTGCGCAGGCGGCTGCCAATCAGCCGGCGCATGGCGATGTCCTCGTGGAGCAGCTTCGTGTACTCCTTGTCGGCGTACCAGCGCGCGTCCCAGTTGCGATAGATGCCGAGGCGGAAACCGATCGGATTGACTTTCTGACCCATCTACTCGGCCTCTTCCTTGGGTGGCTTGGGAGCGCGACGGCGTGCTGGACGCGGCGCTGTCGCAGGCGCGGCGGCGCCTGCCGCCGGTGCGGCGGTGGCTGCGGGCGTGACGATGGGCGTCGGCACCACGGTGCGCGGCAGTTTGACCACGCTCCGGCGCCGGACATTTGCAGGGAGCTCGTCATCGGTGACGAATGCGCGCAGATGGCTGGTGCGCTTGAAGATGCTCCCCGCCATACCGCGCGGCTTGGCACGCCAGCGCTTGATGATCATCGCGCCGTCAACCTCGACACGCGCAACCCGCAGCGAGGATGCATCGAGGTTGTAGTTGTGCTCCGCGTTGGCGGCCGCCGACTTGATCACCTTGGCGATGTCGGACGCGGCCGATCGCGGCGAGTAGCGGAGCACGACGAGTGCCTCGGCGACCGGGAGCCCGGTGACCATCGCCGACACCAGGCGGGCCTTGCGAGCAGTGGTGCGAACCCATTTCGCGGTTGCGACGACTTCCATCCCAGCCCTACTTCAGCGCCGTGCTGCGTTCGGTGTGGTGCCCGTGGCCGCGATACCTGCGGGTGTGGGCGAACTCGCCGAGCTTGTGTCCGACCATCGTCTCGGTGATCAGCACGGGGACGTGCTTGCGGCCGTCGTGCACGGCGATCGTGTGACCGACCATCTCCGGGAAGATGTCGCTCCGTCGCGACCAGGTCTTGATGATCCGCTTCTCGCGCGACATGTTGAGCTGCTGGACCTTCTTGAGCAGATGGTCATCGCAGAACGGTCCTTTTTTGAGCGAACGGCCCATGGCTACTTGTCCCGCCGGCGCACGATCATCCGATCGGTGCTCTTGTTGTGGCGGGTGCGATAGCCGAGCGCGGGCTTGCCCCAGGGGGTCTGCGGATGCCCGCCCGCCCCGCTC
>DAITPY010000038.1:0-12012 GCA_036833315.1 Candidatus Dormiibacterota bacterium
GAGCTCGTCGACCTCAACGTGGGTGCCGGGTGCGCCTGCCGCGACCCCACGGTCGACCACCTCGCCGTGACGCACGTGGAGCGTCGCGGCGGCCTCCGAGCCTCGGGGACGTGTGGTCATGCGCAACTCCGCCACGGCCGCGATGCTTGCGAGAGCTTCGCCGCGGAAGCCGAGCGTGCCCACTCGGGCGATATCGGCGGCCGAAGCGATCTTCGAGGTCGCGTGACGCTCGACGGCGAGCTCCAGATCGCTGCGCTCGATTCCCGCGCCGTCGTCCGCGACGGCGATGCGGACCAGCCCTCCCCCTTCGATGACGATGTCAATCCGTGTCGCGCCGGCATCGAGCGCGTTCTCAACCAGCTCCTTCACCACCGAGGCTGGTCGCTCGATCACCTCGCCCGCCGCGATCGCATCCGCCACGAGCTGCGGCAGCCTGCGTATGGGCGCGACGGCGATCATCGCGTCGCCCGATCGTGCAGCTCGACGAGCTTGTTCAGCGCCGCGATGGGGGTCATGGCGTCGAGGTCGAGCCCGGCCAGCTCGCTCATCACCGGATCCGGGCCGGGTGCGGCGAGAGACAGCACGAGCTGATCGGAGCCGTGCTCCGCGCCGGCGGTGAGCGGTCGGTTGCGTTCCTGTTCGGCGAGCAACTGTCGGGCTCGCATCACCACGCCGCCGGGGATGCCCGCGAGCTTGGCGACGTGAACCCCATAGGATCGGTCGGCGCCGCCGGCAACGATCCGGTGCAGGAAGGTTATGTCCGCGCCGTCCTCGACGACCTCGACGCGAGCATTGCGAACCCGGCTCAGCTGGCCCGCGAGCACTGTCAGCTCGTGAAAATGCGTGGCAAAGAGCGTGCGGCAGTTGAGCTGCGGCGCGTCGTGGAGGTGCTCGACGACCGCCTGCGCGATGCTCACGCCGTCGTAGGTCGACGTGCCACGTCCGATCTCGTCGAGGATGACGAGGCTGCGCTCGGTCGCCTGGCGGAGGATGGCGGCGGTTTCTGCCATCTCCACCATGAACGTGGACAGGCCGCCACTCAGGTCGTCGTGGGCACCGATGCGCGTGAAGATGCGGTCGCACACTCCGACCCTCGCCTCATCGGCGGGCACGTACGAGCCGATCTGCGCGAGCAGGACGATGCTCGCGGTCTGCCGCAGGTACGTCGACTTGCCGGCCATGTTGGGGCCGGTGAGCACGAGAATTCGGGCGTCGTCATCGAGCGTCAGATCGTTGGGGACGAACCGCCCGGGGCCGAGGGTGCGCTCGACGAGCGGATGGCGGCCGCCGAGAATGTGCAGGCTCGAGGAGGAGTCGACCGAAGGCCGCACCCATCGCTGTTCCTCCGCGAGCGTGGCCATCGACTGGGCGACGTCGAGTGTCGCCACGGCAGCCGCGGATGCGGCGAGTGCGGGAGCATGACCGGCCACGAGCGACACCGCACCGGCGAGCAACTCCTGCTCGCGTCCAATGGCGCGTTCGCGCGCGTGCAGGACGATCGCCTCGTGCTCCTTGAGGTCGGGGGTCACAAAGCGCTCCGCCCCGGCGAGGGTCTGCTTGCGCGAATAGTCCTCGGGCACGCGGTCGCGCTGCCCATTCGGGACCTCGATGTAGTACCCGAAGACGCGGTTGTAGCCGACCCGCAGGGACCGGATCCCGGTGCGTTCCCGCTCAGTCGTCTCGAGCGTCGCCAGGTATGTGCGCGCCGTGCTTCCGGCTGCGCGGAGGTCGTCGAGGTCGGTGTCCGCGCCCGGTCGAATCGCGCCACCATCCGCCGCAGTCGCGGGCAGCTCGTCGCAGAGCAGCGCGTGGAGAAGGTCGCGCAGGCCCGACGGCGCCGTGCAGCTTTTTGCGGCGCCGGCGATCTCCCCCGAGCTCGTCAACCCGGCGACCGCGGCGGCGGTCGCGTCGAGGGCGGCGCACGCGTCGCGGACTGCGCCGAGGTCACGTGGGGTCGCGATTCCCTGGACGCAGCGTGCCAACAGGCGCTCGAGGTCGCGGACACCGCCGAGCGCATCACGCAGACGTTGGCGTGCGTCGCGCTCGCGGAGCATCACGTCGATCGAGTCGAGCCGCAGCGTGATCGCACCTGTGTCGACGAGCGGCTCGTTGAGGCGAGCGCGAAGGAGTCGCACCCCCATCGGCGTTCGGGTCGCGTCGAGCAGTTGCAGCAACGAGGTCCCGGTCCCCCCGATGCGGGTGAAGAGTTCGAGGTTGGCCCGCGTGTGCGCGTCGAGTCGCATCGCCCCGGTGGCAGGGCGGACGTGGATGCGGAGCAGATCGCTGCTGATCACGATTCGGGCTCGCTCGCAGTAGGCGAGCACGGCTCCCGCGGCGCGGATCGCGACCGTGAGCCCATCGATGCCGAGCCCGTCGAGCGTGACTGCCCCGGTCGCACGGCGGAGACGCTCCACCGCGCGGGTGCGCTCAAAGACCGCCGCCGGGAGCGAGGTTATCTGCGTGAGTCCGGCGAGTGCCGCCGGCAGCGGCGACGCATCCTGGACGAGCAATTCGCTCGCCTCCAGCCGTGCCAGCTCATCGGCGACCCCTGCGCCGCTGAGGTCGCCGGCGACCTCGAGCAGCTCGAGCTGCTGCGTGTTGGGATCGAATGCGGCGATGCCGGTGCATCCGTGATCCTCGAACAGGCCGACGCAACGCGAGACCGACGACGGGTCGAGCAACTCGGCTTCCACGACCATGCCGGGGCTGAGCACGCGAGTGACCTCGCGCTTCACGAGCCGTCCCGCGACCACCTCGCCGACCTGGTCCCAGATTGCTATGCGCTGTCCGGCGTCCAACAGCTTGCGGATATGCTGGACCACAGCCTGATGAGGCACGCCACACATCGGCAGCCTGCCCGCAGCGCCAAACCCACGACCGGTCAGCGCGACGCCAAGGATCGGCGATGCAACCTCCGCGTCGGGGCCGAACATCTCGAAGAAATCGCCGAGCCGGGCGAGAACGATCGCGTCCGGATACTCCGCTTTGACGGTGCGGTACTCACGGAGGATCGGGGTGTCGCCCGCCGCTTCGAGGTCGAGGGTTCGTCGAGGCGCCTCGGGCACCGCCGAGACGAGATGCGGAGCCCGAACTTTCGAGCTCGCTCTCACGCCGCGGCGCCGACCGTTTGGACCTGCAACTGCCACGCGCTCGCTTCCACGACGCGCGCTGTGCGCAACTCGCCGGCCGCCGCGGCGCCCGCCGGCAACCAGGCCACCTTGTTCTCCCTGGTACGTCCGTAGGGCCGGCCGTCGGCCGCGGTGCCCTCGACGAGTATCTCAACGTCGTGGCCGACATATTCGCGGTTGCGCGTCGCCGCGATCTCGCGCTGCACCGCGAGCAGGTGATTGAGGCGGGCACGTTTCTCCTCGCGAGGAACGTCGTCGACGCGACGCGCGGCCGCGGTGCCGGGCCGGACCGAGTATGCGGCGAGATGCACGGTGTCGAAGCGAAGCTCGCGCATCAGCGCCTCGGTGGCGCCGAACTCCGCCTCGGTCTCGCCGCAGAATCCCACGATGATGTCGGTGCTCAGCGCGAGCCGTGGTCCGATGGTGTCCACCGCCGCTCTGATCTTCTGGCGGTAGTCGTTGACCGTGTACAGACGGCGCATGCGTCGCAGCAGGGCGTCGTCGCCCGCCTGGACCGGGAGATGCAGCTGCTCGCAGACGGTATGCAGGTCGCGCATCGCGGCGAACAGGTCGGGGAGCGCATTGCGGGGATGCGAGGTGAGAAACCGAAGCCGCCACAGACCCGGGACGGCGTCGACCGCCGCGAGCAGCTCGGGCAGGCGGGCGCGGTGCGGCTGATCGTGGTACGAGTTGACGTTCTGGCCGAGCAGCGTCACCTCGCGAACGCCCTGAGCCACGAGGCGCTCGACGTGCGCGACCACGTCGGGGAGCGGCCGGCTGAGCTCGCGGCCGCGAACGAAGGGCACGATGCAGTACGTGCACATCTCGTTACAGCCACCCATGACCGAAACGTAAGCGCTGAGTCGATCCGAGGCCGGCGTGATCACCGGGCCGTCGAGGTTCGGGGCGTGGAGCGCCTGGAGTTTGGCGAGGAAGCCGTCCGGCTCGCGCACGTCGAAGACGTAGTCGAGCTCGGGCAGCCGGCTGAGCAGCGCCTCGCCGTGCTCCACCGCCATGCAACCGGTCAGCGCGATCGCGCGCCCTGGCCGCTCACGCTTCCATGGGATCAGCTCGCGAAACTTCCCGAACACCTTCTGCTCGGCGTTGGCACGCACGGTGCAGGTGATCAGCACCGCGATGTCGGCATCCTCGAGCGCGGTTTCGGGGATGCAACCGATATCCGCAAGCTGCGCCGCGAGCTCCTCGCGGTCGGCGTCGTTCATCTGGCAGCCGATATGCCAGAGGTGGACGCGCGGCGCTCGTCCCAGCACCGGCACCTGTGGCTCGCGCCGCGGCGGGCGGGCGATCAGCGGGAGCGGTCTGAATCCGCGAGCGGAGTCGCTCAGGATTGGGACCGGCAATGGCATCGTCGAAGCCTAGCAGTGTGTCCACGAGCCCATCGGGCGTGGGCCGGCCGTGACGCGGCCGCTAGCGGACCTCGACGACCAGGCGGATGCCGGTGCGCTCTTCCCCGTCGATCGAGATGTCGATAAAGGACGGGATGCAGACCAGGTCGAGCCCGCCCGGGGCCACGTAGCCGCGAGAGATTGCGATCGCCTTGATCGCCTGGTTGATCGCACCGGCGCCGATGGCCTGGACCTCCACGCGCTTCTGGGTACGCACGACGCCTGCAATCGCACCGGCGACCGCAACTGGCTTGCTGGTTGCTGAGACTTTGAGTATTTCCAATGGGGGTGTCACCCCGGCAGAGTCATGTGAGGGCGATGAGTAGGACGTGGACATTATCGGCCGCGATTGTGACCTCCCGCACTGCAAAGCACCGGCGAGCGCGATGCAATCGTTACTTGGCGTACTCCACGCTGCGCGTCTCGCGGAGCACGACGACCTTGACCCGGCCGCTGTAGCTCCCCTCCCCGTGCAGGCGTTTGGCGATCTGGCGGGCCATGATCTGCGCCTCGTCGTCGCTGATCTCGTCCGGTTTGACGAGAACGCGCAACTCCTTGCCGGCGAGCACCGCAAAGCTTCGCTCAACGCCGTGGAACTCGTTGGAGATCGCCTCGATGCGTTCGAGCCGCTTGATCGTCGACGCCAGCGACTCGCGGCGCGCGCCTGGGCGCGCCGCGCTGATCGCGTCGGCGGTCATCAGGATCGCTGCCGCGGGCGACCGCGGCTCCTCGTCGTAGTGATGGGAGCGCACCGCCTGGACCACCGCTGCCGGCCGGCCGAGGCGGGCGAGGATCTCACCACCGATGATCGCGTGCGGGCCGTCGACATCGTGCTCGACCGCCTTGCCGATGTCATGGAAGAGTGCGGCCTCCTTGGCGACCTGCTCGTCGAACCCGATCTCGGCGGCGATCATTCCGGCCAGGGCAGCGGTGTCCTGACTGTGCGCCAGTACGTTGTGGCCGTACGAGTTCCGATAGCGCAGCGTGCCCAGCAGCCGGGCCAACTCCGGATGGACGTTGGTGAGCCCGATGTCCTGGCAGGCCTGCTCTCCTTCATGTTTGATCTGCTGGGCGAGCTCGTTGCGGGCCTTGACGACCATCTCCTCGATGCGCGCCGGGTGGATGCGGCCGTCGCTGAACAACCGCTCGAGCGTTGCCCGAGCGACCTCGCGCCGCACCGGGTCGAAGGAGCTGAGCACGATCGCTTCCGGGGTGTCGTCGACGATCACGTCGACGCCGGTCGCCGCCTCCAGGGCGCGGATGTTGCGACCTTCACGCCCGATGATCCTGCCCTTGAGCTCGTCCGACGGCAGATGCACGACGGTGACCGACGCCTCGCCGCTCTGCTCTGACGCCTGACGCTGCATCGCCGCGATCAGGATCTCCCGGCTTTGCGCGGCAGCCTCCTCGCGGACCTGCAGCTCCGCCTGGCGGATGCGCTCAGCGATCTCGGGGACGAGCTCTCCTTCAACGCTGCGCACGACTTCGGCACGGGCCTCCTGCTCGGAGAGCGCCGCGACCCGTTCGAGCTCCCTGGTGATGGTCGCGCGCTCGTCCTCGATCGTCTGGCGGAGTGCCTCCAGCTCGGCCTCGCGCCGGGTCAGCCGCTGCTCGTTGGAGTCGAGCTCACGCAGCCGGCGTTCGAGTCCCTCCTCGCGCTGGTTGGTGCGCTGCTCGAGCCGCGCGACCTCGGCGCGGCGCTCGCGGACCTCGGCCTCCGCCTCATCGCGACGGCGCGCGGCCTCCTCCTTTGCAGCCAGGAGCACGGATTTCGCCTCCTGCTCGGTGGCCCGCGCCTGATCAAGGCGCTGCTCGGTGTCCGCGTCGTGGGTGGCGCGCACCCGGGCGACGCTTCTACGTGCAGACAGGAAGGCGGCAGCCGCGAATGCGGCCGCAACAATCACCAGCCCTACCAGGGCCACGATCTCGATGCCGATGGGATGGAACCTCGGAGGTGGGGCGCGATGCGCCCTGCTTGGAATGCCTCGTGTGGTGCAGGGACCGGGACGGGACCCGCATCGTCCCGTTGCTCCGGTCGGGGCCGGCCCGCGATTGGCCGGTCGTTCACCACATGAAGACAGTTCCCATTGTACGAGCCAACAGGGTGGCTGGCATGTTTCGATGATTCGCGCGGCGGCAAGCTACCCTTGGGGCGTGACGGATCTTGAGGTCGCCGGCGTGGTCGACGCGCCTGGGGCCGTCGACTCCCGGGACACCGGTCCGAGGGCGATCGGCGCGCTGCTGGTGGCAAGCGCCCTGCTTCGCGTCGGGGCCGTCGGTGTTGGGGTCGCGGTGCAGTTCCGGCTCAGCGATCTCGCCGGCAGCCGGCCGAGCGGCATCAACATCGGTCTGGTCGGCGCCGCACAGGCAGTCACGGAGATGGTCTTCGCGCCAATCCTCGCGCGCTACGCTGACCGCTTCGGGCGCCGCAAGTTCCTGGTGGCGGGCCCGTGGATCTGTACGGTCGCGGTCCTCCTGATTGCGCTGGGAGTGCGCCCGGCGCAACTCGGCGGCGCACGTCTGCTCGAGGGGATCGGCGCCGCCGCATTCGTTCCCGTCGCGCTGGGCACTGTCGCCGCGGTGACGACGGGCAACCGGCGGGGCCGTGCGCGCGCGAGCGGGGCTTTCGAAGCGGCGACATTGATCGGCTACGCGGGGGGATTCGGATTGGGGTCCGTCGCCTACTTCGGACTGCATCGCGGGGCCTTCGTGCTGCTCGCCGGGCTGTATGCGCTCGCAGGCGCCGTCTGCCTGGTCTTCGTCCCGCGCATCCCACCCCTGCAGGTGCACCCGCTCCGAGCCGTGGTCGGAGCCGTCTTCGGACCCGGTCCGATGCGGAGTTTCCTGCCGAGCTGGATCATGTCGTTCGCGCTGATCGGGGCTTTCGTCGCCAACCTCCCGGCGCTGCTCCGCCACAGCAGGAACGCATCCCAGTCACTGATGCAGCACTTCGACGTGCGGGTGATCGGGCTGTTCCTGATCGCGTGGATCGTCGTCTTCCTCATCGGCATCGCACTGTGGACACCGCTGGTGTCACGCCTCGGCCCGTCGGCGGTCATGCGTCGCGCGGTGCCGGGTGCTTGGCTGGCCATGCTCGCGCTCCTCGCGATCAATCACACCCACGCCTGGGCGATGCTCCTGGCGATTCCCTTCCTCATCGTGGGGATTCTCTGGCTGGCGGGGTTCGGGCCGGCGGCCGTGACCTATCTCGCCGACTGCTCCGAGCGCTTCGCCGCGGACCGGTCCGCTCTGATGTCCTTCTACACCATCGCCCTCGCCGGGGGCGGAGCCATCGGCGCCGTCGTCGGCGGCCTGGCCGCTCATCTTCTCGGGATCGATGGGCTCGTGATTCTCGGACTGATCCTCTCGGCGTCGACCTTTCTCACTCTGGGAGGGGTGGTCCGCTACGAACGCACGCAAAACCAACCCGCCGATTCCGGGGCCTGAGCGCCTGCCAGGGCCCGGTCAGGTCAGTCCGCGCATCACCCGCACGACCAGCGCTGCCGAGAATCCGCGCCGCTGGAGCGCTCCTGCGATTCGCATGCGTGCGCGCGGGTCGCGAGTCTCGGGATCCCCGGCTCGATGCCAGAGCTGCGACGCGACCGCCAGGGCGGCAGCCTCCTCGATGTCGGTTTGCCCGTCGAGCGCTTCGGCGATCACGTCGCCGGGCACGCCGCGCGCTCTGAGGTCGGCGGCGACCCGGGCGCGACCGTGGCCCGACCGCCGGTGCCGCGCTGCCACCGACACCGCCAGCGCGGTGTCGTCGATGTAACCGGCGGCAGCACAGCGACGCACCGCCTCCACCGCGGCGTCAGCCGTGTACCCGCGTCGCTCCAGTTTGCGCTGGAGCGACGCCGACGACTGACCGGCCCCACGGAGCACACGCAAGGCAGAGGCTTCGGCGTCGTCGGCGTTGTCGGGTTCCCGAGGGCCGGCCGTCGTGCCCGTCATGACGATGGTGGCGTGGTTGTCCGTGCGGCTATGAAAGTGGAGCTGGGATCGGGACGGTGGGTGCCTCGCCGTTCAGCTCCACCACGTCCGCGCTGAGGACGGGCACCGGTTCTGGCATGAGCGAAAGGCGGACCTTCGACGCCACCTCCTCGAGCAGATCTGGATTCCCGCGCAGGAAATCGCGGACGTTTTCGCGACCCTGTCCGAGGCGCATGTCCCCATAGGAGAACCAGGCGCCGCTCTTCTCGATGACATGAGCGTCGATGCCCATGTCGAGGACGCTCCCGGCGTAGGAGATCCCCTCGTTGTACAGGATGTCGAACTCGGCCGAACGGAACGGGGGCGCGACCTTGTTCTTGACAACCTTGACCTTGACCCGGCTGCCCACGACGTCGAGTCCCTGCTTGATGGAGTCGATCTTGCGGATATCCATGCGCACCGAGGCGTAGAACTTCAGCGCCCGGCCGCCGGTGGTGACCTCCGGATTGCCGAACATCACGCCGATCTTCTCGCGAAGCTGATTGATGAAGATGACCGAGGTGTTCGAGCGGCTGATCGCCGCGGTCAGCTTGCGCATCGCCTGCGACATCAGGCGCGCCTGGAGCCCGACATGGCTGTCGCCCATCTCTCCATCGATCTCAGCTTTGGGAACCAGCGCCGCGACCGAGTCGATGACCACGACGTCGACGGCGCCGCTCCGGACCAGGACCTCGACGATTTCGAGCGCCTGCTCGCCGGTGTCCGGTTGGGAGATGAGCAACTCCTCGGTGCGCACCCCGATGCGCTGCGCGTACTGGGGGTCGAGGGCGTGCTCGGCGTCGATGAACGCCGCGACGCCGCCGCGCTTCTGCGCCTCCGCGATGATGTGCAGCGTCAGCGTCGTCTTGCCCGAGGACTCGGGTCCGTAGACCTCGATGATCCGGCCGCGAGGGACGCCCCCCACGCCCAGTGCGATGTCGAGGGTGAGCGCGCCGGTCGGGATGATGTCGATGGGCTGGGCTTGCACCTCGCCGAGACGCATGATCGCCCCCTTGCCGTGAGCTCGCTCGATCTGTCCGAGCGCTGTCTCGAGTGCCCGATCCCGCTCCGTCGTCACCGGCTCACTCCTCTCGTCTCGGGGTGCCCGCGCACGCCGTCCGCTTACTTCAACGACCGGTTCGATGGTACGACTTGTCAGTGTGTTCGTCAACGCTGTACTCCAAAGGGTGGTGGAAAGAGTTGGAGGTGCGGCTGCAAGGCCATGGCGACGCCGCGACGGGCGGCGGTCCGGGCTCGCCGGGTGGGGCGAACATTTGTACTGTACAGGCTCGGAGCGGACGTGGCAAGCCCGAAGTTTGCACCGCCACGGACCGCGCCGGGGGTGACCGTCATGTCCCCGCAGACCTGGCCGATCGCGCCGCGCCGGGATCCTTGCCCGGCGCTTGAATCGCGCCGGCGATGAGGGCGAGCGCCGCGTGCACGGCGTGCGAGCGGTTGGCCTCGCGGCCGAGATCCTCATCGATGCGGATGACCTGACTCGCGCCGGGCGTGGCAACGGCGACGAACACCAGGCCCGCGGGTTTCTGTTCGCTGGCGGACGGCCCCGCGACGCCGGTGATGGCGACGCCGATCGTCGCCTCGAATCTGGAGCGGGCTGCGGCCGCCATCGCCGCGGCGACCGCCGCGCTCACCGCACCGTCGGTGGCGAGCAGATGCCTGCCCACCCCGAGGTGCTCGGCCTTGACGTCGTCCGCGTAGGCGATGATCCCACCGCGCATATACCTGCACGATCCCGGGTTGGCGGTGAGCACCGCGCCGAGCAGGCCACCCGTGCAGGACTCGGCGACCGCGATGGTCATCCCCGCATTGGCGAGCTGCTCGCCGAGCGGTGCAGCCTCAGGGAACGCTAGCGCGAGAGCGGGAAAGCCGCCCTCCGTCACCGGTAGTTGGTGAACTGCAGCGGGACGTCGAGCTCAGTGTCTCTGAGTTGCTGGATGACCGCCTGGAGCTCGTCCTTGTCCTTGCTCGACACCCGCAACTGATCCCCCTGTGTGCGCACCTGCGCTTTCGGGTGCTGGGCGCGGATCCGTTTGGTCAGGTCGCGCGCCAGCTCCTCGCCGATACCCTGGCGCAACTTCACCACCTGACGCACGTTGCCTTTCGCGGCCGGCTCCGGCTTCTGAGGGTCGAGGACCTTGAGGTCGATGCCTCGGCGGTGCGCCTTGGTCTGCACCACATCGACGATCGACTTGAGCTGCGCCTCCGTGCCGCTGAGCAGCGTGATGGTTTCGCTCTCGAGCGTGATCTCGACGGTGATCCCCTTGAAGTCGTAGCGCGTGGTGATCTCACGCCTGGCCTGGTCGACGGCGTTCACCAACTCCTGGCGGTCGAACTCGCTGACGACGTCGAAGCTGTGGTCCTGGGGCATGACCCGATGAGGATAGCGACCCGTCACCAGGCCCAGCGCTCCGTCCCCCCGCTTGCGCAGCACGATCGAGCGCGGACCGGCTCCCGGCTACTCCTCGCCCAGGTCGGCGAGCAGCTCGTCGACCTGGAAGACGTCCATCAGCACCTCACGCGACTTGCTGCCCTCGAACGGGCCCACGATCCCATGCTCGGCGAGCTGGTCGATGAGGCGGGCGGCGCGGGTATAGCCGACGCTCATCTTTCGTTGCAGCAGCGACGCTGCGGCACGACCTTCGACGGCAACCGTGTGGGCGGCCTTGGCGAAGAGCGGGTCGCGCTTGGTCGCTTCGCGCGCCCACGACACCGTCGCCTCGACCGTGAAGATCTCCTCCTGGTAGTCGGGCTTCCCCTGCAGCTTCCAGTGGCCGATGAGGGTGTCGAGCTCGCGATCGCTCACGAATGCGCCCTGCAGGCGCCGGGGCTTGCCCTCGTCGATGGGCAGGTAGAGCATATCGCCGCGACCGAGCAGCTTCTCGGCACCCATCTCGTCGAGGATGACGCGCGAGTCGACGCCGCTCGACACCGCGAAGGCGACCCGGCTCGGGATGTTCGCCTTGATCAGCCCGGTGATGATGTCGGCAGACGGCCGCTGCGTGGCGACGATGAGGTGGAGTCCCACCGCGCGGGCGAGTTGAGCGATCCTGCAGATCAGATCCTCGATCTCCCCTGCCGCGACCATCATGAGGTCGGCGAGCTCGTCGATGACGATCACGACGTAGGGCAGCGGCGCGACACCGAGCCCGGGGGCCTTGTCGTTGAACGCCACGATGTTGCGCGCCCCGTGCGAGGCGAACAGCTTGTAGCGCTCCTCCATCTCCTTGACCGCCCAGCGCAGCGCGGCCACGGCCGACTCCGGTTCCACGACCACCGGCACCAGCAGATGCGGGAGGTCCGCGAAGTTGGACAGCTCGACCCGTTTGGGGTCGATGAGGATCATCTTCAGCTGCGCGGGCGTGGCCTGGAGCAGGAAGCCGCCGAGCACCGCATTGATGCACACGGACTTGCCGCTCCCGGTGGCGCCGGCGATGAGCAGATGGGGCATGCGCGTCAGGTCGCCGATCACCGGGTGACCGCTCACGTCG
>DAITPY010000039.1:0-11993 GCA_036833315.1 Candidatus Dormiibacterota bacterium
AGCGCTCCTCCATCTCCTTGACCGCCCAGCGCAACGACGCAACCGCCGCCTCGGGCTCGACGACCACCGGGACGAGCAGGTGCGGCAGGTCGGCGAAGTTGCTCAGCTCCACCCGCTTGGGATCGATGAGGATGAGCTTGAGCTCGGCAGGCGTCGCCTGGAGAAGGAACCCGCCGAGGACTGCGTTGATGCACACCGACTTGCCGCTCCCGGTGGCGCCGGCGATGAGCAGGTGGGGCATGCGCGTCAGGTCGCCGATCACCGGATGGCCGCTCACGTCCGCGCCGAGCGCGACGCTCAGGCGATTGCGCCTGTCGGTGAAGGCAGGCGACTCGACGGTCTCCTTCAGGCTCACGAGCTGGGCCGCCTTGTTGGGGACCTCGACACCGATGGCGGACTTCCCCGGGATGAACGGCTGGATCCGGATCGGCGCTGCGAGCGCGAGCGCGAGGTCGGTCTGGTAACCGAGGATGCGTCGCACCGGCACTCCGACCGCAGGTTGCAGCTCGTACTGCGTGACCGTCGGTCCGCTGTTGGCGCCGACGATGCGGGTCTCAATGCCGAACGACTGCAACGTACTCACGATCTTGTCACCTGTGGCACGAACCTCGGCGGCGAGGCGCTCGCGCTTGCCCGTGATGGTGTCGAGCAACTCCGCGGTGGGGAGCACCCACACCTTCTCGGGTTCGTCGTTGATCAAGGACGCGTGACCGACGTCGACCACGGGCACGGGTCCGATCGCCGGAACCTCGGTGTCGCCCGAGATCTGGGGCACGCCTTCGAACTCGCGGGTGAAGCCGTGCTCACCGAGGTCCTCACCCGTCGGCTGGGCGACCTCGGGGTCGAGAAACGCCGTCGGCGGCGGCAGCGGCGCCCGGCGGGTGTCGAACGGGAGGTGCACCGGCACGCCGGTGAGCTCGGTCGAGACAGTCGCTTGCGGTGCCGGAAAGGCACGAATTGGGGTCGACGCGGCGGCGGCGGATCGGTTTCGGCGCAACTCGTCTCCCTCGGCAGCGAACCACGCACCGAGGGCTCGGATCACCACGCCGGTCCGGAGATCGGTCGCGAGGATCACCCCGAGCAGCGCGACCACGACCAGCGCCGCACCCGCCCCCGCGCCGCCGAGCACGTTCTCCACGCCGTGCCCGATCCAGCGCCCCAAGCCGCCGGCGTTGGCGCCGATCATCCCGATCAGTCCGAGCAGGGCGACCATCGCCACCAGGCTGCCAGCCGCGGCGAGCGTGCCGGCGCGCCACTCGGGGGTCAGGCACAGGCGCGTCCCCGTGAGCACAAGCCCGGCCACGCCGATCCAGGCACCCACCCCGAAAGCCGCGAAGAGCCCGTCGTGGACCGGTCCGGCTACCGCGCCCCCGCCGGGGAGCAGGAGGATCGCGGCGAGGATGATGCCCGCACCGATCGCGGCGATGCCGGTGAGCTCACGGCGAAGATCGCGATGGAGCAGCGGGCCCCGCGACCGCGTGGATGCGCGCGAACGCGGGCGCGAGGCAGGACGCCGGGAGCCTGCGGTGCGCTGGCGCTTGCGCGGAGGTCGGGTTGGGGCGGAGCGAGCCATAGCGTGAACTCGATGTGGGACGCGTGGAAGTCGGGCTACCGATGCCCCTGGGACGGCTCGGATGCTATCAGCAAATCAGCCGTCACAAGAGCAGCGAGGCCTGCGGCAAGGCAGCTGCGCGGTTCAATGGGCATGACGAACATCCGTGCCCATACTACACGCATGTGTTGTCGCGCCGACTCGGGTCAGACCTCGGTGACCAGCGGCAGGATGAGCGGGCGCCGCTTGGTCTTCTTGTAGAGGAAGCGCGAGAGCCCCTCGTGGATCGAACCCTGCCACGCTGTGTACCCGGCATCGGGTGTGAGCCGGGACACCAGTGAGAGCACGTGCTCGCGGGCTTCCTCGAACAGCGTATCGGCGTCGTCGGCGACGAACCCACGCGAGACCAGGTCGGGGCCGGCGACCACCACGCCGCTCGACCGCTCCACGGTGACCACGACCAGGATCACCCCGTCCTGGGCAAGCTGCTGGCGGTCCCGGAAGACGACGTCGCCCGCCTCCTCAATGCTCAGGCCGTCGACGTAGACGTAGCCACAGCGCACCCGCTCCCCCGTCGGCCGGGCACCGTTCTCGTCGATGGCGATCACCGTGCCGTTGTCGATGGGCAGCACACGCTCGGCGGGCATGCCCACCGACCGGGCCAGCGCGGCGTGGAGCGCGAGGTGGCGGTACTCGCCGTGCACCGGGATGAAGTAGCGCGGCCGGGTCAGCGTGAGCAGGATCTTCAGCTCTTCGCGGCTGGCGTGTCCGGACGCGTGCACCTTGTGGCGCGACGAGTTGAACACGCGCGCGCCGCGGCGGTAGAGGTTGTTGATGGTGCGGTGGACCGATTCCTCGTTGCCTGGAATCGGATTCGCGCTGATGACCACCGTGTCGCGCTCCCGCAGGCTGACCATGCGATGCTCACCGGCGGCGATCCGCACCAGCGCGGACAACGGCTCTCCCTGGGCTCCGGTGCAGAGGATCGCGAGCTCGTTGTCGGGCACCTGCTCGTGCTCTTTCGGGGTCACGAACATCCCGGGCGGGACATGCAGGTAGCCCAGCTCCTCGGCGACCTTGATGTTCTTCAGCATCGACCGTCCGACGATGAAGCAGCGCCGCCCGCTCGCTTGAGCGGCGCCGATCGCCTGCTGCAGGCGTGAGATGTTGGAGGCGAACGTCGCCATCAGGATCCGGCCCTGCGCCCCTTCGAAGATGGGCGTCAGCCCTTCGCCGACGGTGCGCTCACTGGGTGTCGTCCCCTCCTGTTCGGCATTGGTGCTGTCACTGAGCAGAAGCAGGACGCCCTCGTCGCCGATCCGGGCAAGCCTGGCCAGATCCGGCGGCTCCCCCTGCACCGGGGTGCTGTCGATCTTGAAGTCGCCGGAGTGGACGACGACCCCCGCGGGGGTGCGCACGATCAGCGCGCATGCATCGGGTATCGAATGGGTGGCGTGCACCCACTCGACCTCGAAACTGCCGAGCGTGCGCGATTCGCCGGGGCGAACCGTGTGCAACTCGGTGGTCTCGATGAGCCCGTGCTCGCGCAGCTTGTTGCGCAGAAACCCGAGCGTCAGCGCGGTGCCGTAGACCGGGACCGGGAGACGTGGCAGCACATAGGGCAGTGCGCCGATGTGGTCCTCGTGACCGTGGGTGAGCACGATGCCGCGGATGCTGCCGACGCGCTCCTGCAGCCACTGAATATCGGGGATCACCAGGTCAACGCCGAGCATCTCCTGCTCAGGGAACATGAGGCCGGTGTCGATGACCACGATGTCGTCGCCCCACTGCAGCGCGAGCATGTTGCGGCCGATCTCGCCGAGGCCGCCCAGCGGGACCAGGGTCAGCTGTCCCGACCCGATGGTGTCGGTCAAAAGAGGTCCATCTGGTCGCCACCCGGAGCGGCCGCGACAGTACGCAACTCCGACGCCGTCGCGCCTCCGGCGCGGCGGGCGCGCGTTGCCTCCGCATCGTTGAGATACCCGCGCACCCGGCGCATGTCTGCTTCGAGCGTCTCCTTGAGCGCCGCATTGTAGAGGGCGGCTGCGGGATGGTACAGGGGGACGAAGACCCGGTCGTTGCGGTGCAGGCGCTCGCCGTGCAGGCGTGAGATGCCGCCTTCGCCGGGCAGCAGCCGCATCAGCGCGTGGCGGCCGAGCAGGAGGATCACGTCGGGTTGGAGCAGCGCGACCTGCTCATCGAGGAAGTGGCTGCACGCCTCGACCTCGAGGGGCTCGGGATCGCGGTTGCGCGGCGGACGGCACTTCACGATGTTGGTGATGTAGATGTCGCGCCGGTCGAGGCCCACCGTCTCGAGCAGCGAGGTCAGCAGCCGGCCGGCCGCGCCGACGAAGGGCTTGCCCTCGCGGTCCTCGCTTTCGCCGGGTGCTTCACCCACAGCCATGACCCGCGCCGTCACCGGCCCATACCCGGGCACCGCCTGGATCCGCGTGAGGTGCAGCGGGCACGCCGTGCACGCGCGAATCCGCCCGTGGAGCTCGAGGACCTCCTCGGTCGTCGCTGTCATTCCGGGATTCTAGTGCGCCGCAGCCGGCCGGGGTGGAAGCGCGGCGCGGTGCGTCGGCGGGTTGCAGTCAGCGTTCGACCAGCAGCAACTCGGCGACCTGGACGGCGTTGGTCGCCGCGCCCTTGCGCAGGTTGTCGGCACTGAAGAACAGGGCGATGCCGTTGTCGCGACCGGTGTCTCTGCGTATCCGTCCGACCTGGACATCGTCGCTGCCGGCGACTCCGCGCGGGGTCGGATAGCGCTGGTTCGCCGGATCGTCGACCACCACGACGCCGGGCGATGCGGCGAACAGCGCGCGCACATCATTGGGGTCCGCCGGTGCATCGAGCTCGACCCAGACCGCCGCGCTGTGCCCGATGGCGACGGGGACGCGGACGGTGGTCACGCTCATACGCAGGTCCGGTGCGGAGAGGACACGACGCGTCTCGCCGATCACCTTCACCTCCTCCTCGGTGTCGGCCCCCTGCATCGACCACCCGCCGGGCACGACATTGCCATGGAGCACGTGCGGGTAGATGCGCGCCGCGGGCTCCTTGCCTTCCGCCACGTCGCGGGTCTGAGCCTCGAGCTCATCGACGAGCGCCTTTCCCGCTCCGCTCGCCGCCTGGTATGTCGCGACCGTGACCTGACGCAGTCCGTAGGCGTGGTGCAGCGGCGCGAGCACGATGGTCAGCGGGATGGCGACGCAGTTGGGGTTGGCAACGATGCCGTGATGACCGGTGAGCGAGCCGGCATTCACCTCGGGGACCACCAGTGGGACTGCCGGGTCCATCCGGTAGGCGCTCGACTTGTCCACGGCCACACCGCCCGCGCCGGCAACCCGCGGAGCATGACGCCGCGACGTCGCCGCGCCCGCCGCAAAGAAGACGACGTCGGTGCCGCCCAGCGCGTCACCGGTGAGCGCCTGCACCTCGATGTCTCCGAGGTGTGTGCTGACGTGTGTGCCCGCGCTCCGGGCGCTCGCATAGAGACGCAGGCCGGCGGCCGGAAATCCGCGCTCCCCGAGCACGCGCACGAGTGTGCTGCCGGCAGCTCCGGTCGCACCGACGATGGCGACCGACGGACGGTCGGCCTGCACTCGGCGTGCCGCTACGCGGGCGCCGCCGCGCCGTTGCCCGCGGCTTCCTGTTGCTGCCTCGAGAGGTCGCGAATCGCCTCACGCCGCGAGAGGTTGACCCGCCCGCGATCGTCGACCTCGATCACCTTGACCATGATCTCGTCGCCGATGTTGACCACGTCCTCGACCTTGTCGACGTGGTGCTCGGCGAGCTGCCCGATCCGGACCAGTCCCTCTTTCTTCGGCATGATCTCGACGAATGCGCCGAAGCCCATGAGGCGTGACACCTTGCCCTTGTAGATCTTTCCGATCTCGATGTCGTCGGTCAGGTCGTGGATCATCGCCATCGCCTGTTCGCGTGCGGCGGCGTTGGCGGACGCGATGAACACGCGGCCGTCATCCTCCACGTCGATCTGGCAGCCGGTCTCCTCGACGATCTTGCGGATCATCTTCCCGCCTGGGCCGATCACGTCACGGATCTTGTCCGGGTTGATGTTGATCACCTCGATGCGAGGCGCCCACTGGCTCAACTCGGTGCGCGGCGCCGAGAGTGCCTCGCGCATCTTGCCGAGGATGTGCAGGCGGCCGACGCGAGCCTGCTCCAACGCGCGCTCCATCAGGTCCCAGCTGAGACCGCTGATCTTGCAGTCCATCTGCATCGCGGTGATGCCGCTCTCGGAACCGGCGACCTTGAAGTCCATGTCACCGAGCGCGTCCTCCATTCCCTGGATGTCGCTGAGGATCGCCGCATGTTCGGCACCCTCGTCGGTGATCAGGCCCATCGCGATGCCCGCGACCGGCGCGACCAGTGGCACGCCCGCGTCCATGAGCGCGAGGCAGGAGCCGCACACCGACGCCATCGACGTCGAGCCGTTGCTCGAGAGGATCTCGGTGACGATCCGGACCACGTACGGGAACGCCTCCTCGTCAGGCATCACGTTGTGCACGGCGCGTTCCGCAAGGGCGCCATGACCGATCTCACGCCGGCCGGGTGAGCGCAGCGGCCGCGCCTCTCCGACCGAGAAGGGCGGGAAGTTGTAGTGGTGCATGAACCGCTTGAAGTTCTCGAGCCCGAGCCCGTCGATTTTCTGCTGATCCTGACCAGAACCGATGGTGACGATCGAGAGCGCCTGGGTCTGTCCGCGCGTGAAGAGCGCCGATCCGTGGGTGCGCGGGAGGACGCCGACCTCGCACCAGATGGGGCGGATCTCGTCGGTCCTGCGGCCGTCCGGGCGGACCCCCTCGTGCAGGATCGCGTTGCGCACCGCCTTCTTGAGCTCGGATTCGTAGGCCTTGGCGATGTCCGCGCGGCCGTCCGGGAAACGCTCCTCGAGCGCGGTGGACGTCTCCGCCTGGAGTTGATCGAGCGCCGCCTCGCGCGACGCCTTGTCGGGGTTGCGCGCCGCGTCGCCGATCCGCGATGCCACCTGCTCGTGCACGGCTGCGGCGATCTCCGACGAGACCTTTGTCGATGGATAGCTCATCGTGGGCTTGCCGATCGCATCGTGGAGACTGCGCTGGAACTCCACGAGCGTGCGGATCTCGTCGTGCGCGAGCCGAAGTGCCTCGAGCATCTTCTGCTCGGAGATCTGATGCGCGCCCGCTTCGACCATCACGATGGCGTCGCCGGTGCCGGCGACGATCAGGTCCAGCGCCGACTCATTGATCTGCGTCAGCGTCGGGTTGAGCATGAGTTGACCGTCGAGCATGCCCACCCGTACGCACGCGACCGGCCCGCCGTGCGGGATGCCGCTGATCTGCAGCGCGCAGGACGCGCCGGTGACTGCGAGCGTGGCCGGGTCCTGTTCCTGGTCGGAGCTGAGCACCGTGGCCACGATCTGCACGTCGTTGCGAAAGTCCTTGGGGAAGAGCGGTCGCATCGGGCGGTCGATCATCCGGCTGGTGATCACCGCGGCCTCACTGGGCCTACCTTCACGGCGAGGGAAGGATCCGGGGATCCGGCCCACCGCGTAGAGCTTCTCCTCGTAGTCGCAGGTCAGCGGGAAGAAGTCGATACCCTCTCGGGGCTGCTTCGATGCCACGGCGGTGACGAGCAGCACCGTGTCGCCGCAGCGAAGCATCACGGCACCGTTCGCCTGCTCGGCGATGTACCCGGTCTCGACGATCAGCCGCCGGCCGCAGAAATCCGTTTCAAATGTTTTCTTGATATCGGGGATGGCCACGCGTGTCTCCTATGGGTGACCCGCGCCGGGAAAACGCAGCTCCGCCGCGCTCTGCAGGGATGAGGTGTTGGAGGCTGGGCATCAGATGCTGCGGCTCGCGCGTGTGCTGCGGCACCGCTTCCTGATGCACGGACCCCAACGTCTCACCTGTGAGTGCGACGTCGCCGAACGCTGCCGGCTCCGGGTCGGTTGATGGTGTGTGTTGCTGGTGTCTGATATGTGCGCGCGACTGACACTACCGGCGCAGACCGAGGCGCCCGATCAGTGCGCGATAGCGCTCGACGTCGTTGTCGGAGAGGTAGTCGAGCAGCCGGCGCCGCTGACCGACGAGCTTGAGCAACCCACGACGCGACGCATGGTCTTTGGGGTGGTCGCGGAGGTGCTCGGTGAGCGAACTGATGCGTTCGCTCAGCACGGCAACCTGGACCTCGGTGGAGCCGGTGTCCGTTTCGTGGCGCCGGTGCTCCGCGATGATCTCGGATTTGGATCTGACGATTGGCACGATTGTTCGCCGCAAGTCTAGCAGGAGATCAGCGATCACCGCCCTCCCGCAGTGTGGGGAACGCAGAGCGTGATCGCCGCGGGGAGGCAGGTGAGCGTTGCGGGCGTCGTCCCGACCAGCTCTCCGTCGAGGTCGAAGAGCATCGGGTCGCCATCGCAACTGATGCGGACAGTCCGGGCGCGGTAGACCTCCACCTCGGGTCGGTTGAGGTGCCGGCCGCGGTAGAGCGATGGGATCCCCGTGAGCGCGCGAAGGCGTCCGGTGTCTCCGATGACGACCACGTCGAACTGGCCGTCATCGAGTGCGGCCCTGGGTGCGATGCGCATCCCGCCGCCGAAACAGGTGCCGTTGGCGACCGCGATGCTGCGCACGCTGCGCTGCAGCGACATGCCGTCGACCTCGATGCGCGCAGTCCGCGCGACGTAGCGCACCAGCGTTGACAGTGAGATGCCGAGGAACATCGCGCTCCCCCATGCTCCGCTCCCCTTGTAGTGGCGACGATTGGCCCGAGCCACCACCTCGCCTCCCATGCCGCAGTCGGCGATGTTGATGAAGAAATGCACGCGTCCATCGTCGAATTCGATGCGTCCGGCGTCGATGTGGCGCACCGAACCGCCGGCGATGATCCCCGCTGCAGCTTCCATGCTGCCGGGGATGCCCGCCGCCCTGCGAAAGTCGCCTCCGGTGCCGCTGGGCAGCACTCCGAGCATCGCGTCGCCCCCGATCGGCGTGCCCGCCTCGTCGAAGAAGCCATTGACCACCTCGTTGAGGGTCCCGTCGCCTCCGACCGCGATGATGGTTCGATAGCCGATCTCGAGCGCCGAGCGCACCGCACGAGTGGCATCGCCCGGCGCGGTGGTGCGATGCACCTCGCAGGTGACCCCGGCGGAGCGCAGCGAACGGAGCGCCGCCGGCCAGCGGCGGAGCGTCCCGCCACCGGCGCTCACCGGGTTCACGACCACGAACGCGCCGGCGATCACACCGGCTTCGCGAATCGCCGGGCGATCTCTCGGGTGCGGGCGATGTCATGGCCCATCGCGGCGGTCAGGGCGGCGATCGACCCGAAGGCGCGTTCGGGGCGCAGCCGGCGGATGAGCGCCAGACGTACCTGGCGCTCGTAGAGGTCACCCGTGAAGTCGAGGATGTGTGCTTCGATCGTGATCGAGCCACCCCCGAACGTCGGCCGAGTGCCGATGCCTGTCGCCGCCGGCCTCCAGCCGTCCCCCGCGTCCAGCCAACCCGCGTACACCCCGGCGGACGGGATGCACCGGGCGGGGTCGACCCCGAGGTTGGCGGTCGGAACGCCAAGACCTGCCCCGCGGCCCTCGCCGCGATCGACGCGGCCCTCCAGCACGTACGGCCGGCCGAGCATCGCGACCGCATCGGTGAACTTGGCGGTCCCGAGCGCAGTCCGGATCCGTCCCGACGACACCGGCCTCCCGTGGCGGCGTGCCGGCGCAACGCTGGTGACCGTGAAGCCGCGGCGCCGCCCGAGGCGTTCGAGGAATCCGGCGTCTCCCTCGCGCCCGCGCCCGAGCGCGAAGCCGGGACCCACGATGAGCTGGCGCATGCCGAGACGCTCGACAAGCGCAGCAGCGAAGCGATCCGCGCTCCAGGTGCGCAACTCCTCGGTGAAGGCGAGCACCACCACGCGTTCCGCACCGGCCCTGCCGAGCAGCTCCACCCGGTCGCCGAGCGTCGAGAGCAACTGAGGGCATCCCGCCGGGTCGACGACACAGCGCGGGTGCGGGTCGAAGGTGACCGCGACCGAGACCAGGCCTCGGCGATCAGCGACGGCGCGTACCCGGCGGAGCAGCCGCTGATGCCCGATGTGCACGCCGTCGAAGCTGCCGATGGTCACCACCGACGCCGGGTCGCTCGATTCCCTTGCGGGGAGCTCGTGGAACAGTTCCATCGACGTTGTCAGGCGGTGAGCACCTTGGTCGGCCGGAGCAGCCCGCCGTTGAGCTCGCCGATGCCGACCAGCTCCCCGGTGGGATCGTGGATCCGGCATTCGCCGGCGAGCCCGGGGAGCATCGCCCGGGGGAGCCACACCGACTGGCCGCGGCGCACCTGCTGCACCTGCGCCGGCCCGAGGCTCACCTGAGGCAGGTGGGCGACGGCAACCTCGGGTGGGAGCAGCGCCGACCAGGGGTCGTCCATCGCGCCAAGCCGGTCCATCGAGATGGCCGCGTCGAGGCGCAGCGTGCCATAGCTGGTTCGCGAGAGCCAGCCGAGCAGGCCGCCGGTTCCCAGGCCATCGCCGAGATCGGCGGCGAGCACGCGCATGTACGCCCCCTTGCCGCTGACCACCACGATCTCCGCCTCGGCAACCACGCCGGGCCGGAAATCGACGAGCTCCGCCGAGTGGATGGTCACCCGACGCGGTTCGCGGAGCACCTCCTCACCGGCGCGGGCGAGCTCGTACAGGTGGCGGCCCTCGTGCCGGACGGCCGAGTGCATCGGGGGTATCTGCTCGATGTCACCGATGAAGCGCTGCAGCTCGGCGCGGACCAGAGACGCGTCGAGGTGGCCCGCATCCGCGCCGGCGGTCACCACACCCTCGGTGTCGCCCGTATCGCTGCGCTCGCCGAGCCGTACGACGCAGTGGTACGTCTTGGGCTGGGCGTGGAAGTAGTCCACGAAGCGTGTGGACCGTCCAACGCAGATCGGCAGCAGACCCGTGGCGGTCGGATCGAGCGTGCCCGCGTGGCCCACCCGGCGCTCGCCGAGGATCCTGCGGACCTGGCGGATGGCGTCGAACGAGGTGATCCCTGCCGGCTTGTCGAGTGGCAGGACCCCTCCCCTGCGCGCGACGGCAGACCCCGGCTGCGGGCCGGCCCCGGGCGCGGCGACGCCGCTCACCGCGCTGATTCGATCAGCCGGCGAGCCACCTCGAGCACGAGGCGACGGGCGTCGGGCAGCGCTTCCCCGAGCTCAGCGCCTGCGGCGCGGCGGTGGCCTCCACCTCCGAATGGCGTGCACACGTCGGTCGCATCGAACGGCTCGCGCGTGCGGACGCTGAGCTTGGTGCGATTGGGCGTGGTCTCCTTGAAGAGGATCGCGATCTCCATAGTCGCGATGCTCTGGAGCGCGTCGATGATGCCTTCCGACTCCTGCATGTCGGCGCCCACCTGGTCGAGCATCACCCCGGTCACCTCGGACCAGAGCAGCGAACCGCCGAGCTCGGCAACCATGCCGGCGATGCTCAGGCCTTCGAGGCGAACCTGGGAAAGCGAGCGCGACTTGTAGCTCTTCAGCGCGACCCAGCTGGGGTCGGCCCCGGCCGCGACGAGGGCCGCGCCGAGGCGGAGCGCTGCCTCGGTGGTGTTCTCATGGCGGAAGCCGCCGGTGTCGGTGAGCAGCGCCGCATAGAGATTGGTCGCCACGGCGGCGGTGATCGGAGCGCCGAGGAGGCCGAGCATCCGGTAGACGACCTGGCCGGTCGCGCTCGCCGATGCGTCGACGAGGTTGATCGAGCCGAACGCGGTATTGCTGAGGTGGTGGTCGATGTTGACCACGGTGGCGGCCCGCTCCACCTCGTCGCGGCGCTCGCCGAACCTCGGGAGGGTGGCGCAGTCAAAGGTGAAGACCGTGTCCCCGAGCAGCGCCCCGCCGGTCTCCACGGTCTCGAACCCGGGAAGGTACTCCAGCAACCTGGGCAGTGGCTCGGGAACGACCACACGCACCCGATGCCCCGACGCGCGCAACGCGAGTGCGAAACCGAGCGCGGAGCCAAGGCTGTCGGCGTCCGCATCCTTGTGCGCGAGGCATGAGATCTGATCGGCTCCGTCGACGATCTTGCGGATCGGATCGATGACGTCCTCCAGGCGAGGCCAGACGACGGGTGCGGCGACAGTCATTCGGTGACCTCCACGGCTGCCTCGACAGGACGTTCACCCTCGAGGTCTCTGAGAAGCGTGCTCACCCTCACGCCGTACGCGATCGATTCGTCGAGCTCGAAGTGGAGCCGGGGGATACTCCTCAGGTTTTCGAGCCTCCGGCCGAGCCGGCCGCGCAGGAATCCCTCAGCGCGGGTGAGGGCTTCGACGACATTCTGGCGTTCGGCGTCCGGGCCGATGGCGCTCACGGCGAGCCAGGCCTCGCGCAGGTCCGGACTGCACCTGACCCGGGAGATCGAGGCGAAACGGACCCGAGGGTCCTTCACCTCG
>DAITPY010000040.1:0-11230 GCA_036833315.1 Candidatus Dormiibacterota bacterium
CCGGCAACCGCAAGCTGAAGTCGCTCTCCGACATGCTCAAGGGCAAGCAGGGGCGCTTCCGTCAGAACCTCCTCGGCAAGCGCGTCGACTACAGCGGCCGCTCGGTCATCGTGGTCGGGCCCGAGCTGCGCCTGCACGAGTGCGGGCTGCCCAAGAAGATGGCGCTGGAATTGTTCAAGCCATTCGTGATGCGCGAGCTCGTCTCCCAAAACAGCACCCAGAACATCAAGAGCGCCAAGCGGATGGTCGAGCGAGTCCGCCCCGAGGTGTGGGACGTCCTCGACGGCGTCATCAAGGAGCATCCGGTGCTGCTCAACCGCGCCCCGACCCTGCACCGCCTCGGCATCCAGGCGTTCATGCCGGTGCTCGTCGAAGGTCAGGCGATCCAGATCCATCCACTCGTCTGCAAGGCATTCAACGCCGACTTCGACGGTGACCAGATGGCGGTGCACGTGCCCCTGTTCAGCGGCGCCGTCGCCGAGGCGAAGAACCTGATGATGTCGTCGAACAACATCCTCAGCGCGTCCAACGGCAGCCCGGTGGTCGCGCCCCACCAGGACATCGTCCTCGGCGCGTACTACCTCACCCAGCGGGGCGCCGACGACGAGCGCCCAGAGACCGATCTGCGCATCTTCTCGTCAGCCGGCGAGGCGCTGCTCGCCTTCGAGCACCACGTCGTCAACCTGCACGAGCGTGTTCGCGTCCGCCTCCCCGCGCGCAACGTGCACTCGCACCGCGCGTCGGAGGAGGATCCGACCGGCACCGAGATCATCACCACGACCATCGGCCGGATCATCTTCAACGACGTCCTGCCGCTCGGTGACGCCGGAGCCGACAACGACCTGCCGTCGATGGCATTCCGCAACGAGTTCCTCGACCTCGGCAAGCTGTCGCACCTGGTCAAGGAGTGCTACGACCTGCACGGAGCCGAGACCACCGCGCTGCTGGTCAACAGCATCAAGCGTCTCGGATTCCATTACGCCACCATCGCCGGCGTCACCGTCGCGGCGATGGACATCAAGACTCCGCCAGCGAAGGCGGCGATCATCGCCAAGGCCGAGGAGGAGGTCGAGCAGGTCGACCTGCAGTTCCGTCGTGGCCTCATCACCGACGACGAGCGCTACCTGAAGACCGTCGACATCTGGACCAATGCGACCGACAAGGTGACCGAGGTCACCATGAGCTCGTTCGACCGCTTCCACTCGGTGCTGATGATGTCGCAGTCGGGAGCGCGCGGCAGCAAGCAGCAGATCCGCCAGCTCGCCGGCATGCGCGGTCTGATGGCCGATCCGACCGGACGGATCATCGACCTGCCGATCAAGGCAAACTTCTCCGAGGGCCTCACCGTCCTCGAGTATTTCATCTCGACCCACGGCGCTCGCAAGGGCCTCGCAGACACGGCGCTCCGTACCGCTGACTCGGGATACCTCACCCGGCGGCTGGTCGACGTGGCCCAGGACGTCATCGTCCGTATCGAGGACTGCGAGACCACCGCGGGCATCTGGATCGAGCTCATCGACGACGAGCTCAAGGATCGTGTCATCGACCGCTACCAGGGCCGGATCGCCGCCCAGGACATCGTCATCGGCGACGAGACCGTGCAGCGCGCGGGCGACGACATCGACGACGAGACCGCTCGACACATCCTGCGCGAGCGCGACTCCGTGGGCCGGGTGAAGGTGCGCAGCATCATGACCTGCAAGGCCCGCGAGGGTGTCTGCAGGATGTGCTACGGGCGCAACCTCGCCACCGGTCGTCTCGTGGAGATCGGCGAGGCGGTCGGCGTCATCGCCGCTCAGTCGATCGGCGAGCCGGGCACGCAGCTCACCATGCGGACGTTCCACACCGGTGGTGTCGCCACTGGTGGCTCGGACATCACCCAGGGTCTGCCACGCGTCGAGGAGCTGTTCGAGGCGCGTGTCCCCAAGGGCAAGGCGCTGATCAGCGAGATCGACGGTGTGGTTGAGGTCATCCGTGGCGAGAACCGCTCGCAGAAGGTCAAGGTCACGTCTCGCGACATCTTCGACACCACCTATCCAGTGCCGTCCAAGCACGCGGTGGCGGTCGCGGACGGCAGTCAGGTCACCGAGGGGACCGAGCTCATCCGCGGCGTCGACGAGCACGGCAACGAGGTGTCGATACGCGCTCGGTACGCGGGGACCGTCAAGGTTGAGGGCTCCCAGGTGCTGGTGCGCAGCACCGACGACGACTCGCGCGAGTATCCGATCCCGGTCTCGGCACAGATCAAGGTCCGCGACGGCGACCACGTGAGCGCCGGCGACAAGATCAGCGAGGGCTCGATCAGCCCACAGGAGCTGCTCCTGGTCCGCGGCCGTGACGATGTGCAGAACTACCTGGTCCGCGAGGTGCAGCGCGTGTACCGGACCCAGGGCGTCGACATCAACGACAAGCACATCGAGGTCATCGTCCGCCAGATGATGCGGAAGGTTCGCATCGACAACGCGGGTGATACGGACCTGCTCCCCGGCGAGATCGTCTCGCAGCTCGAGTGGGAAGAGGCCAACGCCAAGGCGCTGAGCGAGGGCGGAGAGCCCGCCATCGCCCAGACGGTGCTGCTCGGGCTGATCAAGGCGGCGCTCAACACGGCATCGTGGCTGTCCGCGGCGTCGTTCCAGGAGACCACCCGCGTGCTCACCGAGGCGGCGATCTCCGGCAAGATCGACCGGCTGCGCGGCCTGAAGGAGAACGTCATCATCGGCAAGCTCATTCCCGCCGGTACGGGTCTCGACTACTACCAGAAGCTTCGTGACGAGGCACTCCGCCTCTACGAGGAAGAGGCTGCCGCAGCCGGTGGTGGTGATCCCGACTACATCGGCGGCGGGCTGGGCGACCCCGATCCGGCTCTCGCCCTCGAACCGGAACCGCAACCAGAACCCATCGCGTAAGCGAGCACGCCGAATCGCAACGGCACTCACGATCCGGTGACGGCCTCATGGCTGTTACCGGATCGTGAACTGTTGCGCCGCGGCCCCGGGCTAGGCTATCGGGGATGCTTTCTCTCCTCGCGGGCGCCTCGACGACGCTGGGGCTCACCATCCCTGGGGACGTGTACCTGGCGGCGATCGGCGCGCTGGTCTGCTGGATTCTGGTCTACGTCGTCTATCGGATCGTCATGACCGGGCGTAAGGATTTCGGCATGCCGATCAAGCGCCGGCTGCTCTGCAAGCACCTGCGCGTCGACCACGATCAGAGCGCCCAGGTCCCCATCTGGTGGACCGATCTGCAGATACAACGCGCCGTACGTGCGCACTGGCGGAACGCGCTGCGCCTCCCCTTCGGGTCGGCGCCGGAGCCGAGGGCGCAGTTGTAGCGGTCTCGAACAGGAGTGTGACGGCCCTCTCCAATCGGCACCCATGGTTGACGATAACCGGGTCACGCGACCGATCGCATAGTCGGTGGCGATGACGGCGGAGGAACCAATACTTGGCTCGAGTCCTGGTCGCGGAAGATGACGCGCTGACGCGGCGCTTCATTCAGGAAACGCTCGAATTCGCTGGACACGACGTGGTCACTGCGTCCAATGGCGGTGCAGCGATAGCCAGTGTCGACTCCGCCGGATGCTTCGATGCGGTGATCACCGATTTCGCGATGCCGCACGCCAACGGTGTCGACGTCATCGCCCACACCCAGCGCATCGATCCGATGATCCCGTGCATCGTGGTCACCGCGTTCCGCGACCTCGATCTCGCCATGCAGGCAATGCAGGCCGGCGCAGTGGCGTTCATTCCCAAGCCCTTCAAGTCGTTGCACCTGCTCACGATTCTCGCTCGCGCGCTCGAACGTCGCGCGCTCGCCGACGAGGCGCTGCGACTGCGCTTTCTCGCGCCGATGCTCGAGCGGTTCACAATGGTGCTCGCCAACGCGCTCGAGTCCAAGGATTACGAGACCCAGGAGCACTCCACCCGGCTCGTGGGGATGTCCGACGCGATCGCGAGGCACCTCGGACTCGCGGACGCCGCCCGGAGCGTGATCAGGTTCGGCGCATGCCTCCACGACATCGGCAAGGTGGCGGTACCCGAGGCGCTGTTGCGCAAGCCCGGCGCCCTGACTCCCGACGAGAAGGCCATCCTGCGCACCCATCCGGTGGTGGGAGCGGACATCCTCGCCGACATCGACACCTGGGAGGACGTCCGGCTGATCGTCCGCCATCACCACGAGCATTTCAACGGCGCCGGCTACCCGGACGGGCTGCGCGGCGATGGGATCCCGCTCGGCGCCCGCATCGTGTCGGTGGTGGACGCCTACGACGTGATGCGCACCGGTCGCCCGTACCAGCCCGCGCGCTCCGCCGACTGGATCCTCGCCGAGCTGCAACGTGAGCGCGGGCGCCAGTTCGATCCGGAACTGGTCAGCGCGCTGATCGCCGTACTGCCCGGCGATGGAGCCACGCTCGAGCCCCCGCCGCTCGACCTCGACCTGCTCCCCGACCGGCGCTCCGCGATCGGTCGCCGGCAGAACGACGTCGCGATCGCGTCCTGGCTCCGGGGCGATGCCGGCGCCATGGTGCGAGTGCCGATCGTCCGCAACTGAGGGTCGCTGATCGCTACCCGGCCAGAGGGCTGAGCGCCGTCAGCGCCCCGAGGTCTCCGGCGAGCAGGGCCGCGACCAGGTCCGCGATCCCTTTCCCGTTGGGCTGAGCGAGCACGACATCGGCTCGCTCCTTGAGCACGTCGACGGCGTTGGCCACCGCAACCGACACCCCGGCCACCGCGAAGAGCGCCACGTCGTTCTCGCCGTCGCCGACCGCGACGGTGGCGCCCGGCAGCTCGCCGATGGCCCGCAGGGCGACCTCGAAGCCGGTCCGCTTGCTGATCCCCGGAGGCAGCACCATCGCCGAGTCGCGATTGCGCACCACCTGGCGGTCGATGCCGAGCTTTGCGATCGCCGCGAGCAGCTTCGGACGCTGCGAGACGTCAGTGGAGCAGAGCACACGGCCGATCACCAGCGGCTGCACGCCGGTGCGCTCGAGCTCCTCGACCAGCCCGCCGGGCAACCGGGGCGCCAGGAGCGTCTCGTCGCCCGTCGCTGTCTCGATCACCACGGCGCCGTTCTCCACCACGATCGCCTCGAAGAGATCGCCCCTGTCGAAGACCGATTCGAGCTCCGCCCGCGTCCGCCCGGTCACCAGGATCAGTCGCATGCCGGCATCCGCGATCCGCTCGAGCGCGGCAATCGTCGCCGGCGAGCAGAGCCCCTCGGTGGCAAGGGTCCCGTCGTAGTCGCAAGCCAGCACGTGGTGACGCATGGCTCCCATTGTCCCGGGCGGGTACCAAATCGGGGGCGCGAGCTCCCGCAGGGTGGGTTTCAGAGGTCGAATGTCGCCCGAACCTCGGTCCCCTTGCCGATCTGGGACCGGATCTCGAGCTTCCCCTTGTCGCCATCGGCGCGCTCGCGCATGGTCAGCAACCCGAAGTGGCGGGTGCGGTCCATCCGCGCCTCGGTGGCCTCGACGTCCATCCCCACCCCGTCGTCACGGGCGACGGCGGTGATCTGGCCCGGCAGGAACGTCACCACCACCTCGACGTTCGACGCCTTGGCGTGCTTGCGGGCATTGTTGAGGGCTTCCTGGATGATTCGGAAGAGGGTCTGCTCGATGCCGCCGCCCACCCGGATCTCCTCCCCCACAACGCGCAGATGCGCGTTCACCGCGTTGCGCTCCCCGAACTCGGCGACGAACTTGCGCAGCGTCGGGACCAGGCCGAGGTCGTCGAGGGTCATCGGGCGCAGGTCGAAGATGAGCCGCCGGGTGTCGTCGAGCACGCTGCGAACTCCGTTCTTGAAGTCGGCGAGCTCGCTGACGACCATCTTCGGGTCCCTGGCGATGAGGCGCTCGATGATCTCCGCCTGGAGCACCAGGTTCGCCATCGACTGGGCCGGCCCGTCGTGCATGTCGCGGGCGATGCGCATCCGCTCTTCCTCGATGATCTGGAAGACCTGCCGCGAGGCGTCGCGGAGGCGGGCTGTCCCGTTGGTGGGACCCGCGCTCGAGGCGAGCAGATCGTCGAGGCTGCGATAGACCGCGCGGAGCACCTCCTGTTCCGCACGGATGCCGGTCAGCCGAGTGCCGAGCTCCACCTGTCGCTCCTCGGTCGCGGCGAGGTCGGCGCGCACCTTGGCCACCGACCGGAAGGCGCCGTCGATCTCGTCGACATCGCCGGCGGGAAGCGCACTCAGCAGCGCTCCCCAGCGCGCCTCGGCCTCGCTCTGCGCGGTCCGCAGCTGTTGCAGGTGGTTCGCGACAGCGGCAAGCTCGTCGTCGAGCGCGCTCGCCGAGGCGTCGAGCTCCTCGATGCGCTTGGTCACAAGGAATCGAACCCCGGACAGCGCCGACGGGTTCATGGTGGGGGCGGTCTCCACTTCACTCACCAGCTTCATCATGTCACCGCAGAGTCGCACCCTGCCCGCAGTTCACAAATGGCTGTGACAGGCCTGTTGCACGCCGGGCCGCACCATGCGCCCAGCGTATAACCAAGTCGACTTGAACCACCAACCCAGGAAACGTGCACGCATATGACTCAGGGCGACCCCCCGCGGATTCTCGTTGCAGAGGACGACGACTCGCTGCGACGACTCCTCGAGCTCCGGCTCGCCGCCGACGGCTTCGACGTCCGCTGCGCTGAGGACGGAATGGAGGCACTCGAGATTGTCATCAAGGGCTGGCTGCCGGACGCGGTCGTCTGCGACGTGATGATGCCGCGGCTGAGCGGCCTGTCGGTGTGCCGCGAGCTTCGGGCGCAGACGAAGACCGCCCACTGCCCGATCATCCTGCTCACGGCGCGGAACTTCGACGAAGACATTCAAGCGGTCATGGGTCTCGGCGGGATCACATACATGGGCAAGCCGTTCGAATTTGCGCATCTGCTCAAGATGCTCTGGTCGTCGGTCGGGCTCGCACAACCGGGCGATGCGAAAGCAGCCCGCGTGATCTCGGGAGCATCCCCGAGCTGACGGCAGGCGGCGGGCACGGCGGATGAGCAGCGTGGTAGCGGCGGTCCACGAACGGCGGAGCGGATTCCGCGATCGACTTGATTCGCTGACGGCTCCGAGCGGACTCTTCGTCGCCGCGGTCCTGATCATCCTCGCGCTCCCCGTGACGCGGACCATCCAGGACCCCGACTTCTGGTGGCACCTTCGCGCCGGACAGTTGATCATCCAGCACGGCGGACTGTTGGGCAACGATCCGTTCACCTATACCGTCCCCGGCCATCACTGGACGATGCACGAATGGCTGAACGAGGTGCTGTTTGCGATCGAGTACGCGGTTGGGGGCCTGGGGCTGATCGTGCTCATCCTCTCGGCGGTGACCTGGGCCGGACTCATCTGCGTGATGGAGAAAGCCCGGCTGCATCGACCGGGTCGCGGTGCGCTCGGAGTCGGCATGCTGGTCGCGGTGGTGGCCGGATTCCCGATATGGGGACCGCGCGTGCAGATGATCACATTCGCCTTTGCGGCGCTGACGCTGTTGCTCGTCGAGCGCCACCTCGTGCGCGGTGGAAAAGCCATATGGCTGCTCGTCCCCCTCTTCCTGGTGTGGAGCAACTTCCACTCCGGGTTCGTCATCGGACTCGGGTTCATCGCGATCATCCTGATCGCCGAGCTCGCCGGTGGATGGCTGCGGATGCCCGAGCCGGCGCCCCGCGCGCGGCTCCGCCCGTTGCTGTTCGTGCTGATCGGATCGACAGCGGTGAGCATGATCAATCCCAACGGTCCGACCATCCTGCTCTACGCGCTTGGCACGCAGACATCGGGCGCGCAGCAATCGCTCATCCAGGAATGGTTCTCGCCGAGCTTCCACGACTGGGAGGTGCTCGTCTACGGCGCGATGCTGCTCGGCCTGGTCATGCTGATCGTCTCCAACCGGCACATCCGTGCCCGGGATGTGGCACTCGTGCTCGTGACCGGCGCACTCTCGCTGCAATCGGCGCGCCATATCGCCTTGTTCGTGGCGGCCGCGACACCGGTGTTCATCGACCAGCTCGCGATGGCGACCCCGCGCATGCGAGCGGGTGTCCGGCGCCTGCGACGCCGACCCACGAAGATCCGCGTTGACAAATCACGGGTGCTACCACCGCTGCTGTTTCGTGCCACCGCCGCGGCACTGGTGCTCGCGGCCCTGGGAGGGATAGCCCTGGCGTGGCTGATCCCGAAGATGCAGGTACCCGCCTACTCACTGGTGTACGCGCGTGAGTTCCCGGTATGCGCCGCGCAGTGGCTGAAAGGCGCGCCGGAGCCGTTGAAGATCTTCAACCAGTACGGCGAGGGCGGGTACCTTGCCTACGAGCTCTCGTCACGCGGCGACAAGCTCTACATCTTCGGCGACGCCGCGGTGATGGGTGACGCCCTCCTGTACCAGTACGCACAGGTCGAGACCGCCCAGCCGGGGTGGGATTCGATCATCCGCAGCGCCGGCACCGATGTCGTCCTGTACGACGTCAAAACCCCGCTCGCCGACCTGATGGAGCACAGCGCCGGCTGGGTCAAGGTGTACCAGGACTCGCTGAGCGTCGCATTCGTGCCGATAGACAAGGTCGCGTCGCTGCATCTTCCCCCGCAGCCGGCTTCGTATCCGGCCGGCAGCGTCTGCGCACAGCTCGCCAGGTCCCCGGCCGGCGGAGCGCAGAGCCCGTGAAACGCGCGGACCTCGTGGTGATCGCCGACGCCGAGCGCGAGCGCCGCGCCGCGCACGCCGGCCGCCTGGCATGGATCGGCGCCGCGGCGATCGTCGTCCTGGTGCTCGCGGTGCAGCCCTTTCGCAATACCGACGTGTGGTGGAACCTCGCGCTTGGACGGCTGATCACGACCAGCGGCATCCCGGCCCACGAGCCCTTCAGCTTCCTCCCCGCCGCCCACGCGTGGATCGGTCAGCAGTGGCTGTACCAGGTGACCCTCGCCGGTCTGGTCGGCGCCGGTGGCGCCGGGCTCGCATCCCTGGTGATGGGGCTCGTCGCAGTCGCGGCGGTGGCGATCGCCGCCCTTGCCGTCCCCAGCGCTGCGCGAGTGACCGGGCCGTGGCTCTTCGCGGCGATGGTGGCGACCGGCGCCGTCCTCACCGGCGTCCTCGGAGTGAGCAGCACCGAGATCACCGTGCTCGGCGTCGCGATCGTGCTCTTCGTGATCAATCGGTGGCGCGAGGGCAGAGCGGCGGCGATCTGGGGTCTGCCACCCCTGTTCCTGGTGTGGGCGAACATGGACGCCGGTTTTGCCGCCGGCCTGCTGCTGCTCGTGGCCGCCCTGCTGCTGCTTCGCCCCACCGGGGCCACCGGAAGGCGCCAGCTTGCGGTCGCGATAGCGATCGGCGCGGTCGCCGCCCTGGCGAATCCTCTCGGTCCGGGGATCTACGCGTCGGTGGTGGCCGGCGTGATCAGCCCCGGCGCTGCGCAGCACCTCGCCGGCTGGGCTTCACCGAACTTCCACGACTGGCCGGCCCGGCTCTTCGAAGCCGAGGTGCTCCTGCTGGTGGTGCTCTGGACGGTCTCCGGCGGGCCCGACCGCTTCAGTGCGATCGTCGGTTTCGCGCTGCTGATGGCCACCTTCTTCGCCCAGGAAAACCTCGGCATCTTCGCGATCTTCGCGGCGCCGCAGCTCGCGGTGCACGGAGCGCGGGCGTGGCCGGCGCACCTGGCGCCACGCATCGGCGCTCCCCGGTGGGCCACGCCGCGACACCTCCACCCCATCGCGACCAGCGCGGTCCTGGTCGTGATGGCTGCGCTGATGGCGGCGCTTGTGGTCCCGCAGCTCAGCGCCTCGGCTTCCGCCTCGTACCAGGCCGCGACCTATCCCGAGGCGGCAGCCGGCTATGTCGCCGGCCACTTCCCCGGGCAGCGCGTCTACACCATCGACACCTGGGGTGGGTACCTCGCCTACCGGTTCCCCGACGGGCGGGTCGTCTTCCTCTACGACGAGCCGGCAGTCTTCGGCGACACCGCGCTGCGGCAGTACCTCGCGATCGACCAGTTGCAACCGAATTGGACCCACGTGCTCGGCAACGAGCAGATCGAGCACGCGATCCTTCCTGCTGATGCCCGTGAAGCCTCCGCATTGCATGCGCTCGGGTGGGGGATCGACTGTTACGACGCGACCAACCGAAGCGTGGTCATGTCAGCGCCCGCGCCGGGGACACCGCCACCACTGAACGGGCTGGTGATCCCACCGCCGGGCGTCCCCGCCTGCTGACGCCGCCGTCGGGGGCGGGTGATCAGGGTCCGGTGGGGTTGACCAGGGCGCGCGCCGCCTCGAGCCCGGCCTCGAGCCGGGTGGTGGTGCCCGCACCGTCGCGACCCGGCGTGCCCTCGGCACGCAGCGGCGAGCCCGGCGACACCACGGCGGCGAGGTCGTCGCGATCGAGGAGTCGATAGATCTCGGCGGCGCCTTCGTTCGCCGGTCGCGCGACGTCATCGAGCCCGGCTCGCCCCGCTTCGGCGCCGACTAGGAGCAGCGTCGCCGCGCAGGCTTCGAGATCGTGCTGCCCCATCGAGAGGGTCACCGCCTGCTCGGCGTAGCCGAGGGCCCGCAGCAGGGCTCCGCGACGCAGCGCGACCTCGGCGAGGGCGCGCGACCCCGAAGCGGCGAGCGGGTCGAGCCCGAGGCTGCGGGAGATCACCACGCTCTCGGTGAGCCGCGACGCCGCCTCGTCGATCGCACCGCCGAGGATCGCGATCCTGCCCAGATCGTGGAGCGCCTCGGCCGAGACGGTCAGGTCACCGGCTCGGCGGGCGCTCTCGAGCAGGTCCTCGCCGTGTCGGGCTGCAGCCGGAAGATCGCCGCGCGCCCGCGCGAGCCCGCTGAGCGCGGCGAGGGTGCGCTCCCGGATCTGCCGGTCCGCGCCGCCGCACAGCGAGAGCGCCTGCTCGAGGCAGAGCTCGGCATGCCCGGTGTCCCCGGCGTGGAAAGCCTCGGCGGCAACGTCGATGAGCAGACCGGCGGTTGCGGCGCGCAGCTCGCCCCGCTGGTCGCGGGCGAGGGCCTCACCGATATTGCGCATCGCGTGACCGCCACGACCGGCGTCCAGCTCCACCCGCGCGAGGTTGACGAGCGCCTTGGCGACGATCGGGTCGTCGCCGGCACGCCGGCCGAGCTCCGCCGATTTCTCGAGCAACGCGACCGCGGTGACCGCGTCGCCGGCGCGCGCGGCGTGGCGGCCCCACTCACCGGCAACCGCCGCCTGGAGGACGGCGTCGCTGGTCTTGCCCCGGTAGTAGTAGGCGACCAT
>DAITPY010000040.1:11240-11964 GCA_036833315.1 Candidatus Dormiibacterota bacterium
GCCTGGAGGACGACGTCGCCGCTGCGTTCCGCGAGGCGCAGGGCCGCCTGCCAGTAGACGTCGGCCGCCGTGTTGTTCGCACCCGAGAGCGCGGCAGCGAGATCCGACATCGCACTCGACGCCCAGTCCGCGCGCGCGAGCGACCAGACGTTCAGCGCGCTGAGGACGTCAGCCGAGGCACCCGCAAGGTCGCCGAGCAGCTGTCGGGCCAGACCTCGTGCGAGCAGCGCTGCACCCCGCTGTTCCGGCTGCGACTCCTCGGAGAGGCGCTCCAGGGCGCGGTCGTATGCCGAGACGGCATCCGCGTAGCGACCGTCCCGAAGGGCGGCGGCGCCGGCGGCAAGGTCGTCGGGTCGATCCGGATGGACTGCGGCGATTGTTGGTAGCGACACGTGTGCTCTGAAGTTTCCAGGACTGAGGCATGCAAGCGTTCGCCTGTAACAGTGGGTGGTGCGGCATCGTTACGAGACCTTCGTCTGGCGACGGCGACGCGACGCTTAGGCTCACCAGAGTGAGCGAGGGCATCCGCGACCGAGCGCGTGTATATGACTGTCGTGGCTGAAGCAGTGAGCCGGGAGCTCACGCAGCCGGCACCGGCGCGCGCGCAAAGCGGCTCAGACCGACCTGCAGGACGTCTGCCGATGCGCAGACCGCGCGCCGAGGCAACCGCCATGCCCAGCCGCGATCGCAGAATCGGCATCGAGCGGACCATCGAGCTGAGCCG
>DAITPY010000041.1:0-11113 GCA_036833315.1 Candidatus Dormiibacterota bacterium
GCTCGAGGTCGGCGACCTGGTGCTCCACGGCGAGGTCGCCATCGACATGGAACCCAGCGAGCCGGTGATGTCACTCAACGGCCATGTGACTCCGACGCCCGCGGAGGTCGGCGCACCCGCCTGAGAGGAGGGTCAGTCGCGTCCTGCGAGCCGCCGTGCGCTGCGGCGGCTCGCAGGCGCCCTACCGGTACAACCCTTCGAGCACGTCCAGGGCGGTCCGCGGATTGACGAAGGTCGCGGTGCCGACCTGGATGGCGCGGGCTCCCACGGTGAGGAAGTCGCGCGCAGACGCGGCGTCGATGATGCCGCCGACGCCGATGACCGGAATGCGCACCGCCTCGCACACGGCGGCGACGGCAGCGAGCGCGAGGGGCTGAATCGCCGGCCCGCTGAGCCCCCCGGTGCCGAGTGGCAGGACGGAGCGGCCCGTCGCGCGGTGGATCTTCTTGCCGATGTAGGTGTTCACCGCTGATATCGCATCACCGCCGGCGTCCTCGACGGCTCGCGCCACTGCGGCGATGTCGGTGACGTTGGGGCTCAGCTTCACGATCACGCAGCGCTCGGTGACCGCGCGCACAGCGCCGACCAGCCTCGCCGCGGCAACGGGATCACGGCCGAAGTCGAGGCCTCCGGCGATGTTGGGACACGAGATGTTCAGCTCGATCCCGGCCACTTCCGGCACCGCTTCGAGCGCGTGTGCGCTGTGCACATACTCGTCGACGGATCCGCCGGCAAGGTTGACGATCACCGGGATCGTCCACCCCCGCCATCGCGGCGCGTAGTCGCTAACCACGACGTCGATCCCCGGATTCTGCAGGCCGATGCTGTTGAGCATCCCGCCACCGGTTTCGGCGACGCGAGGCGGCGGGTTGCCGCCGCGCGGGGCGACCGTCGTCCCCTTCGTATACAGCGCACCCAGCGTGTCGATGCCGATCAGTTGCGCGAGCTCGAAACCGTAGCCCGCGGTGCCGCTGGCAAGACCGACGGCATTTGGCAGCGTCAGCCCACGGCCGAGGTCGATACCGCCGCGCTGCTGCTCGCTCATGCGACGTCAGCGCCCGGAAGCGCGCGCAGCCCGTCCCAGTCGACCTCGCGCATTGACATCACCGGACCATCGGTGCAGCAGAGCTTCCAGACGGTGCCGCCGCCGCCGTCGAGCATCGGCAGCGCGCATCCGAGGCACGTCCCGAAGCCGCAGCCCATGGGAGCCTCGAGCGATGCCTCGAGCACGGCCGGCAGCTCCACTCCCGATGCGGTGAGCGTGCGCATCACCGCGTCGATCATCGGGTTCGGCCCGCAGGCATACAGTGCGGCCGGACGCGTGCGCAACGCGGCGGCGAGGAGGTCCGTCACCGGCCCGTGGTGTCCGCGGGTGCCGTCGTCGGTCGCCTCCGCAACGATCGCAGGGGCGGGACGGGCGAATCGCTCTGCCGGGTAGAGGCGGACCGCGGTGCGCGCTCCGTTCAGGACGACAATGTCGTCAACGTGGCGACGGCGCAGTTCGTTGATCAGGAGTGGAAAGGGAGCGCACCCGAGTCCGCCGGAGATGCAGACCACCGGGCCCTGGTCGACCAGCGTGAATCCGTGGCCGAGTGGCCCGAGGCTGTCGACTGGATCGCCGGATTGCAACTCGGAGAGCAGGCGCGTCCCCGCGCCCACTGCCTCGAACACGAAGCCGCAGGTGTCATCCTGGGTCCAGGCGACGCTGAACGGACGGCGCAGCAGTGGCGTCGTTCCGGCGCCGCATCGCAGCTGCGCAAACGATCCCGGCGTCGCGGTTGCGGCAAGGTGCGGCAGGCGCGCGACCAGTTCCAGCAGACCGCCGCCGAGGCGCTCCACCACGAGTACCTCGCCCTTCTCGAGCGCGGCCCGGCTCAGATCCGCCGTCACGTGACCGCCTGGACCAGCCCGTCGCGATACGCCTGCACCGTCGCCACGCGCACGCTCTGCCCCGAGGTGTGCCGGCCGATGGCGTCGACGAGCGCCGCAGCAGTGTCGAGCGACGTGCAACATGGGATGCGTCGCTGCTCCGCCGCGAGCCTGATGCGGTAGCCGTCCTTGACGGTGCGTCCGACCGCCGCGACAGCACCGCCGTCGCCGGCGAAGTCGAGCTCATCGGTGCCGAAATTCGACACCGTGTTGAGCACGATCGAGACTCGGCCGTCCTCGATGACGTCGATGACGTTGGGCCGACCGTGGCCGATCTTGCCAACGGAGACCGCCGAGATCCCCGCGCTCGCCAGCGCACTGGCGGTGCCCGAGGTCGCGTAGATGGTGAAACCGAGCGAGCTGAGCTGGGCGACGATGGGCAGCGCCTCGGCCTTGTCGACATCGGCAATGCTGCACAGCGCTCCACCGCCCGTCGGCACATCGCCGAGCGCCGCGACGAAGGCTTTCTCGAGCGCCGCGCCGAGCTCGGTGTCGATGCCCATCACCTCGCCGGTCGACTTCATCTCCGGGCCGAGCGCGGTGTCGACATCGATCAGCTTGACATTCGAGAACACCGGTGCCTTGACGGCGACGAGCGGCCGCGCCGGGACAAGTCCCGTCGTCCATCCCAGCTCGGCGAGCGTGGCGCCGCGCATGACCCGGGTCGCGAGCTCGACCATTGGGACGCCGGTCACCTTGCTGAGGAAGGGCACCGTGCGCGACGCTCTCGGGTTCACCTCGAGGACGTGGGGGATGCCGCGGTGCACGGCGAACTGGATGTTGCAGAGTCCGCGCACGTCGAGGGCGCGCGTGATCCGCACGGTCGCATCGACGATGAGCGCGCGCACGTCGGAGTCGAGACGCCGTGCCGGGTACGCCGCCATCGAGTCGCCGCTGTGCACGCCGGCACGCTCGACGTGCTCCATCAGCCCCGGGATCACCACCGTCTCGCCGTCACTGATCGCGTCGACGTCCACCTCGGTGCCGAAGAGATACCGATCGATGAGCACGGTCCCTCGGCGGCGGCCGCTGTCCGCGGGCAGCGCCGCCATCGCGGCCTCGAGGTAGCGCTGCAGCGCGCCGCGGGTGTGCACGATCTCCATCGCGCGCCCACCGAGGACATATGACGGCCGCACCAGCACCGGGAACCCGATGTCGTCGGCGATCGCGAGCGCCTCGTTGAGATCGGTGGTCGCGGCGCCCTGGGGTTGCGCGATTGACAGCGAGCGCATCAGGGATTCGAAGGCGCGCCGATCCTCGGCGAGGTCGATGCTGGCGAGACTGCTGCCGAGAATCGCGATGCCCGCCCGATCGAGGGGCTCAGCCAGATTGATCGCCGTCTGGCCACCGAACTGCACGACGACACCCGACGCCTGCTCCTCGTGGAAGATCGCGGTGACGGCCTCCTCGTCGAGCGGTTCGAAGTACAGGCGGGTGCTGCAGTCGAAGTCGGTGCTCACCGTCTCCGGATTGCTGTTGACCATGACCGCGGCGACTCCCTGGGCGCGCAGAGACATCGCCGCATGGACGCTGCAGTAGTCGAACTCGATGCCCTGACCGATGCGGATCGGGCCGCTGCCGAGCACCACCACGGTGTCCGGCGCGGGCACGGTTGCCGCGGGTCCCTCGTCTTCGGTCTCGTAGGTCGAGTAGTAATAGGGGGTGGCGGCTTCGAACTCCGCGGCGCACGTGTCGACGCACTTGAATACCTGCCGCAACCCGGTCGCCTCGCGTCGAGCGCGAATCTCCTCTGGCGCCGCACCGCACAGTGCGGCGATGCGTGCGTCCGTCAATCCGAGCGTTTTTGCCGCTCGGAGCGCGTCGTCGTCGAGGCCACTCCAACGCAGGTGTTCCTCGCAGGCAACGATGGTTGCGAAGCGACGCAGGAACCATATGGAGATGCCGCTGCGACGGGCGAGGTCCTCGGAGGTGGCGCCGCCGCGAAGCGCTTCGAGGAGCGCGAGCGCGCGACGGTCGTTGGCGACATCGATGAGCACCGGCTCGTGCAGGACAGCCGGGTCGGGATGCGGCTGTTCCAGCGAGCGCAGCGCCTTGTTGAAGGCGGCTTCGAAGGAGCGTTCGATCGCCATCACCTCGCCGGTGGATTTCATCTGTGTTCCCAGCCGCCTGTCAGCCTCAGGGAACTTGTCGAACGGCCAGCGGGGGATCTTGACGACGCAGTAGTCGAGGGCCGGCTCGAAGGCGGCGCAGGTCTTGCCGGTCACCGCGTTGGGGATCTCGTCGAGGCGCCGGCCCGCGGCGATCTTTGCGGCCACACGGGCAATCGGATAGCCGGTCGCCTTCGATGCGAGCGCCGACGATCGCGACACGCGCGGGTTGACCTCGATGACGTGGTATTCGTGCGAGTCGGGTGCAAGCGCGAACTGGACGTTGCATCCACCCTCGATCCCCAGCGCATTGATGATGCGCAGGGCCGCGCTGCGCAACTGCTGGTGCTCGCGGTCGGTGAGGGTCTGCGCGGGCGCCACCACCATCGAGTCACCGGTATGCACGCCCATGGGATCGAGGTTCTCCATGTTGCAGACGGTGATGCAGGTACCCGACGCGTCGCGGATCACCTCGTACTCGATCTCCCGCCACCCCGCGACTGACCTCTCGACGAGGACCTGGCTGATCGGCGACGCGGCGAGCCCCGCCAGCACCGTCTCCGCATACCGCTCCTCGGTCTCGCAGAGTCCCCCGCCCGTACCGCCGAGCGTGAATGCAGGGCGCACCACCAGCGGCAATCCCATGCGCTCGCGAAGCGCGCGCGCCTCGGCGAGCGATGCCACAGTTGCGGATTCGGGCGCCGGTTCCCCGAGGGTGGTGAGCAACTCCTTGAATCGCTCGCGGTCCTCAGCAGTGCGAATCGCGCGCAGCCCGGTCCCGAGCACACGCACGTCATACCGCTCGAGCACGCCCGCATCATCAAGCGCCACCGCGAGGTTGAGCCCCGTCTGCCCCCCAAGCGTTGCCAGCAACCCGTCCGGCCGCTCCGCGGCAATCACGCGCTCCAGCACCTCCACCGTCAGGGGCTCGACGTACACCGCATCGGCTGACGAGTCGTCGGTCATGATCGTCGCCGGATTGCTGTTGACCAGCACGACGCGGATGCCCTCCTCGCGCAACGCCCTGCACGCCTGCGTTCCCGCGTAGTCGAACTCGGCCGCCTGTCCGATGATCACCGGTCCGGAGCCGATCACGAGCACGCACCTCGGTTTCTCGATCGCAACCGCATGCCCTGCGTGCGTGAGATCTGCCTCGCGATGCGAGCTTGCGTGCGTGGGGACGGCAGCAAGGGGAAGCGAAAGGTCCGTATCCGCATCGGGCGTGCCGTTTTGCGCAGTGACGCTGGCAGCGAGCGGGGGGCGGGGATCCGTGGCGAGTTCGCGGAGCGGTTCGACCGAGCGCGATGCTAGCTCGTTGCGCGAGGGCGAACCGCGTAGCGCTGTCTGAGCAAGCGGATCCCCGCCCCCCGATCGCGCGGAGCTGCACAACCGCAGAAACTCATCAAACACACCCGCCCGATCCTGCGGACCTGGAGCCCCTTCCGGGTGGTACTGCACGCTAAACGCCGGCAGCTCGCGATGTCGCAGCCCCTCGACGCTCCCATCATTGAGGTTGCGCTCGCTCACGTACCAGCCCGAGTGCTCTGGCAGGGAATCGGCATCGACCTGGAACTCGTGGTTCTGCGAGGTGACGTATACGGAACCACTGTCGACGTCGCGCACCGGGTGATTGCCCCCATGGTGTCCGAACCGAAGCCGCGACGTCGAGGCCCCGGCGGCTTGACCGAGAATCTGATGCCCGAGGCAGATCCCGAGTAACGGGATGCGTCGCTCGAGCAGGTCGCGGCAAAGTTGCACCGCGTGCGGCAGGCGGGCGGGATCACCGGGGCCGTTGGACAGGATCACTCCATGCGGGTTGTGGCGGAGCACGTTCTCGATGGTCGCGTCCTGACGCACGATGATGACCTCGGCCCCACGACTGCAGAGCGCGCGTAGTTGATTGCGCTTGAGGCCGTAGTCGACAACGGCGACGCGCACACCGCTCCACGCGTTCTCGCTGCCCGACAGTACGACGCCCCGATGCAGGGTCACATCGAGCGGCTCGGAGAACGCCTGCCACGGCTCGTCGATGGACGTCATTCCCACCAGGTCCTGGTCGCTCACGAACGGCGCGGACCTGGCCGCAGCAACCTGTTCATCCGCCGACATCTCCGAGGTTGCGGCGATCACACCCCGCAGCGTTCCGTGATCGCGCAGGTGTCGCGTCAACGCGCGCGTGTCGACCCCGCGCAGACCGGGAACACCATGCCGCCGCAACTCTTCGTCGAGGGTCCGCTCGCCGCGGGGATGGCCGATGTCGGCAGAGAGCTCGCGCACCACCAGCGCCCTGCACTGCACGCGTCCCGACTCGGCGGTGTCGTCACGACAACCGTAGTTGCCGATCAGCGGATAGGTCATCACCACGACCTGACCCGCATACGAGGGATCGCTGATCACCTCCTGGTAGCCGGACATGCACGTGTTGAACACCACCTCGCCGTTCTGCGCATGCGCAACCGGCGCCCCGAAGAGGATGCCCTCGAAGATCGCGCCGGACTCCAGCGCGAGACGCCCGCGCACCTCAGGCACCGGCGACCCGCTCCGCCATGACCGGCACCCGCGCTCGATCCTGATGGATCACACGTCCGGCGGCGACCGTCAGCAGCACTTTGCCGCGAAGCCTGGATCCGAGCAGCGGCGTGTTGCGCGACCTGGAGTGCCACTCGGACTCGCCGACCGTCCATTCCGCCGCGGGGTCGAACAGCGTGCACGTCGCCGGCTCACCGATCCGCAGACGCGGCTCGGGGATGCCGGCGCTCGAACCGAGAATCCGATACGGACCTGCGGTCATGCGCTCGACGAGAGTCGCCAGCCATTCACCCCCCATGCCGCCGATGGTGAGGCACGTGGCGAGCGCGGTCTCGAGTCCGACCATTCCCGGCGCTGCGCCGTCATACCCGATCGATTTCTCTGCTGCGCGATGTGGTGCGTGGTCGGTCGCCACCGCCTCGATCAATCCTTCGCGCAGAGCGCGCACCAACGCGGTGCGGTCGCGCTCGCTGCGGAGCGGCGGATTGACCTTGAGCAGCGCCGGTGGGTCCGGCTCGTCGGCGACCGGCAGCCACATGGAGAGGTGGTGCGGGGTGACCTCAGCGCTGACGAAGAGTCCCTGATGGCGCGCGCGGCGAAGCGACGTCACCGATGCCTCACAGGAGAGATGCTGCAGGTGGAGATGACCCGTGCGCGCATGCGTCAGCGCGCGAATCGCCAGGTTCACAGCCCGCGTCTCACTGTCCGGCGCCCGGAGCGGGCTGCGGGTCACGGCGCCCTGGGTGGCGTTGGCCTGGGCGATCATCTCCTCGTCCTCGGGATGGACGAAGACCGCCCGTGACAGGTGGCCGGCTTCGGCGAGCGCTATCGCAAGCTGGCGCGGCGACACCGCGTTGCGTCCGTCGTCGCTGAGGGCGACGGCTCCGGCCTCGATGCAGCGCTTGATGTCGACGAGCTCCACGCCTTCGAGTCCCCGCGTGAGCGCGGCGACCTGGAGGATCGACACCGGCATGTTTCCGGCGATGAGCCGTGCTTCGGCGACGCGCTCGGGAGTGTCGATCGGCGGGGACGTGTTCGCCATCGCAACCACGTGCGTGTAGCCGCCTGCAGCCGCCGCCAGCGACCCGGTCTCGAGCGTCTCCGCCTCGTCGTCACCAGGCTGGCGGAGGTGCGCGTGCAGGTCGATGAAACCGGGGCAGAGCACGCATGGCTCCTCGCCTTCGGTGGGCGTCAGGTCGACGACCGGGACCCCGTCCGCGTCGATGTGGTGATAGATGGCGAGGATCTTGCCGCCGTCGATCCACACATCCTGCCCGGAGGTGTCGAGACGCGCGAGCGGGTCGATGACGCGGACCCCGCGGAGGATGGCGTTCACGAATGCTCCGCCCGACGCAGCCACGCGCCGTCGACACCGTCGACCTCGCGCATGCGCACGAACACGCGATCCCCGGTTGCGGTCGGCACATTCTTGCCGACGTATGTCGCCCGCAGTGGCAGCTCGCGGTGGCCGCGATCGATGAGCGCCAGGATCTCCACCGCCGCAGGACGGCCGCAGTCGACCAGCGCGTCCAGCGCGGCGCGAACCGTGCGACCGGTGAAGAGCACGTCGTCGACCACGATCACCACCGCGCCGTCAATGCGCTGCGCGGAGCCGCCATCGACATCGGAGAGCGCCGGCTGTGGGGCGGTGGGACGCGGCCGGTCGTCGCGGTGCCCGCTCGGGTCGAGCACGAGGACCGGGGGCGCGTCATGGCCGAGCTCGGCGAGCCGATGTGCGACGGCGCGCGCCAGTGGCACGCCGCGCGTCGGGATGCCCACCAGCACGACCGCGTCGAGCGCGGGATGGCGTTCGACGATCTCATGGGCGAGACGCAGGGTGACGCGCCGGAATGCGACGGCATCGAGCAGCTGTGGACTGTCGTCGAGCTGCTGCACGAGCCCGCTCACGTGAGCAGCATCTCCAACAGTGCCATCCTGATCGCCACGCCGTTGGCTGCCTGGCGGAAGTACGCAGCGCGTGGATCCGCGTCAACCTCCGGCGCGATCTCGTCGACGCGCGGGAGTGGGTGCATCACGATTGCGTTCGCCGGTAGCCGCTCCATGAGGGCCGTGTCGATGCGGATCGCCGTCCTCGCCAGCTCGTACTCCGCAGCGTCGGTGAAACGCTCCTTCTGCACGCGGGTCTGGTAGACGACGTCGATGCCGTCGAGCACGCCGGTGAGCTGATCGGCGAGCCGCCATTCGATGCCGCGAGCCTCGAGACGGTCGAGGGTGTCGCGCCGCACCTGCACCACCTCCGGTGCGACAAAGGTCATCTCGACCCCGGGGTACAGCGCCATGAGCAGCGCGAGCGAGCGTGCGGTCCTGCCGAAGCGAAGGTCGCCGCAGAACGCGATCCGCACGCCTTCGACGTGTCCGAGCTCGCGTTCAATGGTGTAGAGGTCGAGGAGCGCCTGGGTGGGATGTTCGCCGGGACCATCGCCGGCGTTCACGACCGGGACCGATGCGACCGCGGCGGCGCGGGCCGCCGCGCCTTCCTGGTCATGGCGGAGGACGATGACGTCAGCGTATGTCGACACCATCCGGACGGTGTCCTCGAGCGTCTCGCCCTTGATCGCGCTCGAGAAGGTATGGGCATCCTCGGTGCCGAGCACCGCGCCGCCGAGGCGAAGCATCGCCGACTCGAAGCTCAGTCTCGTCCTCGTGCTCGGCTCGTAGAACAGCGAGGCCATAACCCGACGCGCGAGGCGGTCGTCACGCACCCCGGCGAGCGCCGACGCCTGCGCGAAGATGTGATCGAGGAGCGGGCGATCAAACTGCTCGCTGCTGATCACGTGGCCGAGGGTCCGCTTTCGCGCCGTCTCGACCGTCATTGCGTCGTGCCCTCCAGCCCGAGCGATGCAGGCAGGGGCGGCCGCGCAGCGGCGCCGCGATCCCTTGCCGGCCTCTCGGGCCTGCTTGAAGTGGATGCGTCCGGCGGACTCTACCTTAGAGTGACGTCATGGCACTCGGTGATATCGGCAAGCTGCTCCTGATCGCCGGCGTGGTGATCGCGGTGCTGGGCGGTGTCATCCTCCTGCTCACCCGGGCCGGGGTCACCCAATTGCCCGGGAGCATCTCGGTGAGCGGCGGGAACTTCTCGTTCTTCTTCCCGATCCTGTTCTGCGTGGTCGTGAGCATCGTGCTGACCGTGGTGATCAATGTGATCGTCCACCGCCCGTAGGCGGGAGGGATTCGTGACCGACGCGCCGGCGAAGGACCTGACGATCACGCCCGATGGCGAGTTCTCCCTTGCGGCAGCGGCGAGTTTCGGGTTTGGGCCGAACACGGGACGGCCCAAGCCCGACGGTGACTCGATGTCGCTCGCGTTCGTCGCCGACGACCTGCAGCATCACGCGGCGGCGGTCGTCACGCAGGATGCGCGCGGGCTCGTCCATGCCCAGCTCTTCGGAGACGCGGATGCCGGGCTGCTCGAAGCCCAGGTGCGCCGGATCCTCTCGCTCGACCACTCCGGCAAGGACTGGGCGAAGGTTGGCGTCCGCGACGAGGTGATCGGCCGGCTCCAGCGCGAGCATCCTGGGCTCCGGCCGGTCCTGTTCCACTCTCCCTATGAGGCGGCCGCCTGGTCGGTCCTCAGCCAGCGCCGGCATCGTGCCCAGGCCACGGCGGTGCGGAAGCGCCTGTCGGCTGCCCATGGCCGCGTCTTCCACCTGCCCGGCGGCGATCTCGACTCGTTTCCGCTCCCCGAGGAGCTCCTGGGGGTCGAAAGCTTCCCCGGGCTGGAACCGCAGCGCATCGGCAGGCTCCATGGGGTTGCCCGCGCCGCACTCGATGGCCTCCTCGATTCGGCGAGGCTCCTCGCCATGTCTCCTGACGAAGCACTTGCCGACCTGCGACGCATCCCCGGAATCGGACCGACCTACGCGGGATTGATCCTGCTCCGCTCGACCGGGGCGACCGACATCCTCACCTTGGCGGAACCGCACCTCCCCGCCTACGTCGCGCAGTTCTACGGGCTGCCCCACCCGGCGAGCCCCGGCGAGCTCGAGCGGATTGCGGACAGCTGGCGGCCCTTCCGCACCTGGACGAGCGTGCTGATCCGCGTGGCTGGGGACCGCGCCGGAATCGTCCGCCACAACTGACCAGAGCCGCGTCAGCGTCTGGGTTGGGCTTTGGGTAACTCGCTATGCGTTGAGGTCAGTACGGCGCTGGGAACGACGGCCATCTATTGCCCTCCTATCAGAAGCGCGAGGGCATGGTCGGATAGGTGTTGAATCTCACCATGAGGGTGCTCATCATCAAGGTGCTGATTGGCATTGCTATTGGCGCGATCATCCTGGTCTTCGCTCTATTCGTCGTTCTGTTCGGCCATTCGGCCACGCCGGTCTGAGTTGAATCCAAACTGACCCACTACCAGGCTGCAGTTCACACCGGGGGAGGCAGGTAGCGCCCCGCGACGATCCGTCCCCCGGCGATGTCGAACGCCCAGGTCGCGCCCTTGGCCCATTGCATGCCCCCCTGCAGCGGCACCTTGGCGTCGGCGAGGCTGGTGACCACTTCGGCCATCACATCGCCATGGGTGCACA
>DAITPY010000042.1:0-11113 GCA_036833315.1 Candidatus Dormiibacterota bacterium
TCTGATCGATGGTGAGGTCCGGCGAGAAGCCGGCCAGGTCGGCGAGCTGTCCCGGGGTGCGGGCAGCCCGAAGGAATTGAACGACGCCAGGCGCGCCCCTGCTCTCCACGAGGTTCTCGAGGATGGCGCGGTATTCGCTCGCGAGGGTCTGCTCCTGTTCGCTGGGTTCGGCCTCGGTGATCGGCTCGGCCTGCACCCACAGGGCACCGCCGACGTCCGCCTGACCGCTGCCGAGACGGGCGCGGTACTCGCCGCGGACGATGGTGACCTCAGCCCCGTTGGGGAGCTTGCCGGACTCCTGGACGGTCGCCACGGTGCCGATCGAGGTGAACTGACCATCGATGCGGGGGACGAGCAGGATGAGATGGCTGCCCTGGCGGGCGGCTTCGACGGCGGCGTTCTGCTCCTCAGGGACGCCGATCGGAACGGTCATGTGCGGGAGCACCACCATGTCGTCGAGGGCGAGAACTGGCAGTAGCTCGGATCTTGGTTCGGTCATGGATGTGTGATACCCGCGGTCGGGCCGGATTACGCATCCTGCGGTCGAGCCTCAAACCAAGCGGCCGGGACCTCCCTCTGGCCTGCGCGATCGGCCGAAGGCCGCCCGGCTCAGGAGGGGCCAGACGATCCCCGAGCCTGCGGCGATCAGCGCCAGGAGCGCAGTTGCTTTCGCACCAAGCCGCTGGGAAGCGGACCGGGCCGCCCGAGGTGGTACCCCTGCGCCCACTCGACGCCGAGATCCATGAGCACGCGCAGCTCGTCCTGCGTCTCCACCCCTTCGGCGATCACCTTGCCGCCGATCTGGGATGCCACCCCGAGCATCCCCGCAACCACCGCTCGTTTCACCGGATCCTCGTGGATGTTGCGGATCAGGAAGAGGTCGAGCTTGATGAACTCCGGGAGCAAACGCACGATGTGTTTGAGGCTCGCGAACCCCGCGCCGGCATCGTCGATCGCGAGGCGAACCCCATTGCGCCGCAACCGGTTGATGGCGCGCTGCAGGGGTTCGTAGTCCTCCACCGCGGCGTGCTCGGTGACCTCCACGACCAGGCTCTCGCCGTGCAGGCCTTCGACGAGCACGCCGAAGTCCTCGCGCAGCAGCGTCTCGGGCGATGCGTTGACCGAGAGGAACGCGCCGGTGGGCAGCTGGTAGGCATGCGCGATCGCCTTGCGAATCGCGTAGAGCTCGAGCTGCGGACGAAGCCCGGCTGCGCCGGCAGCGCCGAACCACTGCTCGGGTGTGCCGCCCGAATGATGGTCGAATCGCGACAGGGCCTCGTAGCCACCCACCTCGAGGGTGCTGAGATTGACGACCGGCTGGAACACCGGTCTGACGCCGTCGTCCGCCATGACGGAAAGCACGCGTGTTCGCTGCTCCTCACAGTGCAGCTCTCCCTCGTGCTCGGCGGCGACCTCCTCGGTGACGTCACGCGCGCTCGCGTAGATGGTGCCGTCGCTCTGGGCCGGCGCCGCGGTCCACGCCAGCCACTTGTAGCTGCCGTCTTTGCAGCGATATCGATTGCGGAAGTGGACCAGCTTGCGACCGCCGGCGACATGGGACGTTGCCTGGATCGTTGCGCGGCGGTCGTCGGGATGCACGAAGTCGACAAAGGGCTGGCGCAGGAGCTCGCCGTCCTGGTAGCCGAGGGTGTCGGTCCAGGCCTGATTGAGAACCTTGAAGTAGCCGTCGACGCTGGCAAGGCAGAGCATGTCCACCGAGAGATCGAAGAAACGATCGCTCGATGAGCCCGGCGACTCCAGCGGATGCTCATCGAGGGGTGTGCTGAACCACGAGGGAGTGATGCGCGTGCTCACGCGCCATTGTTGTCCTGGACCGTCAGGTGCAAGCACCGATGTCGCATCGATTGTCACCCGACCATCCGAATCGGGGTATGGCGTTTCGCCATTCGCCGGCGTGGTCGCTAAAGGGCTATTGCTGCACCACCGCGAGAACATTCCCCGCCGGGTCGGTGAACCAGGCGACATCCGGACCCCGGTTCAGCGCCCGGCCCCGGACAATGCCCTTCTCGTCGATGCCGGGAATGCCGTCGTAGTGCTCGAATGTGATGCCGCGACCGGCCAGGTCGTCGACCGCCGCATCGATGTCCTCGACCTCGAAGTTCAAGATCGTGAACGTCGCCGGCTGGTGATCGGGCTTCGGATAGAGGAACACCGATCCGCCGCCGGGGAGCTGCAGCCGCGCCCCTACCCCGTCATGGACGACCGGTAGCCCCAAGGTGACCGAATAGAACTCCTTCGCTTTCGCGAGGTCGTCCACCGAGAATCCGCTGAACGCCTGCTTTGGGCTGAACATGGCAACCTCCTGCTGTGTACGCTTCAGCGATTCTGCGTTGTCGGCGATCCATGGTGTGGCGGAGGCGAGTGGGATGAAGCAGATCAGGCTGGGCCGGAGTGGGCTGCGGGTCTCGCGCATCGCGTTCGGCACCTGGCAGCTCGGCGGCGAATGGGGCGACACCGATGAGGACGCCGCGATCCGCGCCATCCGTCACGCGCTGGATCAGGGGATCAATCTGTTCGACACCGCCCAGGGGTATGGGTTCGGCGCCTCTGAGCGGCTCCTGGCGCGGGCTCTCGAGGGATCTCCCCGCGACGACGTGGTGATCGCGACCAAGGGAGGGCTGCGACCGCTCGGGGGTGGACGCATCGAGCGCGATGCCAGCCCGGAGTGGATCCGCGCTGGTGTCGACGAGAGCCTTCGAGCGCTCGCAACCGAGTACATCGATCTGCTCCAGGTGCACTGGCCGGATCCCAAGACTCCGTTCGCCGAGACCGCCGGCGCGCTCGCCGAACTGATCGCCGCCGGGAAGATCCGTCATGTCGGGGTCTCCAACTTCAGCCCGGAGCAGATGGAGGAGTTCAGCGCGACCCTGCCGGTCGAGACCCTGCAGCCGCCGTACCACCTGTTCCATCGCGACATCGAAGCGGCCGTCCTGCCCTATACGAAGGCGCACGACATCGGCGTCCTCGTCTACGGTCCGCTTGCGCATGGCCTGCTCAGCGGCCACCTCACTGCCGAGACTCGATTCGCAGAGAGCGATTGGCGTTCCCACAGCCCGGACTTCGCGGGCGATTCGTTTGCGCGCAATCTGCGTGTGGTGGCTGCGCTCGAGCAGCTCGCCAACAACGAGCTCGGCGTGCCGATCAGCCGCCTCGCGGTTGCGTGGGCGCTCGCGAATCCGGCTGTGCACGTGGCGATCATCGGGACGCGCGACGCCAAGCACGTCGACGATGCGATCGCGGCCGCGGACCTCGAGCTCAGTGAGGAGGTGCTGCGTCGCATCGATGAGATCGCGCACGACGCGGTGCGCGTCGCCGGACCGCGGCCGGAGGCCATGTGATGACAGCGGTCGCCATTCTGGGGACCGGCAAGATGGGCGGGGCAATGGCGCGCCGCCTGGTCGCGTCAGATTTCGACGTGACATTGTGGAATCGCACGCCCGACAGGGCGCAGGCATTGCACCTCGGTCGGGTTGCCGCGACGCCCGCTGATGCGGCTCGCGATGCCGACGTGATCATCAGCAGCCTGACCAACGAAGCCGCGATTCGTGACGTGTACCTCGGCGAGCATGGCGTGTTGCGGAGCGCCGCGGGCAAGCTGCTCATCGAGATGAGCACCGCGGGTCCCGAGGTCATCGAGGCACTCGATCGCGAGGCGCAGGCGCAGGGCGCGCATCTGCTCGAGGCGCCGGTGGTCGGCAGCGTCCCCGCGGTGGAAAGCGGCAAGCTGCTGATCCTCGTTGCCGGCGAACCCACCGACCTCGAGACGGCTCGGCCCGTCCTCGAACGACTTGGGGATGTGTCCTATGTCGGACAGCGAGGCAACGGGCAGCGCCTGAAACTCATCGCCAACAGCATGCTCGGGATCACCAGCGCCGCCGCCGCCGAGCTGCTCGCGGCCGGTGTGGCGCTGGGCCTCGAACGCCAGCAGGTCTTCTCGATCCTGGTTCGCTTCGCGCCCGGTCTGGCTGTCCGCGAACGCGGATTCCTGCAGGATGAGCACACCCCGACGATGTTCGCGGTGCGTGATCTCCTCAAGGATCTCGACCTCGGATTGCGAGCCTATGGCAACGTTGGTGTCGCCACGCCCCTTGTCGGCGACGCGCGCGAGCGGTTTGCTGCGGCGATGGCCGAGTCGGCGGATCTCGACATCTCCGCAGTCGTCAGGACCCCTGCGACACCCGCATGACAGCGACCGTGCAGCAGGCCGTCATTGACGCGCACCAGACAGCCGGCCCTGACAGTTGAGCGCCGCACTCGGCGGAGCCGAGATCGCGCTCGGCGCGGTCATCGCCCTGGTAACCCTGTTCGATGTCTTCCAGTCCGTGGTCCTGCCCCGTCCCGCCGTCGGGCGAGTGCGGCTCAGTTTCACGCTGATCCGCGCCGGGTGGCGCGTGTGGCGGCGACTCGCCGAACGCCCGCGCAAGCTGCAAACGCGCGAAGCTGCGCTCGCCGCCTTCGGGCCGCTGGCGGTGGTGGCACTGCTCGCCATCTGGGCGCTCTTCCTGATCCTCGGCTACGCGCTGATCTTCACCGGACTCCAGGACGGGTTGCAGCCGACCCCTGATTCCTTCGGCACGACACTGTTTTTCTCGACAGGCAGGATGCTCGCGTTTCCCGTCGGGGGCATCGAGCCGATCGGGGTCGCGACGAGAATCCTCACCAGCATCGAGGCAGCCACAGGTTTCGGCCTGTTCGCTCTGGTGATCAGCCTGCTGTTTTCGCTGTTCACCGCCTTCCAGCGACGGGAGACCGCCGTGGTGGCGCTGGATGCGCTCGCCGGCGCGCCACCCTCGGGGGTGCAATTGCTCGAGACCTGCGCCATCGAGCACCTCGACGATGCGCTGGTGACGACGTTCGACGAGTGGCGGATGTGGACCGTCGACGTCCTCGAGACTCACCTCACCTATCCCCTGCTGTTCTACTTCCGTTCCAGTCACGATAACGAAGCCTGGGCCAACTCCTTCGGCGCGGTCATGGATGCGGCAACCCTCGTGCTCACCACCGTGGACGGTGGTCCGGAAGGCCACGCGCGGCTGATGCACAAGATCGGGAACCACTTCGTCGCGGACATGCGCAACTTCCTCCGCTATGAGCAGTACAACCCAGTGCCCGGAGTGGAACGCGAGGAGTTCGTCGAGGCCTGCGGCCGCCTCAAGCGCGCGGGATACAAGCTGCACGACATCGATACCGCGTGGATGGCGTTCAGCGCGTATCGGAGCAAGTACGGCGGATGGCTGAACGAGGTGACCAAGGCGCTCTCGGTTCCTCCGGCGCCGTGGATCGGAGATCGCTCGTACCTGCCCCACCGCGAGCGAGGACCGGCAGGCCGGGGCAGGGCGCGAGCGCAATAGCCTCCGCATCCTGCTGAGGGCGGGTTGTACCGCCTATGCAGATCGCGCACGCTCATGCACCAACACGTCACGGGAGTGGTTGCGTCACAGGGGGCGATCACCGAGCAGGCCGATGCTCTGCAAAGAGCGCCCTCAGCGCCGCAATCGCCGGTCCCGGTGCTTCGGCACTCGCCGGATCCTGTGACTGGAGACCCGGCAATCATCAAGGTCTGGCGCGACCCCTTCACCGGACGCCGGCTCCGAGCGCGCTTTCGCTGGGCCGCGATCCTGATGCTCCTGCCCCTGCTCGGAATGGCCAGCGTGTCAGGAGTTGGCCTGATGATCGGCGCGACCACGCTGGCGAAGCTCGACAGAGCGCAGCAGTTGACGGACCAGTTGAGTGGCCTGGACGAGGATGTGCAGTTCTTTGCGCTCAGCGTGTTCGACGTCGTCATCGGTCACGCCGGTGACGACTTGACGAGGATGACTGCGGCCGAGAAACAGGTGGGTGCCGACTTCGCTGCGCTTGTCAGAACGCCTGGCCTGACAAGAGCGCAGGCGGACGCGGTACTCCCGATTGAAGCCGCATGGACGGCAACGCTTGCCCTGAGAAGCGCTATCACCGGAGCAACACCTGCGAATGCGAGCGCGCTCGGCGATTCCCTCTTTACCCAGGTCCAGTCGCTGATCAGTAGCGTGACCGCGCTCGAGGCGGTCGGCAGCGCGAGCGTCGATGGCCTGCATCAACAACGCGACAATGCACTGCGCACGTCGGCGATCACGATTGGGGCCGCTCTCCTGCTCGGGATCGCGATCGCCCTCTGGTTGTCGAGCAAGCTTGCGCAATCGGTGCTTCGCCCGGTCCGCACGCTCATGCAGGCCATCGCGCGAGTCGCTGCCGGGGATCTGCGTCACCGCGTCGCGATCGGCAGCGGCGACGAGATCGCGGAGTTGGGCGAAGCCTTCGACACCATGGCCGGCCAGCTGGAAGAGGAGCGCGACGCGGTCCTGGCGCGCGAGCGACGGTTGGGTGCCCTGGTGGAGAACGCCAGTGATGGCATCGTGGTGCTCGGTCGCGACCGTACGATTGACTTCGCGACGCCGTCCTTCCAGGAGTACCTGGATAGCGACGGCGTCCCAGGCCGTCGGCTGAATCGCATCATCCATCCCGACGACCTCGAAAGGATCAGCGCCGCCTGGGGGCAGGCTCTCTCAGCGAGCGACGGATCGACGCTCGACGTCGAAGGCAGGCTCAAGCACCGCGACGGCAGCTGGCATCACGTCAGGGCGAAGTTGACCAACCGGTTCAACGACCCGGCGGTGGCCGGGATGGTGCTCAACATCAGCGATATCACCGAGCGCCACGAGCATGAGCGGGAGTTGAACTTCCAGGCACTGCACGACACACTCACCGGCCTTCCCAACCGCAAGCTGCTGAGGCATCGGCTGGAAGACTCCGGGTCGGCGTCGGAGCATGGAGAGGAACGTGTCAACAGCGTCCTCTTCCTGGACATCGACGACTTCAAGACAATCAACGACACCATGGGGCATCAGGCCGGTGATGACTTCCTCGTGGCCATGGCGCAGCGACTGCTCGCTGCGGTGCGCCCACAGGACACAGTTGCCCGGCTCGGCGGCGATGAGTATGGGGTCCTGCTCGAAGGGACCGACAGCGCTCACGCCGAGTCGGTCGCACAGCACGTGCTCACCGCGCTCGAGCAACCGCTGACACTGGAAGGGAGGCACGTCGCACCGCATGCGAGCGTCGGCATCGCCTCAGCGATGGCGGGTGCCGGCAGTCCCGAGACGTTGCTTGCCGACGCGGACCTTGCGATGTACTTCGCGAAGCGCATGGGCAAGGCCCAGTACCAGGTGTTCTCCGCGGAGATGCGCAGTGACCTTCTCGACCGGCTCCAACTCGGTGAGGACCTTCGCGCCGCTGTTGAATCCGGTGACATCGAAGTCCACTACCAGCGTTGCAGGAAACCGGTTTCGACCCCGCATGTCTGGAGCTGGAACTCACGGAGGGCGTGGTCATCGCCGAGGATGCAGGCGCGGTGCAGACACTCGGAAGCCTCAAGGCACTCGGACTCCACCTGGCCATCGACGACTTCGGCACCGGCTACTCGGCGCTCTCACGGCTGCGCGCGCTGCCCTTCGACACGCTCAAGGTCGACAAGATCTTCGTCGACGAGCTGGCCGACAGCAACCAGGAATCGACGTTGGCAGAGAGCATCCTCGACATGGCGAGGGTACTCGGCCTCAAGGTGGTTGCGGAGGGAGTCGAAACATCCGTGCAGGCAGAGTTTCTCCGCCGCCGTGGCTGCGACTTCGCCCAGGGCTACCTCTTCAGCCGCCCGGTCGAGCCGTTGGCCTTTGCGGCCCTCGTCATGCAGGGCGGATCCCTGCGTGTTCCCGCGGCCGCGGTCGCCTAATCCGATGGACACGACCGACCTCGTCCATAACCTCGTGCATCGTCAGACGACCACCTCGGGAGCCGCCGAGTGAGATCACCGTCGGCTGCGCGAAGCTGACTGACACTTGGTGTACGTAGACCGTGCCTAGATGGCTGCGGTCTTTCGCCACTGGCGCGTCAGGAAATTGCAGCTACTGGTTCGCTTCCGGTGCGGCTTGCCCGTGATGCTCGCTCGAGCCAGGGTGTGGCTTGCAACCGCTCAAAGGTCTCGCATGCTCCGATGAGTAGTGGTTGTGCGTCCTCGCTGCGGCCCTGTCCGGCGAACCATTCGGCGTGCTCGAGCTGGGTGACCGCGACGTAAAAAACGAGGCCGCACGCGCGGAGGATGGCCGTGGCGCTCCGGAACCGTTCGTCGACCCGCTGCAGTTGGCCACGTGCAGCGTCGAGCCGGGCGCGTAGCCGCTCGGTCTGTGCTTGCAGAAACGGGGTCAGCTGGCCGGGGTCGAGCGACTCGGGAATGGCGAGTAGCTCCTCAACCCGGTCGAGGTTGGAGAGGGTTATGGCGGCCTCAGTCCCCTCAACCAGGGCCAGCTTGATGTTGATATCGGTGACATCAAGTTCGCCCAGGTTCGCAAGGCCTCGCTCGGCGCTCGCCAAGGCCTCGGCGAGGCGCCCTTCGGCTCGTAGCACCCGTGCTTCCACGGCAGCATAGCCGGTCCTCAGTTGCGGGCTGTCGCTGTCGCGGAGCGCGTCGTCGTCCCTGAGAAGGACGCGGGCGGTCTCGCGGTCGCCGCGTTCGCAGTGCACCAACGCGACCCGCATCAATTGAACCCGCGCGATCTCGGTCGCCACCAGCGGTTCCTCCTCGGCTGCGATCGCGAGCGCCTCGTCCCAGCGCCCGAGCAGCACCAGGTCAATGAGACCGGCGGTGCGCAGCAGCGATTCCCATCGGCGGTCGCCGCGGCGGCGGGCAAGTGCGGTCGCCGGCTCGAGGAGCTCGATTGCCTCCCCATAGCGGTCGGAGGACTCGAGCACATTGGCGAGGTTGTTCTCAGCCCGGAGCGCGCCCGCGTACAACTGTTCAGTGTGTGCGCGCGCGGCGGCGGCTTCAAGTAAGATCCGCGCCTCGGCCAGCCGCCCCTGGTCCGAGACGGCGATCGCCCTGCTGGTCAGGGCCTCGACCAAGATCTCTGGCAGCAGTAGTCGCTCGGCTAGGGTCAGCGCCCGCTCGAGCGGCGCGGCGGCCTCGGCGTTGCCGGCGAGGGCGCGCACACGACCGAGCTGGGCGAGCGCTGCGGCCAGCTCGCCGCTTGGCTTGCCTCGCTCGAGTTCGGTGACCGCCAGCTCGAGCCGGCCTGCCGCCTCCTCCAGCCGACCCTCACCGATATCGACCTCGGCCAGCGCAGCACTGGCGCCGGCGGCGGCCCGAGCAGCGCCCGCCTGCGTGTACAGGACGAGCGCACGCTCGAGCCGCGCGCGTGCCTCCACCAGTCGGTTCGCCTCCACGGCGAGCCGGCCGGCCTGCTCGAGCAGCTCGGCCTCGAGCAAGGGGTGGTCGGCGAGCGCCGCCGCCTGCTCGTAGTAGCGCCGGCCTTCTTCGGGAGCGCCAATCGAGCCGGCGCGCTCCCCCGCCCGGGTGAGCATGTCCCGGGTCTTGGCTCGGATCTCCGGGGCGTCCTCGGCGTCCGGGGCGGCCTCGAGAGCGGCCAGGTAGTGGGCGGCGAGCACCTCGGCGACCTCCTCCTCCTGGGCAAATGCCTGCTTGAGGTAGGTGGCAGCGGCCAAGTGCCGGATCTTGCGCTCGCGTTTGGAGAGCGTCTCGTAGGCGACGTGGCGGACCAGGTCCTGGAGGAACCCGTACTGGCCGCGCTCAGGGGAGCGCGGGTCCGATTGGACGCTAAGCACCTCCTTGCGCACGAGCCCGGAGAGCAGCGGCGGAAGCTCCTCTGTAGGGGTGCCAGAGAGCGCCGCCAGCGCCGGCAAAGTGAAGGTCTTGCCCAACACGGCGCCATCCTGGAGCAACCGCCGCTCCTCCGCGGAGAGGCCGTCGAGGCGGGCCGCAATGAGCGCATGCAGCGTCTCCGGCACCTCGAGGGTCGCGATCTCGCCGGTGGGCCGGTACACCGGTCCTTCCTGGACGAGCAGGCCGCGGTCGAGCAGCATCCGCACCGTCTCCACCGCATAGAGCGGCACCCCCTGGGCTCGGGTCAGGATCTGTCCACGCATCCTTTCCGGGAGTCCCGGCACCAGGCCTTCGAGCAGCTCCTCCATCGCCGCTGGGGAGAGCGGCTCCAGGTAGAGCGCGGTGAAGTTGCGCTGTCCCGCCCCCCAGCTTGGGCGTCGTTCGTGCAACTCTGGACGCGCCAGCGTTATGACGTAGAGCGGGTAATCGCGCGACCACTCCATCAGGTACTCGACGAAGTCGAGCAGGCTGGTGTCGGCCCATTGCATGTCTTCGAAGGCGAGCACGGTCGGGTAGCTGCCGGCGAGCCGCTCGAAGAACAGCCGCCAGGCCGCGAACAGGTCCTGCCGGTCGCCGGCCGCAGCCTCGTCGAGCCCGAGCAGGTGCGCCAGCCGTGGCTCGACGAATTCCCGCTCTTCCGGGTCCGGCACATGCTCGTCGACGGTGGCGGCCAGCTTCCGCCGCGCCGACTCCGGCTCCTCTCCCTCTTCGATGCGCGCCCGCATCCGGATCATGTCCGCGAGCGCCGAGTAGGCGACGCCCTCGCCGTACGCGAGGCAGCGGCCGCGCTGCCACCAGACCTGGTCGACGATCCCGTCGAAGTACTTGTAGAACTCCCACCCCAAGCGCGACTTGCCGATCCCGGCGATCCCGGTCACCGAGACCAGGTGCGCCCGGCGCTCAAGCGCGCTGTCGTGGAAGCGCTCCTTGATCAGCCTCAGCTCCCGGCCGCGCCCGACGAACGGCGCCTCCAGCCCATACGACTTGAGCGCGCCACCGACGCCCGAGATAACCCGCAGCGCCCGCCACAGCGCCACCGGCTCAGACTTCCCCTTCAGCTCATGCTCGCCGGCGGTTTCGTAGACGATCGCCCGCTCGGTCGTCCGGCGGGTCACCTCGCCGACCAGCACCGTGCCCGGCGCGGCCGCCGTCTGGATTCGCGAGGCGGTGTTGACTAGGTCGCCGGCCACCATGCCCTCCCCCTCGGCGCCGATCGTCACCGCTGCCTCCCCAGTCAGCACCCCGGCTCGCGCCTGCAGTCCCGGGTCCAGCTCGGGGATCGACGCGACCAGATCCAGCGCCGCTCGCACCGCCCGCTCGGCGTCGCTCTCGGTCGCCACCGGCGTCCCCCACACCGCCATCACCGCATCACCGATGAACTTC
>DAITPY010000043.1:0-10554 GCA_036833315.1 Candidatus Dormiibacterota bacterium
GCCGCCGCCGCGCTGGGGCCGGCGTACAACCTCGCTCCTCCGAGCTACGTCGCTTTCACGCCGACGCCCTTCCTTCGCCCCTACGATCTCGGAGCACACTGACCCGCTACCTAGCCTGGCGGCCGCGTTGGTCGCGACATGGCCGCCGCGTACCTCAGGAGCTGGCGATGTCGTTCCCCGCAATGATGCGCACCGGTCGAGGTGCCGGGCCTGTCCGTCGCTCCGCTCGATCCGATGCACGTCGTGTGCGCGTCGCGGCGGCTCGCATCACGCGGTTGCGCCCCGCCGCTTTGGCTGCGTACATCGCCTTGTCCGCGGCTGCGATCAGGGTTTCCGCGTTCATGGCATCGCCTGGGATCGCGGCCACTCCGAGCGATGCGGTGACCATCGCCGATCCCTGGTTGCCCGCAAACCGGGTCGCGATCGCGAGGCGGAGACGCTCAGCCACGATCGCTGCCGCAGCCGCATTGGTCTCGCGAAGCAGGACGCAGAATTCCTCGCCGCCGTAGCGATATGCCGTGTCGGTCTCGCGGAGCGCGGTGGTGAACGCGTTCCCGAACTCTGAGAGGATCTCGTCGCCGGCCTGGTGACCGTGCTCGTCGTTGATGGCCTTGAAGTGGTCGACGTCGAGCATGATGAATGCGATCGGACGGTCGTACCGCTGACTCCGGGTGATCTCGACCTCCAGGTCAAGCTCGAGGCGACGCCGGTTGGGGAGGCGCGTCAGAGCATCGGTGTGGCTCAGTTCGTCCGCGTTCTGGTGAAAGCGCGCAGCCTCGACGGCGGTGGCGGCCTGACCTGCGAGGCTGTGTAAGACGTCGAGACTCATCTCGTCCACTTCGATTGCTCCGCTCGACATGAGCTCGAGGACGCCGACGATGCGGGCGCCGACGATCATCGGCACCGCCAGCGCCGCGATGGGACTACCGGCGCGGTACTCGGTCGCGAGCGCTCCACTCGACAGAGTGGAGAGAGTGCGTCCGAACTGCCCTGTCCGGCCGACGAGACCCTCTCCTAGCTCCAGCGATGCGGGGTCCAGAGATGGGCCTTGCTCGACGTCCGTGCTGTGCACAACACTGAGCTCGCGCCGGACTTCGTCGATCAACCATAGGCGTGCGGTCTCGAAGCCGCTGATGGAGAGCGCCGCCTTGCTCACCGCCTGAGCAACGTATCGGAGGCTGAGGCTGCCGGAGATTTCGCGTCCGACGTTGACGATCAGCCCGAGGCGTTCCGCCTGGGAGCGCGCTTCGCGCTCCACCAGTTCAATCCGGTGTCGCTCCGCCGCCAGGGTATCGGTCATCCGACCAAGCTCGACGCCGACTTCGCGCAGTTCGGGCGGTCCGATTCCGGCCGGCCGGGAGGTAAGGTCGCCCGAGGTCACGGCGCGCATTGTCGAGAGCAGATCCGAGAGGGGTTCGACCACTGCTGCGCGCAACGCGCGATTTTGCCGGCGTGCCACGACGATGGTGGCCGCGAGCGTCGCGCCCACGATGCCCAGCGCGATCAGCACGAGAGCATACTGGGCGGCTCGCTCGGCGCTGATATCAGCGTCGACCCGCGCATTCACAGCGTTGTTCGCCGTCCGGTACTCGTCGAAAAGGGTCTTTCCCCGCAAGAGGAACGCCTCCTGCGCTGCGTCTCCGTTCACAGCTCTCTCGAAGGTGATGGCCGGTGTTGCCCACTCGCTCAACCATCGTTGCTGGGCGACACGCAGGTTCAGGATCGGACCGATGAGGTCCGGTCGCGTCGCCAGGACGAGAGAAGCGGTGTCGCCCGCGAGAATCTCATGGTCGCCTACGTAATAGGTGGCAAGGAACGCCTGCGCTCCCGTCGGAAGATAGCCACGAAGTCCCGTCTCCGCATCGAGCATGCCGTTGTGAGTCTCGTTGAGAGCCTGCTCGCCGGCGAGCAGGTCGTGGACGGTGGGCTCGAAGTGTCCGAGAACGGCGGCGAAGCAAACACCGGTGACCGCAAGCGTCGCGGCGATGAGGACCGCCACGGCGACGAAGGCGCGTGACAGCCGTTCGGTAAGGCTGGGGTCCCCGGCTCGCCGGGATCCGATTGTCATCGTCAGAGAGCTTGGCCGGTGGGCGGTCCCGGAACGGCGATCGCGCTACTCCGTGACCAACTTGGTCGGTCTCGGCGGGCGGCCGTGACGACGTCCGCCTTCGCTACTGCCGCGAACCCTTCGGTGCGGAGATCGCATACTCGGGCGTCGATTGCCGCCGCGCGCTAGCGCAGATTGACCAGAGGGCCGGTCAGTGCGAAGGGAACGTGCCCGATCGTCGCGAACAGCGCGAACAGGGCCAGCGCGGCCCCAAGCAGCGAGACATCCCGATAAAAGCTGCCTTCATGGGTGCGCCGAGCGGTGGCATCGGTGAAGGTCCAGTACGGGTGAAAGAGCAGGCCGGCCGGAACCAGGAAGGCCACGAGCAGCAGGGTTCCGATGTCCGGCCAGATGCCGACAACGATCGATAGGTCCGCTACCAGGAAGAGCACGCCGGTCGGCCAACCCGCGAGATAGGGGATGGGCAGCTTGTGGCCGGAACCTTCGACGTAGCGGGCGTGGTTCACGATGTGGCCACGCGCGGCATACGCGAACATGCCGGCAAAGAGGATCCGGCCGGCAAGGAGGATGACTCCAGCCAATGCGCTCATCGCAGTCAGGCGGGTACCGATGGGGGAGCGATCAATGCGAGACCTGCAGCACGATCCGACCGCGCCCGTGGCCGGTCTCGGACGCCACGTGAGCGCGAACGGCGTCCTCCAGTGGGAAAGTTGGTCCGACCTGGGGCACCAGAGCACCGGCCTCCACGAGGTGTGCGAGCTCTTCGAGGATCGGGCGGATGACCTCCGGCCCGTGAACCCCTGACGTTCGCACGCCGCGAGCCGCGGCGATCTCCGCGTCGGCCATACCGGAGACAGTCACGAGGATGCCGCCGGGTTTCAGCACGCCCCACGAGCGATCGGCGGTCTCGGCGCCGACTGTGTCAAGCACGACGTCCACATCGTGGACGACGTCCTCGAACCGCACCGCCGTGTAGTCGATCACCTCATCGGCACCGAGAGCGCGCACGTATCCGACGTTGGGCGACGAGGCCGTGGCGATCACGTGCGCACCTTTCCATCGCCCGAGCTGCACCGCCATGTCCCCGACACCGCCGGCACCACCCTGCACCAGGAGGCGCTGACCTGACTCGAGGTTGGCGACATCGAAGAGGCCGACCCACGCGGTAGCGCCACCAACCGGGAGAGCGGCCGCCTGCTCGAAGCTGATCCCGGAGGGCTTGCGAGCGATGGCCGTGACGGGTGCGATCGCGTACTCGGCATACGTTCCGCTGCCTCGGCCGAAGACTTCCTCACCCGGCGCGAAATCGGTCCCACCGGGGCCAACCTCTTCAACCGTCCCGGCAACGTCGACTCCCGGGATGTAGGGAAGCGTGATCGGCATGAAGTTCCTGACGAACCCGGCTCGGAATTTCCAGTCAATCGGGTTGACCCCTGCCACGCGAACGCGTACGAGCACCTCGCCTGCCTTGGGCTCCGGCCTCGGAACGAGATCCGTCACAAGAACCGAGGGGGGACCGTAATCGTGAAACCGCACCGCCCTCATTGCCGCTGTCGCTGTGTCAGTTGCCATCGATGTCTCCCTCCAGCCCGGGCGATTGCCAACGGCTTGTATTTCTATAGTAACAATAAATTCTATCACAGGGCGCAAGTACGCACCGGCAGGCCAGGCGACTGAGGGGTGCTAGAGCACCTTCGAGAGGAAAGCCTGGGTCCGCTCGTGCTGCGGATGGGCGAGCACCTCGCGCGGAGGCCCCGACTCGACGATGACACCGCCATCCATGAACACGAGCGCGTCGCCGACCTCACGAGCGAAGCCCATCTCATGGGTGACCACGACCATGGTCATGCCGTCCTGGGCGAGCCCGCGCATGACGTCGAGCACATCCCCGACGAGCTCCGGGTCGAGCGCCGAGGTCGGCTCATCGAAGAGCATCAGCTTGGGCTGCATCGCCAGCGCTCGCGCGATTGCGACTCGCTGCTGCTGCCCACCGGACAGCTGGTTTGGGTACACGCCGACCTTGTCGCCGAGGCCCACCCGGTCGAGCAGGACGCGCCCTCGTTCGTCCGCTGCGCGTTGCGGCTCTCCCTTGACCCGCGTCGGGGCTTCGACGACGTTCTCCAGCGCGGTCATGTGAGGGAAGAGGTTGAATCGCTGGAACACCATGCCGATCTCCGCGCGCTTCCTGCAGACCTCACGGTCCGGCAACTCGTAGATCTTCCCGCCGTGCTCCCGATATCCGACCAGCTCGCCATCCACCGAAAGCCTGCCCGCGTCGATTTTCTCGAGGTGGTTGATGCATCGCAGGAAGGTGCTCTTGCCCGACCCGGATGGACCGACGATGCACATCACTTCCCGTGGCGACACCTCGAGATCGATACCCTGGAGCACCTCCAGGCGCCCGAAGGACTTGTGGACGTTTTCGGCAAGAACCATCGGAGTTGCCATCAGTGGGTCACACGTGGCGGGTGTAGATGGGAACCGGCTCGGCGGCAGCGACCGGAGGTGGGTCGTGAAAGTGGAAGAGCATCCGTCGGAAACGTTGCAACGGGGTCATCGGAAGCTGGCGGGCGGATCCCCGCGCGTAGTACCGCTCGAGATAGTACTGGCCGAATGTCAGGATCGAGGTCATCAGCAGGTACCAGAGACTGGCGACCACGAGGAGCTCGACGACGCTGAAGGTTGCACTCGATATCTCGTTCTGCACAAAGAACAGCTCGGAGACTGTCGTGATGTACGCGAGCGACGAGGTCTTGAGCATCGATATCGTCTCGTTTCCAGTCGGCGGCAGGATCACACGCATTGCCTGGGGAAGCACGATCCGGCGCATCACGCCTAGACGGGTCATGCCAAGAGCTTGGGCTGCCTCCGTCTGGCCATGATCAACGGAGATGATTCCTGCTCGCACGACTTCCGACATATAGGCGGCCTCGTTGAGGCCAAGGCCAAGAATTGCGGCGAGGAATGGCGAGACGATTTGATTGGTGGCGCCGACCCACTCAATGTGCGTGAATGGAACGCCGATGGAGATGTGCGGCAGGATCAGCGCGAGGTTGTACCAGAAGAAGAGTTGTACCAGGACGGGAGTTCCCCGAAAGAACCAGATGTAGAACCAACTTACTGTCGACACCACCGGGTTCGCCGACAGACGCATGACCGCCAGCAGGACTCCGAGGGTTACTCCGATCACCATCGCGATCACCGTCAGTTCGAGGGTGACGAGGATACCGCGGAGGATCTGCGGATAGAACAGGTACTGGCCGACAACGCGCCAGTCCAATCCGGGCGCTGCAGCAACGGTATAGATCGCGTCGGCGGCAAGCGCCAGCACAACCACCCCGGAAACCCACCTCCAGGGGTGGCGCAGGGGGATGGCTCTGATCGCCTCTGGCCTGCTCCTGTGCACTGGATCGGACGGCTGGCCGATCGTCACATCGGTCCTTCGGTCACCGTGGCGTGTCGAGTTCTGCAGCCGAGGCGCCCTTCCCGAGCGACCTCAGTAGGACGGCACGCAGGTGGCGCCGACAGAGTTGTTGTTATTGACAGTGACGGCCGAGCTGGGGATCGCGCCGGACTGGACGCCCCACTTGGAGAGGACCTTGCCGTAGAAGCCACTGTCGATGAGGTACTTGACGGCGTCTCCGACCGGTTGTTCGAGGCCGCCTGACTTCACCAAGGCGACGCCGTACGGGGCGACGCTACACGCGGTGCCGCCGATCTTGAGCTTGCCGTTGTCAACGTGGACTTGATATTCGGCCACCGGCTGATCGAGCCATCCGAACTCCGCTCGTCCTGACAGCAATGCGGTGTTGGCCTGCGTCTGCGTCCCATAGCTCAGCACGGTGATGTCCTGCTTCCCCGCGGAGGTGCAATGGTTGGTGTCACCGGCGATGTCGGCCCCGCCAGGCTGCTTGCCCATATAGCCCCATGCATCCGACTCCTCGATGGTTCCGGACTCAACCGCGACGGTGTGGCCGCACATGTCAGCGGCCGCCGAGATCGACGCGCCACCTGTCTTTTCGAGCCAGGATTCGCCCGCCTGGTAGTAGGTGATGAAGTCGATGCCCTTGGCTTCGCGCGCTTGGGTAGGGGTGAAGCTCGAGAAGCTCATCTGGTATTTCGGCGGCTGCTCGAGCAGCGCCGGGATGATGTCCGAGAAGGTGACGTTGTTGATGGTGCAGGCAACGCCGAGTACCGCGCACACCTCTTTGGCGAGGTCGACGTCCCATCCGACCAAAGCCCCGTTGCTGGGGTCGACGAATTCGTTGGGCGCATAGGTGGCGTCGGTCGCGATCTGCAGGGGAGCCGCAGAAGCAACCGCGGCGGGCACCTCGGCGGCGATTGACGCCTGCTTCTTGGGGCCGGCGCCGTTGCCGGTCGAGCTCGTGGGCGTGGAGCCACTCGTGCCACCGCAGGCCGCCAGCAGCGCAGCCGGGAACAGGAGTGCTATTCCGGCGCGACGCGAGAAATTGACCGTGCGACCCATCTGTTTCCCTCGGCTAGCCAACTGGGATGAATAGGTGCGCCATTGTGGACCCCGATCGGCGGCAGTGTCCAGTCAGTTCTGGATGGGCCGCGGCCGCAAATCGGTTTCTAAGACAAGCGGGCCGCACCTAAGGGGTTTTTCCGGAGCCACCCGGCGTGAGTGGGGAGAATCTCCAGCCAGGATCGCGCATCTGCCACGTTGGCTCGCGGGCGAACGCGCTTGACCCTGCGCATGAGCGAATGCAAGCATGAGCCCCCCTCGTTGCGGTTCCGTGCTGGAGGATTTCGGATGACGCAGTCGGTAGCGCTCACCATCAACGGAAAGCGGCGGGAGGATCAGGTTGAGCCCCGACTCCTCCTCGTCCACTACTTGCGCGAGGTGGCCGGGCTGACCGGGACGCACATCGCCTGCGACACCAGCCAGTGCGGCGCCTGCACCGTCCTGCTCGACGGGGAGGCGGTGAAGTCGTGCAGCGTGTTCGCCGTCCAGGCCGAGGGCCGCGACGTGACCACCATCGAGGGTCTGGCCACGGACGGGACCCTGCACCCCGTGCAACAGGCCTTCTGGAGCGAGCACGGCCTCCAGTGCGGGTTCTGCACGCCGGGATTCATCATGGCCGCCGCCTATCTGCTCGAGCAGAACCCAACGCCGACCGACGCCGAGATCGAGCGAGGGCTCGAGGGAAACCTCTGCCGTTGCACCGGCTACACCAACATCAAGAAGGCGGTCCGAGCTGCCGCCAGCGCGATGAACGGCGGCACGGTGGAGGTGTCCGGCAACGTCACATCGCCGGTCGCGGCGACGGTGGAGGGCTAAGCCATGGCTGTCACCTCCATGATCGGCGCCCGCATTCAGCGTCGTGAGGACCCCAAGCTCATCACCGGGCACGGGCACTTCATCGACGACGTCAACCTCGTGAACATGGCGCACATGTCGATCGTGCGCAGCCCCCACGCGCATGCGCGCATCACGTCGATCGACACGTCGCGCGCGCTGGCGTCGAAGGGCGTGGTCGCGGTGCTCACCGCCGCTGACTTCAAACCGGTGATCCACGGGCCGCTCCCGGTCACCAACTCGTTCGTCGCCGACAAGAAGCAGGTCCCCGAGCAGTTCCCCATCGCCGCGGATGAGGCGGTGTATGCAGGGGAGCCGGTCGCGGTGGTGATCGCCGAGGACCGCTACGCAGCCGACGACGCCGCGCAACTCGTCGTCGTGGACTATGAGCCGCTGCCCGCGGTCATGGACATCGAGAAGGCAATGGCGCCGGGCAGCGCGCTGGTGAAGAGCGACCGTCCCGACAACATCGGCTGGGACGCGGCATTCCCAGCCGGTGACATCGAAGCGGTCTTCGCCGAGGCGGAGGTTGTCGTCAAGCAGCGGATCGGCCAGCAGCGCCTGTTCCCCACCGCCATGGAGACGCGGGGCTGCGTTGCCGACTTCGTCCCCTACGACAACCGGGTGACCCTCTGGACCTCCACCCAGGTGCCGCATTTCATCAGGCTCTTCGTGGGCGGCGCGCTCGGGGTCCCGGAGTCGCAGTTTCGCGTGGTCAGCCACGACGTGGGCGGCGGATTCGGCGCCAAGCTGCGTCCCTACCCGGAGGAGTACCTCGCGACCGCCGCGTCGAAGCTGTGCGAACGCCCGGTGAAGTGGATCGAGGACCGCACCGAGAGCCTGCAGGCGACCACGCACGGCCGCGGACAGATCTTCGACGTCGAGGTCGCGGCAAACCGGGACGGCACGCTGCTCGGACTGCGCTTCACCCAGCTGCTCGACATCGGCGCGTACCACGGTGTGTTCAGCGCCTTCCAGGTGGTCGCGTGCCTCCTCGGCGGAGGCTGCTACGAGTGGAAGGCGATCAACGCGCGCAGCATCGGCGTCTTCACCAACCGCATGTCGACGGACCCGTATCGGGGCGCCGGACGCCCGGAGGCGACCCATCTCGTCGAGCGCGCGGTCGACCTCGTCGCCCGCGAGATCGGCATGGATCCGGCCGAGATCCGGCGCAAGAACTTCGTCAAGAGCTTCCCGCACACCAACAACTTCGGCCTCGTCTACGACTCGGGCGACTACGCGAAGTCGCTCGATCGCGCGATGGCGAACATCGACTACACGGCGCTGCGCAAGCGTCAGGAGGAGTTGCGCGCGCAGGGACGCTACACCGGCATCGGTTTCAGCACCTACGTCGAGATCTGCGGGCTGGGCCCGAGCTCGGCGACGGCTCCCGCGGCCGGGATCGCGCTCGTCGAGTCGTCGATGGTGCGGGTGCATCCCACCGGCTCGGTGACCGTCTCGGTGGGAACGCACTCGCACGGCCAGAGCCACGAGACCACCTTTGCGCAGATCGTTGCGGACACGCTCGGCGTGCCCTACGACTCAGTCGAGATCCGTCACGGTGACACCGGTGACACGCCCTTCGGATACGGCACCTACGGGTCGCGCAGCCTTGCGGTCGGCGGGATGGCGATCATGGCGTCGTGCCACAAGGTCGTCGAGAAGGCCCGCAAGCTCGCGGCGCACGCCTTCGAGGCGTCCGAGGAGGACATCGTCGTCGACCAGGGGCGCTATTTCGTGCGCGGCAACCCCGGCGAGGCGAAGATGCTCGCCGAGCTCGCGTTCGCCTCGTACGGCGCCGGCCTGCCCGAGGGCATGGAGCACGGCCTCGAGGCGGTGTCGTACTTCGATCCGCCGAACTTCGTCTGGCCGTTCGGCTGTCACATCTGCGCGGTGGAGGTGGATCCCGAGACCGGTGCGGTCAGCATCGACCGCTACGTCGCCGTCGACGACTGCGGCAACGTCATCAACCCGATGGTGGTCGACGGTCAGCTCCACGGCGGCATTGCGCAGGGCATCTCACAGGCGCTGTTCGAGGAGGTCCGGTACGACGACGAGACCGGGCAGATGCTCAACGGCACCATGCTCGATTACTTCATTCCGACCATGGCCGAGATGCCCATGTTCGAACTCGACCGCACGGTGACGCCGAGCCCGACCAACGAGCTGGGTGTCAAGGGCATCGGCGAGGCGGGAACGATCGCCTCGAGCGTCGCCGTCATCAACGCGATCACCGACGCGCTGGCTCCCTTCGGCATACGCCACGTGGAGATGCCGGCGAGACCGGATCGCCTCTGGTCGATGATCAAGGAGGCACGGGCATGATCACCGCGGCGTTCGAGTACGCGCGGCCGGGCTCTGTCGACGAGGCCCAGTCACTGCTCAACAAGTACGGCGCCGACGCCAAGGTCATTGCCGGCGGCCAGAGCCTGATCCCGCTCATGCGTCTGCGCCTGAGCCAGCCGACCGCGCTGGTCGACATCCAGCGGATCCCCGGCCTCAACCAGGTGAGCCGCGACAACGGCACCGTGGAGATCGGCGCCTTGGTACGTCATGTCGACATCCAGCGCAACGCGACCCTGCGCGAGACGTTGCCCATCCTCGTGGAGATGTCCAACGACGTCGGTGACAACCAGGTGCGCAACCTCGGGACGATCGGCGGGGTGATCGCACACGGCGACAGCGCCGGCGACTACAACACGCTCGCGCTGATGCTCGACGCCGAGATCGTCACCAACAAGCGCCGCCACCAGGCGCGCGATTTCTACCGCGACATCTTCACCACGGCGCTGGAGCCGGACGAGCTGGTCACCGCAATCCGCTTCCCGGTATCGAGTGGCGGGTTCGCCTACACCAAGTTCCGCCGCCGCCTCTACGACTGGGCGATCGCCGGCGTGGCCGTGCAGCAGGCCGGTTCGTCGTGGCGGGTCGGCTTCGTGAACCTCGCGAGGACGCCGCGTCGCGGCGCGGCGGTCGAGCAGGCGCTCGCGGGCGGCGCATCGCCCGCCGAGGCCGCCGCCCGCAGCGGTGAGGACATCGATCCGACTGGGGATGTCCGGGCCACCGCGGAGTACAAGCGCCACCTGGCGGAGGTGCTGACCGCACGCACCCTGCAGCAGGCGACAATGGCGGCTTGAAGCGGATCAGCCACTGGATCGGTGGCCAG
>DAITPY010000044.1:0-10472 GCA_036833315.1 Candidatus Dormiibacterota bacterium
GCGCCCTCGCTTCGACGTGACGCCGCGGCGCGTCGCAGCGACGCTGCGAGCCCTCCGACCGCATCGTTACGTGTCTTGAGTGCGGCGAGGTTGGCGATCAGCCGCGCCGTGGAAACCCCAGCCTCGGCCACCTCGACAAGACCGTTGGCGGCGAGCGTGCGACCGGTCGCGGTGATGTCGAGCACGCAGTCCGCGAGTCCTGTCGCAGGCGCGAGCTCCACCGATCCGTGCAGCCGGATGAGCACCACGTTGAGGGAGCGCGCCGCAAAGAACCGCCGCGCCGACTCCGGATACTTGGTCGCAACCCGCAGCGAAGCCGGCCACACGCCCCGCGCCAGCGGCGAGTCGCGCGGGGCGGCGAGCACGAGACGGCAGACCCCGAAGCTCAGATCGGCGAGCTCGTAACACTCCCGGCTGCTCTCCCAGAGCACATCCTTGCCCACGATGCCGCACTCGCACGCGCCCATCTCCACATACACCGGCACGTCGGTCGGGCGCACCTTCACGTAGACAGCACCGGCTTCGGTGACGCTCAACTCGCGGTCGAAACGGCGCGGATCGAGGCGAACCACACCCGCGCTGTCGAGGAGCTCGCAGGCGCCGTCGAGCAGCGTGCCACCCGGCAGCGCGATCCGCAGGCCGTTCATCGCTCGAGGCGCGACAGGGCGTGCACCGCCGCGTCGACGCTGCCCTGCTCGTCGCGGCCCTGGTCCGACCACTGTGCGCCGCGTGCGCTCACACGCAGGCCCGCGTCGCCGCCCGCCGAGAGATTGCACGCGCACGCGACGCCGCGCTCGCGCAGCCGGCGAGCGGCATCGAGCGCGATCGGCTGCGCTTCGTCCGCGTCCCAGCTGATGTCGAGCACTGACGGAGCCGGCGCCGAGCCTTCGCGCCGGCCGATGCTGTCGTGACAGCGATCAACCTGGAGCACGAAACCGGTCGCGGGCAACGCGGCGCCGAAGCGCGAGAGCAGCATGTCGTAGCGACCGCCGGAGCCGAGCGCGAACCCGGAGTCCTCGCTGAACACCTCGAAGGTCGGTCCCGTGTAGTAGTCCCAATCGCGGACCGCACCGAGGTCGAGGTGCACGCGGTCGGTGATGGCGTGCGCGTCGAGCAGGTCCCAGAGTTGCGCAAGCTCATGGAGCGCGCGCGTGGGCCGGTCCCCGCGCAGACCGCTTGCCGCAGTATCGAGGATCTCCCGGCCGCCGCGCAGGGTCGGAAATGCGAGCAGCAGACGCCGTTCGGCGTCGGCCACGTCGGTGCCCTCGAGCGCAGCCTCGACGGAGACGAGGTCACGCCTCGCCAGCGCGCCAAGGACTGCGCCGCGCGCCGCCTCGTCGAGTCCCGCGGATTCCAGCAAGCCCGGGATGAAGTCGGCATGGCCGACATCGACCTGGACATGATGCACACCGCCCCGCTCGAGTGCCGCGGCGGCCAGCGCGATGCATTCGGCATCGGCGGCGAGTCCGGTGGCGCCCACCAGCTCGCAGCCGGCCTGCAGGCTCTCGCGACGCCGACCGGTGTTGAGCGCCTGGTTGCGCAGCACCGGTCCCGCGTAACAGAGCCGGAGCGGAAATGGTCCCTCGTGCAGCTGCGTCGCGACCACGCGGGCGACGCTGACCGTCCGCTCTCCCACGAGCGCGAGCAGCGCGCCGTCCGAGTCCATGAACCGGAAGAGCCCCGCCTGTTGGGCTGCTCCAACCCCGGCGGCGATGGTGTCGATCGGCTCGATGAGCGGGGTCACCACAAAGCCGTATCCCCACGACTCGAAGGTCTCGATGAAGCGGTCGGTGAGCCGGCGGCGGCTCGCCGCCGATCCGACCAGCCAGTCGGTGAACCCATCCGCGCGACCGCGTGCTCGCGCGCCGGGTGGCGGCGCGGGAAGGCCTCTCATGGGCGGATTCTACGTGCCGGTCAGGATTTCCCGACCTCGTTCGACGGGGCCACAGCCGACGGCGACGCCCTCACGAGGTCTCGATACCGCCCACCGCTGCGAGGACGCGTTCGACCGCAGCCCGGTCACCGACGCTGATGCGGAGCCGGTCGTCGAGGCCCGCTACGTCGAAGTGTCGGACGAGGATGCGCTGCTCGCGGAGGCGCCGGGCCACCTGCGCAGCGGTCGTCCACGACGGTGGCAGGGCGAACACGAAGTTCGCTCCCGAGGGGGGGACATTCCAGCCCAGATCGCTCAGCCCTCGAGTCAAGCGCGCGCGCTCGCGCACGACCGTGTCCACGATACGGCGATGATGGGTCTCATCGTCGATCGCCGCTATCGCGCCCGCGATGGCACAGCGATCGACCGGGTACGAATCGCTGACCGCGCGGAGATCGTCGATGACATCGGGATCGCCGAGCGCATATCCAACCCGGAGACCGGCGAGCGCGTGCGACTTCGACAGCGTCCGGACGACCAGCCAGTTGGGATGCGAACCCAGCATTGCAACGCACGAGCCGGGAGCGAAGTCACAGTAGGCTTCGTCGATCGCGATGACCCCTGAGCCACCGTCCAGTCGCGCCTCGAGGTCGGCGGGTTCAGTCCAGTGTCCGGTCGGAGAGTTCGGGTTCACCACCACGCGGAGGACGGCGGGTTGGGTCACGAAGTCGTCCGGCAGCGCACCGTCGGGCGTCAGGGACATTCCCACGTCATGCACCGAGAACAGCGCGGCGAGCACCGGAAGAAGCGAATACCCGGGGTCGGTCCTCACCACAGTGTCCCCGGGAGACGCGAAAGCTCGATACAGGCAGTCGAGCACCTGATCGGCGCCATTTGCGACGAAGACCTGGTCCGGCGTCACTCCGTGATAGCGCGCAAGTGCCGTGCGCAATGGCTCCGCGGACGGGTCGGGGTAGCGCGCCAGGCTGGCGGCGGCACCGGACACGGCGGAGGCCACGCGCGGGGACGGCGGCAGCGGCGACTCGTTGGTGTTCAACTTCAGCCACAGCTCCATGTCCGCCGGTTGCTCGCCCGGCGAGTAGCCGAAGTCGGCTCCGAGTGCTGCACGCCGGAATGTCGACATCGCCGACACCATGTACCACGACGAGCGGTCGGCGCGGATCAGGCTTGACGCGAAGGACTGGGCGCTGCTACGCTGCGGCGGTCGTGCAGACGTCCGTCAACCTCGCCAAAAAAACCCGCTCGCTCTCGAGGAGTGGGTTCATCTGCGCGCGCAAGACCTGACGGCGGACGCATAGCTCCGGATCAGATTCCGCGAAGAGCCCCTTCCTCGAAGGGGCTCTTTCTTTTTGCCCACCAGCACACACGGACGATATGAACATCACCTCCTTTCGGATCATCGACAGCACGCTTCGTGAGGGCGAGCAGTTCGCGCTTGCCCACTTCACGATCGAGCAGAAGCTCGCCATCGCGTCGGCGCTCGACCGCTTCGGCGTCGACTACATGGAGCTGACGTCGCCGGTCGCGTCGCCCAGGTCGGAGGCGGATCTGCGCCGGATCGCCGCGACAGAGCGGGGATTCCGGCTCCTCACCCACGTGCGCTGCAATCTCGATGACGCCAGACTTGCGATCGACACCGGTGTCGACGGCGTCGACGTGCTGATCGCGACCTCCTCGCGCCTGCGGACCGCCTCGCACGGTTTGAACATCGACGAGATCATCGAGATCGGCGGTGCAGTGGTCGCGGAGATTCGGGGAGCGGGTCGCGAGGCGAGGTTCAGCACGGAGGACTCCTTCCGCTCCGATCCCAAGGATCTGCTGCGCATCTACAGCGCGATCGACCGCGCCGGCGTCGACCGGGTCGGCCTCGCCGACACCGTCGGGGTGGCGACGCCGTCGCAGGTCCACGCGCTGGTCTCCATGGTCCGTCGCACCGTCAGCTGCGACATCGAGTTTCATGCGCACGACGACACCGGCTGCGCGGTGGCCAACGCGCTCGCGGCGCTCGAAGCCGGCGCCACCCACATCGACACCACGATCCTCGGGATCGGCGAACGCAACGGCATCGTGCCGCTCTCGTCGATGATGGCTCGGCTGCACACCCTGCAGCCCGAGCTGGTCGAGCACTACCGGCTCGAGATGCTGCCCGAGCTCGATGCGATGCTCGCGGACATGCTCGGCGTGGCGATCCCGTTCAACGCGGCGGTGACCGCTCCGACGGCGTTCCACCACAAGGCGGGTATGCACACCAAGGCGGTGCTCGTCGACCCCGGCGCATACGAGGTCCTCGATCCGGCGCGCTTCGGCAGGGAGCGAAGCATCCTCGCCGGCCACCGGCTCACCGGGCGCCATGCCATCGGGGACCGCGCGTCGACGCTCGGCGTCGACCTCGATGAGGACCGGCTGCGGCGCCTCACCGCGGAGGTGAAGCGTCGTGGCGATGACGGCCCGATCGACACCGCGGCTCTCGACGCGTTGATCGTCAGCTGGGCGCGGACCTAGGAGACGCAGATGGGAACACTCACCGAGGAAATCTTCAGCCGCCGCCTCGGACGGACCGTCCACGCCGGGGACACGGTGATCGCCGGCGTCGACGTCGCCATGGCCCACGACGTCACCGGTCCGCTCGCCATCGAGGCATTCCGGCAGCTCGGTTCGCCGCTGTGGGACGCGAGCCGGATCGTCTTCAACTTCGACCACGTGATGCCCGCCAACACGGTCGCGGCCGCGGAGCTGCACCGGGTGATTCGCGAGTTCTGCGTCGAACACTCGATCACCAACCTGTTCGCCGAGGGCATCTGCCATCAGGTCATGATTGATCGCGGCCTGGCCCGGCCCGGTGGCGTCGTCGTCGGGGCCGACTCGCACAGCACCACGTACGGCGGTCTCGGATGCTTTGCGACCGGGCTTGGCTCCACCGACATCGGGGTCGTCTTCGCGACCGGTCAGACCTGGTTCCGCATTCCCGAAACGGTTCGCATCGACGTGCGCGGAGCGCTGCCGGACGGCGTCTACGCGAAGGACCTCGCGCTCCACGCGATCCGCCACCTCGGCACCGACGGCGCCGACTACTGCGCGGTGGAATGGACCGGCGAGGCGGTGCGCGCGATGAGCGTGGACGAGCGCCTGACCCTCTGCAACCTGAGCACCGACTTCGGCGCCAAGACCGGGCTCGTCGAGCCCGACGAGGTGACCCTGCGTCATACCGGCGGCGGGGCTGTCGACCTGCACGCGGTCCGGCCGGACTACGCCCGGACCCTGGTCATCGACGCGGGCACGCTGCGTCCCCAGATCGCGGTGCATCCGAGCATCGACAATGTCCACGACATCGACGAGGTGTCGGGCACCCCGCTCGACGAGGTGTTCATCGGCAGTTGCACCAACGGCCGGCTCAGCGACCTTGCCCTGGCGGCGGCGATCTTCGCGGGGCGTACCGTCCACCCGAACACCCGCACCATCGTGGTTCCGGCGTCGCGTGGCGTGTACCTCGACGCACTCAGCGCGGGCTACATCGAGATCTTCGCGCGAGCCGGCGCGCTGGTGCTCAACCCGGGATGCGGTCCGTGCCTGGGACGCCAGCACGGCGTCGTGGGCCCCGGTGAGCGTGTGCTCTCGACCAGCAATCGCAACTACCCGGGCCGCATGGGCAGCCCCGACGCGCAGATCTTCCTGGCATCGCCGGCGGTTGCCGCCGCATCGGCAGTCACCGGAGCGATCACCGATCCCGCGAGCCTGGGGGCGGTCTCGTGAGCGGCCGGGTCTTCCTGCTCGGCGACGGGATCAGCACCGACGCGATCATGCCGGGGCGGTACAACGTCACGACCGATCCGGATGGGTTGCGGCGTGCGTGTCTCATCGAGGCGCGGCCCGACTTCGTCGAGACCGTCCAACCCGGCGACGTGATCGTCGCGGGACGCAACTTCGGGTGCGGCAGCTCCCGCGAGCACGCGCCGCTCGCCATCAAGCAGAACGGCGTCGCGGCGGTGATTGCGGCGGGCTTTGCGCGGATCTTCTATCGCAACGCGGTGAACATCGGATTGCCGGTGATTCGCTGTCCAGAGGCGCACCGCGTGCTCCGCGACGGTGACCACGTGAGCATCGACACGCTGCGTGGGGAGATCACCGGACCGACCGGCGTGCTGCAGGGTGAGCCGCCTTCGGGTGTCGCGCTTCGCATCATCGAGGCGGGCTCGCTGCTGGAGCTGATCAGACGTAGCGGCTGGGCCGCGCTCACGGAGGAGAACCATGTGTCCTGAGTGCAATGCGCAGGTCGCGCTCCACGACGGTGTCGAGCGGGGCGAGGTCGTGACCTGCCTCGAGTGCAATGCCGAGCTCGAGGTGATCGGGCTCGATCCGTCGCGCTTCGTGCTCGCACCGCCGGAGGACGTTGACTGGGGTGAGTAGCCGGTTGCGAGTCGGCATGCTCTGCTCGCGGATGCGAGTCGAGGAGAAGCTGCTGCGGGACGCGCTCGTGCATCGCGGGATCGAGGTCGAGATCGTCGATGATCGCGAGCTCACCCTGAAGCTTGCGCAGCCGGTGCGCCGATGGGATGTCGTGCTCGAGCGCAGTCTCTCCCAGACGAGGGGGCTCGCGGCCCTGCGAGTCCTGGAGTCCTGGGATGTCCTGACGGTGAACCGGTACTCGGTCACCGCGGTGTGCGCGAGCAAGCTCGACACGTCGGCACTCCTCGATGCGGCCGGCCTGCCGACCCCGGCGACCGCGGTCGCGTTCAGCCCCGAGGCAGCGTTGCGCGCCGCCGAAGACCTGGGCTACCCGGTGGTGCTCAAGCCGATCACCGGTTCCTGGGGTCGCCTGCTCGCGCGCATCAACGACCGCGACGCCGCCGAGGCATTGTTCGAACACAAGGCGCTGCTGGGCGGCGCGGAGCATTCCATCTTCTATCTGCAGCGCCATATCGACAAGCCAGGTCGCGATATCCGCGCCTTCGTCGTCGGGGAGTCGGTGGTGTGCGCCATCTACCGAGAATCCGAGCACTGGGTCACCAATACCGCGCGTGGCGCGCGCACGCGCAACTGTCCGGTCGACGGCGCGCTGCGCGATCTGGTGCTGCGCGCCGCGGCCGCCGTTGGCGGCGGCGTGCTCGCCGTCGACCTGCTCGAGGACGGTGACCGCCTCCTGGTCAGCGAGGTCAACGCGACCATGGAGTTCCGCAACTCGATCGACGTCACCGGTGTCGACATCCCTAGACACGTCGCCGACCACGTCCGCGAGACCGCCGAGATGTCGATGGTCGGCGCCCATGCCTGACCTGGCTGCCGAGGCCGCGGCACGTCCGCGCACGCGAGTCGACGTCGTGGACCTCCTGACCGCGATGCTCGCGGTGCCGAGTGTGAGCGGCGACGAGGATGCGCTCTCGGCGATGCTGGTGTGGCGGCTGCTCGATGCCGGATTCGACGTCGACGTCGATGCCGTGGGCAACGTCATCGCCGCATGGGGCGACGGGCCAGAGACGATCGCGCTGGTCGGACACGTCGACACCGTCCCCGGTCACATCGAGGCTCGGCGCGACGGTGGCGTCCTCCACGGCCGGGGCGCTGTCGACGCCAAGGGACCGCTCGCGGCCGCCATCGCGGCGGTGAGCCGCCAACCGCGCGACGGTGGCCGGCGCTTCGTCGTCGTCGGCGCTGTCCAGGAGGAGACCACGTCGCGTGGAGCGCACCACCTCGCGACCTCGATGGCGGCGCCCCACGGCCTGGTCATCCTCGAGCCGAGCGGATCGGACGCGGTGACCATCGGATACAAGGGGAGCCTCCGGCTGCGCGCCAGCTTCGCCCAGCCCCAGGCACACAGCGCCGGACGTGAACCGAGCGCGGCCGACCGCTGCATCGACGTGGTGCGCGCTCTTCAGGATTGCGCGCGCGCACCGAGTCGTGATGCGGGCGTGTTCGACCGCGTCGATGTTCGGGTGCTGCGCGTCGGTTCGGAGCACGACGGTCTTGTTGATCGAGCCACGGTGGACATCGGCATGCGATCCCCGCCCGGCTGCGATGTTGGCGCGCTGCTCGACATCGCTCGATCCACTGGTGGCAGCGGCGAGGTCACAGTGCTCAGTCAAACGCCGGGGGTGCGCACCCGGCGCGACAGCCCGCTCGCACGCGGACTGATCCGAGCGATCCGCGCCGCCGGCGGTGCGCCGCGCTTCAAGCTCAAGACGGGCACGTCGGACCTCAACGTGCTCGCGCCCGCGTGGGCGTGTCCTGCGGTCGCGTACGGGCCCGGCGATTCCGGGCTCGACCACACCCCCGAGGAACGCGTGTCGATCGCCGAACTCGAGCGCGCCGTGGACGTGCTCGCGCTCGCCCTGGGTGATCGATGATTCGCGCCGCGGTGGTGGGAGGAGCGGGCTACGCGGGCGGCGAGGTGCTCCGCATCCTCGCCGGTCATCCCGAGGTCGAGATCGTGCAGGTGACATCGGAACGGCTCGTCGGCAAGCCGGTTGCGTCCGTGCATCCTCCCTTGCGCGGGCGCAGCGATCTGCGGTTCTCGGCACGCCAGACGCTCGAGTCCGCGGACGTGGTGTTCGCCACGATGGGCCACGGGGAGTCGAGTCACGCGATCGAGCAACTCCGTGCAGCGGCTCCGGTGTGCATCGACCTCGGCGCCGACTTCCGGCTGCGCAACCCCGCCGACTATCCGCGCTGGTATGGATGGACGCATCCGGTGCCCGAGCTGCTCGGCGGTGCGGTCTACGGACTGGCGGAGTTGCACCGCGCCGAGATCGCCGGCGCGTCGCTGATCGCCGCCGGTGGCTGCCTCGCGACGGCATCGATCCTCGCTCTTGCCCCGCTCGCATGCGCCGGGGTGCTTGATGCGCTGATCCCGATCGTCGTGGATGCGAAGGTCGGTTCGTCAGCGGGGGGCTCGCAGCCCAGCGAAGCGACCCACCATGCACACCGCAGCGGCGAGGTGCGTTCGTACGCTCCCACCGGACACCGACACACCGCGGAGATCGTCCAGGAGCTGCACCTTGGTGTGGATGCGCCGCAACTGGCATTCTCGGCGACGGCGGTCGAGGCGGTGCGCGGCGTGCTGATCACCGCGCACGCGTTTCTGTCCCGTGAGCTCGACGATCGCGACCTCTGGGCCCTGTACCGGTCTCGATATGGGTCGGAGCCGTTCGTGCGCATCGTCAAATCGCGCACCGGGCTGCACCGCTCGCCGAATCCGAAGCTGCTGATCGGCACGAACTACTGTGATGTGAGCTTCGAGCGCGACCCGCACTCGCGCCGCGTGGTGGTGACCGCCGCGCTCGACAACCTCGTCAAGGGGTCGGCGGGCCAGGCCGTCCAGGCCTGCAACGTCCGCCATCGACTCCCGGAGACACTCGGGCTCGAATTCGGCGGGCTGTATCCCATCTGATGATCGTCGTGAAGATCGGCGGCAGCGTTCGCCACCTCGACCCACTGCTCGAGGACATCGCCGCGACGACCGAGCGCGTGGTGGTCGTGCATGGCGCGAGCCGCGACCTCGATGATCTGTCGACGCGGCTCGGAGCGCCGCCGCGGATGGTGCAGTCGGCGCGGGGCGATGTGAGTCGATTCACCGACTCGACGACCATGGATCACTTCCTCATGGCGTACGCGGGCAAGGCGAACAAGCGGATCGTCGAACGGCTGCGCCTGCTCGGTGTCGATGCATTCGGACTCTGCGGCCTCGACGGCGGCGTGGTGCGCGGCACGCGCCGTCCCGACCTGCGGGTCTGCGAGGACGGCAACGCCAAGGTGCTGCACGGCAACCACGTCGGCAGCATCGACTCTGTTGATGCAGGTCTGCTGGACACGCTGCTCGCGCGCGGGTTGACTCCGGTGATCAGCCCGCCCATCGCCGCACAGGACGGCACCGCCATCAACGTGGACGGGGACCGTCTCGCGGCGGAGATTGCCGTCGCGCTCGGTGCCTCGCGGTTGATGATCTTCGCCGACACGCCGGGACTCCTGCGCGACGCAGGCGACGAGATGAGCGTCATCGATCGGCTCTCGACGCAGGATGCGGAGGCGCTGCTGCCGATGATCGGTGGCCGAGCGCGGGTCAAACTCCGCGCCGTGACCGACGCGCGCCTCCGCGGAGTCGCGACCGCCTGCGTTGCGGACGGGCGTCGCCCGCATCCGTTGTTCAGCGCGATGGCAGGCGCGGGGACATGGGTTCGCTAGCCTAGTCGGCGACCAGCTCGTAGTCGGGATTGAGGATGGCCAGACGGCGACTCCACGAGCCCACCATGCCCTCGGCCACCAGGAGGGCGCCGACTGCGATCCCGGGGATACGCCGGCGTCCCTGGAAGACCAGGAGGAGGCTGCCCGTGCCGTCGCTGACCTCGCACTCGAGGTTCGCCGCGTTCTTGTCAGTCTTGCCCCGAAGGTAGCGGATCGTGCCGGCAATGTGGATGCGCTGGCGCAATGTCGCTTCGCGCATCGGGGCGATGCGTGGCTTGTCCATCAGACGAGCTGACCGGCTCCGACCGGTGTCAGGTCGCCGTGCGGCGCGACTCCATTGGTTGCCGCTTCGGGTTCCATGTCGATGGCGACCTCGCCGTGGAGCACCAGGTCGCCGACCTCGAGC
>DAITPY010000045.1:0-10428 GCA_036833315.1 Candidatus Dormiibacterota bacterium
GGCCGGTGAATCGTGGCGGTAAGGTGTGCCGACTGATGAGCGCGGAAAGCCTTCATGGAACTCGCCTGGGGATCGTCGGCGCCGGCGTGATGGCCGAGGCGATGCTGGCGGGTCTGCTCGAACGCGACCTGATCGCACCGGGCGACGCGCTGTGTACGCATCCGCGTGCGACCCGACGCGAGGCGCTGTCCATGACCCACGGCGTGCGCACGGCCGCCGACAACCGCGAGGCGACCAGGGACACCGATATCGTCCTGCTCGCCGTCAAGCCACAGATGCTCGCCGGGGTCATGGCCGAACTTCGGGGGTCACTTCGCCCCGAGCAACTGGTCATCAGCATCATCGCCGGGGCCAGCACCACAGCCATCGGCGCCGGCCTCGATCATCCGGCGGTGGTGCGCTCCATGCCGAACACGCCGGCCCAGATCGGGCGGGGCGTGACTGTCTGGTTCGCCACCGACTCGGTCGATGAGCGCGGCAAGGCGCGCACTCGGGCCATGCTCGCCGCCCTCGGACGGGAATTCGAGGTCCCCGACGAACGCCAGGTGGCGATGGCGACAGCGGTGAGCGGTACCGGGCCCACCTACATCTTTCTGTTCATCGAGGCGCTCACCGACGCGGCCGTCCACCTCGGCTTTCCGCGTCACGTGGCCCGGGAGCTGGTGCTCGACACCATGCAGGGGAGCGCCGAGTTCGCGTTGCAGAGCGGCAAACACGTGGCCGAGCTGCGCGACATGGTGACGTCGCCCGGCGGCACCTCGGCAGAGGCCCTCTACCAGCTGGAGCGGGGAGGACTGCGCACGGTGGTGAGCGACGCGGTGTGGGCGGCGTTCGAGCGCACGCTCCGGCTCGAGGCGACTCTCGAGCAGCGGTCCTCCGACCATCCGAGCGCGCCTGCCTCGAAAGGGAACCGCAGCTCGCGAAGCTGACCCTCGCGACCGGTCTGCAGTGCACCGCTGGCGGATCGCATACTCCCATCAACGATGTCCAGAACCCATCTCATCGGCCTGCTGCTTGGCGTGGAGGAGGACTGGCCGGCAGCGTTCGAGGCCCTGCTCGGGCGGGCGGATCTCTCCGTACGTGCAGGCGGGGAGACGCATCGCTTCACCACGGAACGGGTGACCATCGAACCATTCGACCTGCGCATGCGCCCGCGCCATTCGCTGGTCATCGACCGCCTCGGCTGGTGGTACCCGATGCCCCGCGAGTGGCTCAAGAAGGTGACCCTGATGGACCGCGTCCATCTGCTCAACAATCCGTTCACGTTCCAGGCGATGGAAAAGCACGCCGCGTACTGCGCGATGATCAGGCTCGGACTCAAGGTGCCGCAGACCTGGATGCTGCCCAACAAGACGCCCCCGGACAATCCCCGTTTCGCCGGGACCGCGCAGCGATATGTGCGCTACTTCGACCTCGAGGCGGTTGCGGGCGCGGTGGGCATGCCGCTCTACATGAAGCCGTTCGACGGTGGCGCCTGGGTCGGCGTGTCACGCATCGAGGATTCGGAGACGCTGTACCGCGCGTATGACGAGTCCGAGCAGCGACTGATGCACCTGCAGGCGGCGGTGGAGGGCTACGACGCATTCGCGCGCAGCCTCGGCATCGGCGCGGAGGTGATGGTGCTGAACTTTCACCCCGAGCGGCCGATGCACGAACGATATTCCGTCGATCACGACTTCCTGGAGCCGCGCGCCGGCAACGAGGTGGTGAGCATCCTGCGCACCGTCAACGCGTTCTTCCGTTGGGAGCTCAACAGCTGCGAGACGCTGGTGCGTGGCGATGAGGTGTATCCCATCGACTACGCGAACGCGACCCCGGACCTGGCTCTGACCAGCCTGCACTACTACTTTCCGTGGGCGATCCGCTCGCTGCTGAAATGGGTGGTGTTCTGCTGCGTCACCGGCCGTCATCAGAGCGTCGACCTCGACACCGAGGAATACTTCGCCATCGCGGATCGCGAGAATCTGAGCTATTCCGAGAAGCTCGCCGGGTACCGCAAGATCGCCGACCGTCAACTCGAGGTCGACAGGTACCGCGAATTCTGCGAGCGCCACCTCGCGCACATCGACGAGCTCTCGGTGGCCTGGGTGGAGAGCCCGGAGTTCGACCGGATCCTGGTGGACACGGTGCGCAACACCTTCCCCGTCCACGAGCACGAGCAGTTCATCGCGCATTTCCGCGGCCTGCTCGCCGCCTGGGCTCACGACCAGCGCGCGACCGCGGCGTAGAGTCGAGCCCTCGTGACGCACATCGAATTCGTCTCCAGCCCGCGGCCCACCATCGGCGTCGAGATGGAGCTGGAGCTCATCGATCGCGACAGCCGCGAGCTGGTGCGCGGGGCTCACGAGATTCTCGGTGAGATGGGCGAGGGACACGGCGATGCCGGTCATCCCAAGGCCAAGCAGGAGCTGCTCCAGTCGACGGTCGAGATCATCACCGGGATCTGCGACAACGCCGCCGGCGCGGTCGCCGACCTGGCCGCGACCATGGCCGAGCTGCGAGAGCACACCGAGCCGCGCAACCTGGAGCTCGCCTGCTCGGGGACGCATCCGTTCAGCGACCCGGCAGAGCAGGAAATCAGCCCAGACCCTCGCTATCTGCGCCTCGTCAACGAGATGCAGTGGCCCGCCAAGCAGATGCAGATCTTCGGCATCCACGTCCACGTCGGGGTGCGCAGCGGGGAGAAGGCGATCGCCATGGTGAATGCGCTCTCGGCGTACATCCCGCATTTCCTCGCGCTCTCGGCGTCCAGCCCGTACTGGATGGGGCACGACACCGGGATGGCGTCGTGGCGCTCCAAGGTCTTCGAGGGACTGCCGACGGCCGGGCCGCCGTGGAACCTGAGCGGCTGGCCTCAGTTCGAGCAGCTCATGGACACACTGATCTCGTCGCACACGATCAAGACGATTCGCGAGGTCTGGTGGGACATCCGTCCCCATCCGACCTTCGGGACGGTCGAGATTCGCGTCTGCGACGGCATCCCGACGCTGCGCGAAGTCGGGGTGATGGCGGCGCTGAGCCAGTGCCTCGTGCACCAGTTCGACACCATGATCGATCGCGGCTACACCTTGCCGACGCCGCGCGCGTGGCTGGTCCGAGAGAACAAATGGCGGGCCGCCAGGCACGGGCTTGACGCCTCGATCATCGTCGACGAGGGCGGCACGACCGTCCCCCTGCGTAAGGCGATTCGCGAGCTTGTCGAGGACCTCACCCCGGTGGCGGCGCGGCTCGGCTGCGTCGCCGAGCTGCGGGGCGCCATCGAGATCATGGAGCGTGGCTCGAGCTACATCCGTCAACGCGAGGTGGTCGAGGCTGGGGGGACGCTCCGCGACGTCGTCGACGGTCTCATCGCCGAGCTGCACGCGGACATGCCGGCAGCGCGCTCGGCAGTGCTCCAGACGATCGGCACGCGGGCGGTCTCTGCCGGCGATTGAACAGGCTTCACGGCTGAGACGCGCTGGCCTGCGACGCGCACCGACATCGGAGGGCCGCCACATACAGAGAAGCCCCACATCTTGCGACGCGGGGCTTTCAGTACGGGAGGCGGTGCCCTTCGGTGGCCCTCAGGCTCGACCCTCGTCCGGTCTGATGGACCACCATCATCCCGGGCCGTCCACTCGCCGTTTCCGACTCGTGGGCCCGCAACCGGTGACTCTACAGAGTCGGCCGAGGGTTCGCAACATCGGCGTCAAACTCGCTCAGTACGCGTAGAGCTGCAGCTCGATGGCGAAGCGATCGGCGATCTCGGTGCAGGAATCCAACTCCGGGTGCCGGACGATGACCATGCCGTCGGAGATGAGTGTCATCAGCCAGTCGCGCCGCGGTGCGCCGATATGGAGCAGGTCGATGGCGCACACCCACTCGCCGGCATCGCCCAGGAGATTCGAGAGCCCCTCGATACGCACGATCCGACCCTGACCTTGGGCGCGCTTGAAGATGGACGCTGCGTTGTAGCGACGTTCGATCGGCTCCGAGAGCCGTCCGTTGACCACCGCCTCGGCCCACTGCTGGAAGAGGTCGATGTCGTTCGCGAAATTCATGACGTCGACGGTGCGGGCGCCCACCGGCCGCGCGCCGATCTCTCCGAACACCACCTCGCCGCTTTCTGTTCGGAACCATTCCATATGCGTGAAGCCGTCGCGAAATCCGAGCGCGCCCAGCACGTTCCTGCCCATGGCACGGCCGCCGGCCAGCTCGGGGCTGTCGATGTCACGAAGCACCACCGTGATCGGGCTGACCCACTCCAGCTGGCGCGCGATCAGCGGGCGAGGGCGGTACCAGGCGATGCTGTCGAAGAGAACGTCACCGCTCGCGCAGATGGTGTCGTAGGTGTACTCGGTCCCGTCGATGAACTCCTCGACGCTGACCTCGGACACCCCGACCAGCCTGGGGAGAACCGTCTCGAGGTCCGAGGCCCCGTCGACCCGGTAGGTGTGCGCCGACCCCGCGCCGGCGATGGGCTTGACGATGATCGGATACCCGATGCGCTCAGCCGCGTCGCGAACGGCTGCGGCGGTGTCGCACCGATAGTGGTGCGGGGTGCGAATGCCGGCGGCGTCGAGCATCTGCTTCATCCGCTCCTTGTCGCGAAAGGGGATGGTCTGCTCGACGGTCATGCCGTCGATGCCGAGCATCTCGCGAATGCGGGCCGCGAGCACCATGGTCGGCTCCCAGAGCGACGCGACCTGGTCGATCTGCCGGCCGGCGGCGCGCTCCGCCAGCTCGCGCAGGATGGCGTCCTCATGGGCGAACGACGGCACCTGCCAGTACTCGCTGAGGTGGTCGCGGGCCATGTCCGGGAGTGCCGCGACCGATTGATCGCCGGCCCCGATCACCCTCGCCCCGGCGCGTGCGAGCCCGCGCGTGAAGAAGGGCATCTCGGCCGGGTATCCCGGCGAGATCATCAACACGGTGGTCACGAGGGGTCTCCCAGCTCGACCCGGGCGACTTCGACGACCCGTCGCAGTGCCGCCTCGACGACGGCAGTGTCGGGATGGCGGAGGACGACGTGTCCCTCGCCTTCGTACGTGCCACTCGGAGCCTGTCCGCGCTGCGGCACCACCGCCTCGATGACCAGGTCGCCGAACTCCCGTTGCAGCGTCTCCAGCCCGTGCACCGCGACGACGGTGCCGTCGCCCTGCCCGCGCAGGTATGCGGCGCCGACCGCGTAGCGCCGCTCGGGCGCCGCGAAGGTGCCGAATATCTCGAGGCGCGCCCAAGCCGCGTACATGTCGATGTCGTGCGCGTAGGACAGCAGCGAGGTGAACTGCGCGCCGGGCGGTCGTGCCGCGACCTCGCTGATCGCGACCGCTCCGTCGGGGCGGTGGAACCACTCCATGTGGGTCAGCCCGGTGCGGAGCCCGAGCGCACGCAGCCCATGCACGCCATGCTCGCGGATGGCGTCGAACTCCGGCGTCTCGATGTCGCGCGGGAGCAGCACCGCCCACTGAATCCAGGGGTTCTCGAGCACTTCCAGCGGCGTGGGCAGGTAGCGGGAGATCGAGTGCCACACCAGGTTGCCGTCGATGAGCACGCTGTCGAAGCTGTGCTCGGCGCCGACGACCAGCTGTTCCAGCAGTGCGGGAGCGTGATCGCTCGGCGGGTCGACACCCAGCCAGGCCTCGAGCTGAGTGTCCTCATCGATGCGGAAGGTGGAGCGCGCCCCGGCGCCGGCAGGGGGCTTGGCGACCAGCGGATATCCGAGCTCCCCCGCCGCCGTTCGGGCCTCGGCCGCTGAGCGCGCCAGGCGATGAGCGGCGCAGGGAACGCCATTGGCCTCGAAGACCCCCTTCATGCGCGACTTGTCACGGAAGTTCCGAGCAACCTCCGCGCCGATGCCGCGGATCCCGAGTGCGTCACGCACCTCGCCGAGCGGGACCTGCAACTGTTCGAGCATTCCGATCAGCGCGTCAACCCCACCGAGGTGGTCGGCGAGTGCCCGGGTCGCATCGGCGATCTGTTGCGCATCGGTGCCGTCGGCGACGCGGTAGTGCCCAGCCAGCACCGAACGGAGCTCGTCGTCCAGGCGGTCTTCGGGATCCTGGCTGATCAGCCCGAGCCGTACACCGGGAAGCAGCGCCGCGGCCGCGATGAAGCGCACGGTCGCGGGAAGCAGAAATGGAGCAACGAACACCGCATTCGGCATATGACGTCGCCAGTCTATGCAGGCCGGCCTCGGGCGCGGGTGCGGCGCCGGGTAGGATCTCCGCGTGAACATCATCTTCATCGAGCCGGCGTTTCCCCCGAATCAACGCGAATTCGTGCGCGGGCTCGCGGCCGCCGGTGCCACCGTCATCGGGATCGGCGAGCGTCCGGTCGACTACCTCGATCAGGAGCTTCGCGACTCGATGCTCCACTACCAGCAGATCGGCAACGTCACCGACGTCGACTCGCTCGTCGAGGCGGTTCGCTTCGCCCAGAGCAAGGTATGGATCGACGCGCTCGAGTCGACGATCGAAGCCCACACCATGGCTGCCGCGCATGCGCGGGAGGCGTGCGGCATCCCCGGCACCTCGGTGCGCACCGCATATCTCTGTCGCGACAAGCCTTCGATGAAGGAGGTGCTGCGCGAGGTGGGAATTCCGACCGCGCAGTCGACGGCGGCAAGCAGTGCTGCCGAGGTGCGGGCCTTCGCCGCAAGGGTCGGATATCCACTCATCCTCAAGCCCCGCGCGGCCGCCGGAGCCTCGGGGACGAGCCGGGTGGACTCGGAAACCGATCTCGATCGCGCGCTCGTCGAGCTCGGGGCGTCGGGAGCGACGGACGTTGCGGTCGAGGAGTTCGTCGAGGGGCACGAGGGGTTCTACGACACCATCAGCATCGACGGCCGTCCCACCTACGACTTCATCTCCCACTACTACCCGAACGTGCTCGAGGCGATGCGGGAGCGCTGGATCAGCCCGCAGTTCATCGCGACCAACCGGGTCGACACCGTCCCCGACTACCAGCAGGTGCGCGAACTCGGCCTGCGAGCGATCGAAGCGCTCGGCATCGGGACGTCGGCGACGCACATGGAATGGTTCTTCGGTCCCAAGGGCCTGCGTTTCAGCGAGATCGGCTGCCGGCCACCGGGGGTTCGGGCCTGGGACCTGTACGCCGTGGGCAACGACATCGACATCTATCGGGAGTGGGCGAACGCCATCGTGCATGGGGCCGTGGAGCGTCCGCTGTCCCGGCGTCTGGCAGCGGGGATCGTCGCGCTGCGCCCGGATCGGGATGGGACGATCACGCACTACGAGGGCCTCGAGACGGTGCAGCAGCAGTACGGCGAGTGGATCATCGACACCCATCTCCCCGGAAGCGGCACGCTCACGCAGCCGGTCGAGGCCGGCTACATGGCGAACGCCTGGGTGCGGATGGCTCACCCGGACTACGACACCGTCCACGACATGCTCAACGTCGTCGGCGAGACGGTGCACGTGCACGCCTCGTGAGGGTGACCCTGCTCGGGCCACTCGGCGAGAGCGTGGATCTTGCGGCGGAGCTCGAGGCACTCGCGGTCGACGGCCCGGTGGCGCTGATCACCGCGGGATGGGAGGAGGGGGAGCGCAACGACGCCGATATCGACCGTCGACTCGGCGGGGGTTCGCGGAATCTCGGCCTCTACGGCCGCCGGCTCGATGTGCTCGGCAGTGACGACGAGTACGCGGACGCCGAGCGCATGCTGCGAGCGCAACTCGACGAGCTGCGTGCGGTGTACCTGCTGCGGTTAGGCCACGCGCTCGACGGCGTTGACGCCGTGCGCCGCCGCCTTGCCGCCTCGCCGGCAGGCGCGGAGCTGGAGGCGGCGATCGCCTCGGTGCGCGCGCTCGATGACGGACACGTCACCGCGATCGCCGAGGCGTACCAACGGTTCTACAGCGCGCACCCGCCGCACGAGCGACCCATCATCAGCGCGCATCGCGAGGAGGTTGCCTCGATCGTCGCCGGATGCGCAGCCATCGCGATCGCCGGAGGGCACGTCGGCGTGCTCAACGACTGTCTGCATCTCTGCAACCTCGCCGCGCTCATCGAGACCCGGCCGCTGATCGCATGGTCGTCGGGCTCCATGGCGGTCTGTGAACGGATCGTGGTGGTCGACGACGAGGATCCCGCGGGGAGACCGGACGAGATCTACGACATCGGGATCGGCGTCGCGCACGGCCTGGTTGTGCTTCCCGGAGCGGCGCGGCTGCATGCCCACGACCAGGACCGACTCGCTGTGCTGGCCGGCCGTTCCGCGCCGAGTGTCTGCGTGGTCTTCGACCCGGGCGATCGGCTCGAGCTCAGGTCGGGTCTTCCGGCCGATCTTGGTGCAGTCGGTGTCATCGCTCCCGAAGGGCGGCTGATGCGAGGGGAGCGGGCAGCCTGACCGTGACCCCGGCACCATCGCGTCGCCAGGGCGCACTCACGCGGTTGCGCAGCGACGGCGCCTCCCCCGAGGCGATCGATCAACTCCTGCGCGAGCAGTCGATTCCGCTCGTCGAGGGATCCACGTGCACGTTCCTGTGGCGGGGTGAGGCCGAGTGGGTCGGGATCGAACACCGGATCATGGGTGTGCCGATCCCGCTGCCGCTCCGCCGTTTTCCAGGCACCGACCTGTGGTGGGCGAGCATCGAGCTGCCGGCGGGCGCTCGGGTGGAGTACCGGATCCTGGTGCGGCGGGGCGGCACGACCGAGAGCACGACCGACCCTTTGAACGCGCGGGTCGTCACCGACCCGATCGGCGCGCAGTCGGTGCTCGAGGCAGAAGGCTACGTGACACCCAGCTGGGCATATCCGGATCCGGCAGCGGTGCCCGGCGAGCTGATCGACCTGCGCATTCCCAGCAAAGCGCTCCGGCGCGAGGCGCAGGTGACGATCTACGTCCCGGCGCGGATGCGACGTGATCGCCGCATGCCGCTGCTGGTGGTGCATGACGGCCGCGACTTCCTCAACCACTCGTCGATGGGCACCGTCCTCGACAACCTGATGCACCGGCGCCTGATGGCGGATTGCGTTGTCGCCTTCACGCACCCGGGGGACCGGCTTCGCGAGTACGCCGGGGGTGCTGCGCACAGCCGCTTTCTCACCACCGAGCTGGTGCCCCAGGTCGAGGGCACGTTTCAGCTCCGAGGTGATCCGCGAGGGCGTGCGCTCCTGGGAGCCAGCTTCGGCGGGGTCGCCGCGCTTGCCGCGTCGGTCCGGACGCCCGGCTTCTACGGAGGGTTGCTCCTGGAGTCACCGTCGTTGCGATTCAGCAGCGAGCCCAGCGCACACCACCCTTACGGGCCGGTGTTCGAGCCGGTGGTCCGCTTCGTCAACAAGGTGCGTGCTCGCCCGGAGCGTGTCACTGACCGGATCTTTCTCACCTACGGCGCCTTCGAGCCGCTCGCCGAGCCCGATCGTGCCATGGTCGAGGTGCTCCGGCAGATGACCGGGGAGCTGCGCGTCGTCGAAGCGCTCGATGGTCACAACTGGATCAACTGGCGTGACCGCCTCCTCGACGGCCTCGGCTGGCTGTTTCCGGGTGATGCGCGGCTCATCTACCCCTAGCCCCGGCACAGCGCAGCCACAGCGGAATGCGCGAGACTCCTCGGCGATGAAGCGGCGAGAGCGCTGGTACTCGGAGCGGCTCGGTTCCGACGTGACGGTCGCGAGATGGGGTCACTTTGGCAAGCCCGTCATCGTTTTTCCGACCGCCGGCGGCGATGCCGAGGAGATCGAGCGAATGTGGCTCGTCGACTCGGTGGGGGAGTACCTCGAGGCCGGTCGAGCCAAGATCTACTCCTGCGACAGCATCTCAGGGGCGGCGCTACTCCGCGGCGACGGCGACCCCCGCTATCGCGCCGCGATGCTCCGCGGGTTTCTCGAGTTCGTGCGTCATGAGTTGATCCCGATGATCCGGATGGATTGCGAGAGTCCGGACATCACGGTGATCACGGCGGGGGCATCGATCGGCGCCTTCAACGCCGTGGCGCTGCTGTGCCATTACCCGGATGTGGTCACCCACGCGCTGGGGATGAGCGGGACGTACGACATCTCGCGATTCGTCGGCGACGACGCCGGCGACGACCTGTACTTCGCGACGCCGTCGTACTTCCTGCCCGGCCTCAACGGCGAGCACCTCGCACTGCTGCGCACGCGCAAGGCGATCCTCGCGTCCGGCGAGGGTCGCTGGGAGAACATCGGGGAGTCGTGGCGTCTCGCGCACGTGCTGGGGAGCAAGGGCGTCCCCAACCGGGTGGACCCGTGGGGACCCGAATACGACCATGACTGGACGACCTGGCGCCAGATGTTGCCGAACTATCTCAACGAGCTGGTCTGACCCAGGCCTGATGGCGTTCAGGCGGGAGCGGGAAGCGTCTCGTCACCTGGCTCGACGGCGTCGAACGTTGTGACGTCTTCCTCGATGTATTCCTCGTCATAGTCGCTTCCCCCGCGTGCCAACAGCAACAGCGTGGTGATGAG
>DAITPY010000046.1:0-9834 GCA_036833315.1 Candidatus Dormiibacterota bacterium
GCGCTCAACGGTCGCCGCCTCGGCAAGCCCGCGCGCGACGCCGGCGCGTACGCGATTCCGAGTGCGACCGCATATGTCACGGCGATGGGCCAGCTCTTCTCGCGCAGCCGTCAGCGAGGCCCGATCGCCGCGCGCTATGCCGACGAGTTGAAACGCCGGGTCGGGAGCGCGACGGGAGTCGACGGACATCTCGACGATGCGGCGTTCTGCGCGGCGATCGCGATGAGTGGAGATCCGAACGCCACTGCGCTCGCCGCGCTCCTTGCGCACGCTCGGGTGCTCGCCAGCGGTCGACCTGAGGAAAGCGAGCTCCTGCGGCTCGCGCGCGATGTCGACGCCTGTGAGCGCGCGTGGATGAGCGTGCCGGTCGGATGATCGATCCGGTGAGCGCGCAGGGCACAATGCCGGCAGTGGCATCCCAGACTGATGCGGCGGCACTCCGCGCGGCCCTGCACGACACCATGGGTCGGGCGGTCGTGGGCCAGTTGCAGGTGATCGACGGGCTGTACATGGCGGTGCTCTGCGGTGGGCACGTCCTCCTCGAGGGAGTGCCGGGAACGGCCAAGACGTTGATGGCGCGCACGCTGGCCGCGACGCTCGACGCCCGCTTCACGCGCATCCAGTTCACGCCCGACCTGCTGCCGTCGGACATCGTCGGCACCAGCGTGTACCGACCGGACACCGGGACCTTCGAGTTCCGCGCGGGGCCGATCTTCACCGACACCCTGCTCGCCGACGAGATCAACCGGGCCCCGGCGAAGACGCAGTCGGCGCTGCTGGAGGCGATGGAGGAGCGCCAGGTCACGTCCGATGGGGAAAGCCGTCCGCTCGGCGATCGTTTTCTGGTGGTGGCCACCCAGAACCCGATCGAGTACGAGGGCACGTACCCGCTTCCCGAGGCACAGCTCGATCGCTTCTTCTTCAAGCTCGAGGTGAACGTTCCCGAGCCCGCGACCGAGATGGTCATGCTGCGCCGCGTCGACGCGGGATTCAACGCGCACGATCTCGACGCCGCGGGAGTCACGCCGGTCATCGACGCCGCGACCCTGGCGAAGGTCCGGGCCGAGGTCGCGGCGGTGCGCGTCTCCGACGAGGTGCTCGGCTACATCTCCGCGATTGTCACCGCGACACGGACCAGCCCGGACCTCTCGCTCGGGGCGAGCCCACGAGGGTCGATCGCACTGCTCCTCGCCGGGAAGGCGATGGCGGCGATCCAGGGCCGGGACTACGTTGTGCCCGACGATGTGAAGGACGTTTGCATCCCGGCGTTGCGCCACCGCATGATCCGCCGTCCGGAGGCCGAGATCCAGGGCGTGTCCGAGGTCGCTGCCGTCCAGCGCGCGGTGGGGCGAGTCCCGGTCCCCAGGTGACCGCACGGCGGTGACCTGGCGTGGCGCCGGTCTGCTGGTCGCATCGATAGCGCTGATTGCCGTCGGTGCGGCCATCCCGGCGCTGTTCCTCGCAGGGTTCGTGCTGCTCGGCGTCTGCATCCTGGCCATAGCAGTTGACTCGCGCCGGGCGCCGGGAAAGGCCGCGTTGCACGTCGAGCGCGTCTGCGCGGATCTGCTCTCGGTCGGCGTCGCCAACCACGTCTCGCTTGAGGTCAGCGCGCGCCGGGCCGGTGCATGGGCAACCGTGCAGGAGCGGGTGCCCGCGGAGCTGCATCCCTCGCGCGTCCGATGGAGCATGCGCCTGCCCGCAAGCGTCGAGTACACGGTCACACCGACTGCACGCGGCGACGCATCGCTCGGCCCCGCGGCCGTCCGGGTCAGCGGTCCATGGCGCCTCGGCTGGCGGCAGACCACCGTGGACGCCGTGCGCGCCGTTCGAGTCGATCCGAACCTCGCCGCGATCGACGTGTACGAGGCACTGGCGCGGCGCGGTCAGCTTGCGGAAATCGGTTTGCGCACCATGCGATTGCGCACCGAGGGCAGCGAGTTCGAGCGCGTGCGCGAGGCCTTCCCCGACGACCCGCTGCGTTCCATCAACTGGCGCGCAACCGCGCGGACGGGCCGGCTCATGGCGACCGAGCTCATCCCCGAACGGGCGCAGCCGCTGGTCGTGTGTCTCGACCACGGGCGGCTCATGGGCATCGGCGCCGGCGAGCTCACCAAGCTCGATCACGCGATCAACGCGGCGCTGCTGCTCGTCCATGTCGCGCTGCGCAGCGGGGATCGCGCCGGGATGCTGGCCTTCGCCGACACGGTCACGGGCACCCTGCCACCGCGAGCCGGGACGGCGCAGTTGCGCCGGTTCCTCGACGCGACTCGTCCGATCAAACCCGGCGAGACCGAGGCCGACTACGACGATGCGCTCAACTTCTACAGCCGGTGGCAGACGCGCCGCTCCCTGGTCGTCATCTTCACCGACGTGCTCGACCTCGACCAGGGCAAGGCGCTCATCCGCCAGTGCTCGCGACTGCGGCGGCGACATCTGCCCCTGGTGGTGACGGTGCGCGATCCGGCGCTCGACGACGCCGCCAATATGCTTCCACGAACCGGCGATGCCGCGTACGCGCGAGCGGTTGCCGGCGGCCTCATCGCCGATCGCGAGGACACGCTGCGCGTGCTTCGACGCTCCGGTGTCGAGACCATCGACGCTGATGCCCGCACGCTGTCGCCGCGGCTCGTGAACCGATACCTCGACCTGAAGCGACGGGCGCGCCTGTAGCCCGGCTTCGCTCTACACGGCCGTGCCGGCGAAGTTCCTGCGCGTGGGCGGATCGACCAGCAGCGCGTAGAGAACGATCACCTGCAGAGCCAGGTACACGACCAGCACCAGGTCGCCTGCGCCCGTGTTCACGCGGCCGAAATCGGCAAGCGCAATGATGATGCTGAGGATGTCGAGCACGATGATGATCCAGCGCGCGACATTGGACGGCCGTCCGACCACGACGCCAAGGACGATGTCGATGATGCCGATGACCAGCGGGATCACCGCGATGGCTATGAATATGGCTCCAGCCGTGCTGAAGAAGGCGTTGCCGAACTGCTGCTGGGCCGAGTTGTATCCGGGGAGGTTCGCAATGGCCGCATGCCCGGCGACCAGGATGTAGACGCCGATCGCGCCGATGCCGAGCCCGATCAGGATCGTGAGGATCGCCTTGACGATGATGATGATCTGCGCGAGCGTGAGGAAGAAGGTCCGCCTGTGCACCTTGACGGGGGCCGCGACCACGGGCTGCGCACCGTAGGGAAGGGATGGCATCTGGCCGGTATAGGCCCCGCCGGAGTAAGCAGGAGACTGCGGCGGGCCGGCGGGCGGACCGCTCGGTGGCGTGGCGCTGGGTGGCGTGACGCCCGGTGGCTGCGGCGGTTGGCTCCCAGGCGGTTGGGGCGGCAGTGCTGCCACGGTTGCATTCCTCCTCGTGATACCGCCCTCGTCGAGCGAGGACGGTTGCCGGATTCTAGACTTTGCGAACCACGAATGTGCTGGCCATCTTGTCGTGCCAGCCCTGCTTGCGCGGGTCGAAGGCGGCCCAGATGAGGCCGATCAGGAGGACCGCGGCGCTGATCAGGTAACCGATGTAGCGCCCGATCGCGCGTCCGATACCGATGTTGCGCCCGGTGGCCGCATCCACGACGTGCAGGCCGAGCATGCGCTGCCCGAGCGTCCCGCCGAACGACGACCACATGACCGCGAAATACACCAGCTGGACGACGATCGTGGCCAGGTTGAAGTACTGGATCGATCCGTAGCCGTAAATGCTTCCGCACGCACCGGCGTTGCTGCCGGCGGCGACCGCGTTGTTGACGCAGTCGATATAGCTTTTGAACGCCGGTCCCTCGATCACGAGGAAGAGGACGATCAGCGGCACGCCGACGATGATGCCGTCGATGGTCGACGCAACAAAGCGAATCCAGAAGCCCGCGTAGGCGATTCCCGGCGCCGGCCCGGCGTGCACCGGACCCGGGTAGTACGCGGGCGTCGGATACGCGGGCGGCGGAGGGTACTGCGCGGCCGGATATTGCCCTCCGCCCAGCGGCGCGGGCGGCGGTGGTGGAGGCGGTCCTCCTCCCGAGATCATCGCTGCAACACCACTACGGGCCAGGACACTAGCAGCCCGGTCCGGTTTGTGCCCAATGCAGCCGAAACGTCATCTCAGGGAGTTTCGGGCATCCCTTCCAGCGCGGTGATCACGGCACGCGTTATCTGCGTCGGCGTCGACGCGCCGGACGTGACCCCAACGCGGTGCATCCCCTTGAACCAGGTCGGGTCGATGTCGTCAGCCGTGTCGACGAGGTATGCCGGCCGATGTCCCTTCTCGCGGACCACCTGCACCAGGCGCTGACTGTTGCTGCTGCGCGCGCTGCCAACCACAACGACGCACTCGACATCGTCCGCGGCGAGCACCGCGGCCTCCTGGCGCTCCTGGGTCGCGCGACAGATCTCGTTGTGCACCTCGATCGCGGGGAAGCGCTGCACCAGGCGCTCGATGATCGCCTGCGTGTCCCACATGCTGAGCGTCGTCTGACACGTCACCGCCAGCGGCCGGTCGTCGGGCGGTTCGATCGAGTCAGCCTCGGCGATGCTCTCGATGAGCGTCGTGTGCTCGGGCGCGATGCCGAGCACACCCGCGGGCTCGGGATGCCCGCGCTTGCCGATGTAGATGACGTGATGCCCGCTCGCCACCAGCTCGCGAACGAGGTCGTGGGTGCGAGTCACGTCGCTGCAGGTCGCATCGACGACGTTGAGCCCGCGCGCCTTCGCGGCCTCGACCACGGCGGGCGAGATCCCGTGCGCCGTGAAGATGACGGTGCCTTCGACGACCTGGTCGAGCGCCTTCATGCGGTCGGTTTCGGCGACCAGCGCGACGCCGGAGTCCTCGAGTTCGCGAGTCACGTGCTCGTTGTGGACGAGATAGCCGAGCATGGTCACCTTCTCGTTCCCCGAGCGAGCAGCGCCTTCACGCTTGGCTATTCGGATGGCTTCCACGACACCGTGGCAGTACCCACGGGGCGTGATCCGGACGACGTCCATGAATCCAGTCTACGCGGGGGTTTCCGCTGGACGGTCGAAGCCAAACGATCGCCGATGTCGCGGCCCCCGTCCTGCGAGCAGGAGCCACGAGTAGAGCAGGATGCCGACCGTCGCCCCCACCGTGAGCTTGACCGCGGCGGGGAGCCCGGAGGGGGAGACGAATGCCTCGAGCGTTCCCGCGATGACCAGGAGGCTGGCTGCGCCGAGCGCGAGCAGCACGGCCCTCCTCGCGACTCGTGCCAGCGCCTCGCCGCGACGCAGCTGCCCGGGACGGAGGATGGCGTCGCCGAGCATGAGGCCGGTCCCGCCACTGATGACGATCACACTGAGCTCGAGCACGCCGTGGGGCACGATCAGCGACCAGAACTGCACGTCGTACCCGCCGATGCGAACGGCGGCGGCGACGGCGCCAAGCATCCAACCATTGGCGAGCAGCACAAAGGCGGTCGGGATGCCGAGAAAGACACCTCCCGCAAAACAGATGAGCGCCACCCGGATGTTGTTCTGGATGATGAACGCCGCCGCAAACGGCGCATCCTGCACACCGCTACCGATCTGGCCGCGGGCCATCTCGTCGAAAAGCGACGGCGGCACCAGCGAGGCGCGCAGGTCGGGACGCACGTCAACCGCGACCCAGCCCGCGATGAAGCCGATCAGCATCAACGCCAGGCTGATGGCGATATATGGGCCCGCGGCGCGAAACGAGCGCGGCAGGGCGGTGCCGAAGAAGCTCTGGATCGAGCCGATCCGCATCGGGGTACCGCGGTAGAGGAGGGGGTGCGCTCGCGCGCAGAGCGTGTTCAGGTATTCGGTGACCGGGGCGTCGGGATGGTCGCGGCGCGCGATCGCGAGATCGCTCGAGGCCCGACGCAGGAGCAGCCCGAAGCGCTGGATGTCACCGGAGGACTGGGTGCGTATTCGCCCGCGCTTCGCCCGCTTGATGGCGCATTCGAGCTCCGCCCAGCGCGCCTGACGCTCGGCGATGAACGCGTCGAGGGTCATCGATGCCGTTGGTCGAGTTGCAGGTAGACACGCTCGATCAGCAACTCCGGTGGCCAGAGGCGTTCGGGCGCATTCGGTGCCAGAGCGAGGCGCTCGAGCAGACGTCTGGCGATATCCGCCGCGAGGGTCGCCCGCAAAGCAGGGTTCAGACCGGGCCGTGACAGAAAGACCCGCAGCGCGTCGTGCTCGAAGCTCCCGAGCCGGTCGAGCCCGTCGATCGCAGGCCCGGGATCAGGGGTCCGGAGCATGACCGGTGGCGGCGCGACGGCGGCGGCGAGGGTGACCAGGGCACGGTCGCGCACCACGACGGTCCCAGCGGCGAGGTCACCGAGCCGGCGTGTCTGTGGCTGGAAGAACATGACCACAAGGCCGATCAGGAGGATCGCGAGGTCGATGATGCGAATGACGTTGCGCACCGCGACCGCCGGGAAGTCCACGGCGGAGCCGTCAACCCGGATGACCCGCAAACCCATGGCGCTCTTGCCGAGTGTCTTGCCCGAGGTCACGGCCTCGGCAACGAGGAAGTACCCGAAGTACACGAAGCTCGCGAAGAGTCCGGCGGCAGCGCCTGCGAACGCCGCTCCCTGGCTGCTGCTGACCAGAAGATTCGCCAGCGCCCCGAAGAGGAGCACGCTGACGAGCGTGAGCGGGATCGCCACGAGGTTGTCCAGGATCTGAGCCACGATCCGGCTCCCGAGACCCGCAACCGTGTACCCCAGCGTCACGTTGTCCGAGGTCTTGACGCTGATGGTGTCGAGCTGGGTCGAGTTCACCGAATCATCGTCGCACGCCCAATGCCGCCAGTTCCCCTCGTCGCGAGACGGTGACCCGGCCTCGCGTCACTCGACGACGGCGACCGTCTGACCCTCCTGGACGACATCGCCCTCGGCCACGAGGATCTCCGTCACCGTTCCCGTGATGGGGGACGTGATGGGGATCTCCATCTTCATCGACTCGAGGATCATCAGCGTGTCGTCTTCCTCGACGGCCTGCCCCACCGCGACGACGATCTTCCAGAGATTGCCGACCAGCTCGGCCTTCACCTCCGCCACGCTGCCCTCCTCACGCCCCGTGGCGCACCGCGCTTATGTCAGGCGGCGACGCCGATGATTCGTCCGTCGATCCAGCCGGTCCAGCCGTTGGAGCAGATCACCCTCGCCCAGGCGCCGCGGACTTCCGCGACCTGGATGGGCAATCCTGGGGCGAGGTTCGCGACCACAGGTCCAGCCGGATCGGGAGCGCCCCACGCGCGGAGTCCCTGGGGTGGCACCGAGTGACTCGGGACCCACTGGCTCGCTCCAGGCTGCGGCGACGGCTGCGCCTGTACCGGCTGTGCCTGATAGGGCTGCTGCACCGGCGACGGCGTGTACGTGGGCTGGGCCTGGACCGGCTGCACCGGTTGCGGCGTGAAGCTCGGTTGCGGCAGCGGCTGGCTGGCCGGCGACGTGGGTTGCTGAAAGGTTGCCGCCGCCGCGACGCCTGCCGCGGGGGACAGGTCTCCGTGGGTGGTCGCTGGGGACTCAGTGTCGGCGCTGGAGTCGGTGGTGGTGCCGTCGGCCGGCATATCCGCCAGCACTGTGTCCTGATCCGCGACCACCACCTCGCTGCTGATCGCGTCGAGAAGCGTGCCGGTCCGCGCCAGCTCCTCGACCGCCTGCACGAAGGTGTGCTTGCTCAGTCCGTCGTGATAGACGTAGGTCTGGGCGACAACCGACGTGTCACCGCCGGAACGCTCGACGGCGGCGGTCACCGAGCCCGGCCGCGACGAGATGAGCTGGTTGGCCGCGCTGACGTTGTCACCGCTGAGGGTCAGGCTTCGGCGGACGGTCACTCGGTCGGCGCCGGCGTTCTCGAGAACGACCAGCTCGATCGGCGAGCTGCTCAGGACCCCGGCCTTGAGCCCGAAGGCGAAATCGGTGCCCGGCTCGAAGCGGTCGCTGGTGATCTCCAGGTCGTCGTCGGACGAGCACCAGTTGGTGATGCTCTGCTTGACCTCATCGGCTGATGGCATGGGGGGTCTCCTCTCTTCGTCCTCGAAGAATGGGGGCGACTATACGGCGTTGGCTACGCATGGGCCGCCTTGGGTGCGGTCTCGGCCATCGACAGCAAGCCGTCGAGGACATCACCGAACCTGTTGAGCGCAAGTGAAAGGTGTCCCTCGTCAGGAAGCAGGTGTTGCTCCGCGCCGGCGACGTGGCTCGCGAGCCAGGCGCCATGCGTCATCGGCACCATCCGGTCCTCGCCGCCCTGCCAGATCGCAACCGGGGTCGTGATGGCGGACACGTCGAAGCCCCAGGCGCTCACGAACGCGATGTCGTCGTCGCGCCATCCGGCGATGCCGGTGGAGACGGCTCGATGGAAGCTGTTGGTCACGTACTCGGCGTACTCGCCGGTGAGCGCGCGCCTGTCGACATCGCTGACCAGGCCACCGAGCCCCGCCGCCACGTCGGCAGCCTGAACGGCGCGAAGGTGCGCCGCGTCGGCCTCGAGCAATGGGGTCAGCGCCTCGGGTCCTTTGATGCTCGCGGCGTATTCCTCGAGGTTCTCGGGTCCCATGCCGGTGAACCAGTCGAGACCCTCCGCCGGCCATGGCGCCACCCCGGCAAGAGTCGCAGTTGCGAGCACGCGGTCAGGAAGCAGCGCTGCGCACGCGAGCGCGTGCGGACCGCCGCCCGACTGACCCGCGCAGAAGAAGGAGTCGAAGCCGAGTGCATCGAGGATCACCGTGACGTCGCCTGCGACGTCGGCAACCGTGCGTCCGGGAAGGGCGGTCGAGGTCGCATATCCCGGCCGGGAGAAGGTCACGAAGCGGAGTCCGCGTCTGGCAACCTCAGCGAGCGCAGGCGCGAAGATCCCGGCTGCCGAGGGGGTTCCGCTGTGCCAGAGGAGGCATCGGCCGTCGTCGGGTCCGGCGGAGACGACCTCGAGGTCCCGACCGTCGGGCGTTGTGATGACCTGCCAGTGCGGTTCGAAGCTCATATCCCAATGGTACGGGCGGGGTACCTTGCCAAAGGGTGAGGGCTGATCAGGCGTCGAGGTCGTGCGCGGTCGCGTGCGCAGGTTGATAGAGGCCGATCTCTCCGCCACCCGGGATCCGCAGTCTGGCGATCCGTCCGAAGCGGGCGTCGCTGACGGGTCCGGCGAACTCCGCTCCCTTTGCGGTCAGATCGGCGACGGTCCCATCGATGTCGTCGCACATCAGGAAGACCTCGTGGTGCCCGCCGGGGGAGGTCTCACCCGATGGATGAATGCCCAGCTCCGCGGGAGGGAGCTTGAAGATCAGCCAGCCGCCGCCGGCGTCCACGTTCGCCATGCCGACCACATCGCGGAAGAATGCCCGTGCAGCCTCGGGGTCGTCTGCGTACACGGTGACGTGCGTCGCGACGATCACTGGGGGTCGCGTCCGGTGAGGCCCAGCAACCGCTGCATGAGCGGCGCGTCATCGACGACGGGAACTGACGCCGGGAAGACGCCGATCTTCCGCCACTCCTCTGCAACCGGGGTCAGCTCGTCCCACAGCCCTTGCACGAGCGCATCCGGCAGGGTCGGATCGACGCCGATCGCCTTGGCGATGTCCCACGCGCGCATGCCTCGAAAGCTGTTGATCTGCCAGAGGTAATGGCGCGCGGGAAAGTCCCCGAACGAGCAGTGCACCGTGCGATCGAGGTCGTCCAGCTGCGATGCGGCGGCGCACGCCTTCTCGACAATCGCAGCGAAGGACGCTTTGGGATTCTCGCCCAACAGGTCACCACTAAACGTGGTCTTTCCGACCTCATCCATGGTTCGTCCGGCGAGCATGTCGGGGACCCAGGCGTCATCGGACGCGTGATAGCCGATGATCGTTCGCAGCGT
>DAITPY010000047.1:0-8637 GCA_036833315.1 Candidatus Dormiibacterota bacterium
TCCCCGTCGACGCGCGGACGCTCGAGTACCTCCACGGCTCGGGCCGCGACCCCGACCATATCGATCTGGTCGAGCGCTATGCGAAGGAACAGGGCATGTTCCGCACCGACGATTCGGAGATCCCGCTCTTCAGCGAGATGATCGAGCTCGACCTCGCCGGCGTGGTGCCGAGCGTCGCCGGCCCCAAACGTCCGCAGGACCGCGTCGCCTTGCCCGACGTGTGGGAGTCGTTCACCGATGTCTGGGAGCAGCGCGCCTCGCGTGGCTCGAGCGAGGTCACCGCTGAGGGCGAGGTGCCGCGACTCGTCGAGGAGGGCGGCATCGATCCCAATGGGAATCACGTGGCTGCAGCGCCCAACGGTCCCAGCGACGCCGACCTCGTGCGCGATGGATCGGTGGTGATCGCGGCGATCACCTCGTGCACCAACACGTCGAACCCGGCGGTGATGGTCGCCGCGGGACTGCTCGCGCGCAACGCGGTCGCGCGCGGGTTGATGCCACCCGCTTACGTGAAGACCTCGCTGGCGCCGGGGTCGCGCGTGGTCACCGACTACCTGGAGCGCGCCGGTCTGCTCGGCTCGCTCGAGCAGCTGCGCTTCAACCTGGTCGGCTACGGCTGCACCACCTGCATCGGCAACAGCGGACCCCTTCCCGAAGTCGTCGCCGATCGCATCGACGCGGAGGACCTCACCGTTGCCGCTGTGCTCAGCGGCAACCGGAACTTCGAAGGCCGGATCCATCCGCAGGTCAAAGCCGCATATCTCGCTTCACCGCCGCTGGTGGTCGCCTACGCGCTCGCGGGGCATCTCGACATCGACCTCACCGCCGATTCGCTCGGCACCGGGCTCGACGGAGAACCCGTGTTCCTGCAGGACATCTGGCCGAGCGCCGACGAGGTGACCCAGACCGTCGTCGCCGCGATCGGCAGCGATCTGTACACGCGCGAGTACGCGCGCATCTTCGACGGTGACGAGCACTGGCAGCAGCTCCCGGCTCCGACCGGCGCGCTCTTCGACTGGGATCCGGACTCGACGTACGTGCGCGAGCCACCGTACTTCGTGGGCATGTCGCCCGAGCCGCAGGCGCCCGCGGACATCATCGTCGCGCGCGTGCTCGCGCTGCTCGGCGACTCGATCACCACCGACCACATCTCGCCGGCGGGAAGCATCGCGGGAACGAGTCCCGCCGCCGAGTATCTGCGTGCGCACGGCGTCGAGCCGCGTGACTTCAACACCTACGGCGCACGGCGCGGCAACCACGACGTGATGGTGCGCGGGACCTTCGCGAACATCCGCCTGCGCAACCAGCTGGCCGGTGGCAAGGAAGGCGGATGGACTGCGCATCTGCCCGACGGGGAAGTGATGACCATCTTCGACGCATCAGAGCGCTATCAGCAGGACGGTGTGCCGCTCCTCGTCATCGCCGGGCGCGAGTACGGCTCAGGGTCATCGCGCGACTGGGCGGCCAAGGGTCCCCTGCTCCAGGGCGTGCGCGCCGCGATCGCCGTGTCCTACGAGCGGATCCATCGCAGCAATCTGGTCGGCATGGGCATCCTGCCGCTGCAGTTCCGTGATGGTGAGAACGCCGAAACGCTCGGTCTCGACGGCACCGAGGTGTACACGATTCGCGGCGTTGCCGCGGCGACGCCGGGCTCGACGGTCAGAGTCAGCGCGCGCAAGGCGAGCGACGCAGTCATCGAGTTCGACACCGTCTCCCGCCTGGACAGCGACACCGACGTGGAGTACCTGCGCAACGGTGGGATCCTGCCGCTCGTGCTCCGTCAATTGATGCGCGACTGACCGCGAGTCGTGCGGCGGGGTTTGGAGCTGACTCGTCGCGCGGTACCCTAAGCCCGCAGCCGATTCCCCGCTCCCAAGGAGACGTTCGTGATAGCCCTGATCATCATCCTCGCCATCATCGTGGTCGTCGCGCTCGGCGCGGTGGTCTCGTACAACGGGTTTGTCTCCCAGCGCAATGCGATTCAGAACGCGTGGGCGAATATCGACACCGAGCTCAAGCGCCGCTATGACCTGATCCCCAACCTGGTGTCGACCGTGCAGGGCTATGCCGCCCACGAGCGCGGCGTCTTCGAGGAGGTCACCGCGGCGCGTGCCGCAGGGATGAACGCGCAAGGGCCCGCCGCCGCGGCCGCGGCTGAAGGCCCGTTCCAGATGGCCCTCGGCCACCTGTTCGCGGTCGCCGAGGCCTACCCGGAGCTGAAGGCCAACCAGAACTTCCTCCAGCTCCAGGCGACCCTCTCGGACACCGAGGATCGGATCCAGGCGTCCCGTCAGACCTACAACGCCTACGTCCAGCAGTTCAACCGCCGCGTCCAGTCGTTCCCCTCGAACGTGATCGCGAACCTGTTCCACTTCCAGAACGCCGAGTTCTTCAACATCGATCCGGGCCAGCGCGCGACGGTCGGCGAGCCGCCGAAGGTCGACTTCAGCGCGATCACCAACGCGACCTACGGCCAGCCCGCTCCCACCGCTGCCGCACCGTCGCCATCCCCTCCGCCCGGCGCGCCGGGGTCACCTCCCACTTCGGGCGCCTGAGGCTCGCCGGTGCAGCCGGCGCCGCGCCACTGGCGGGTGAGCGACGCCGAGCCGCTCCCCGGCCTTCACCCCGTCCTCGCCCAGGTCCTCGCCGCCCGCGGGTATGACGCCACCGCCGCGGCGTCGTTCCTCGACACCCAGGGTGGGTACCACGACCCGTTCGGGCTGCCGGCGATGGCGGCGGCGGTGGCCACCGTGCAGGCGGCGATCCGCGAGGGGACAACCATCGCGATCTACGGTGACTACGACGCCGACGGCGTGACCGCCTGCGCGATGCTCACCCGCTGCCTGCGCGCGGCAGGAGCGACGGTGATCCCGTACATCCCCAATCGGATGACCGAGGGATACGGCCTCCACGCCGCGGCGCTGGCCGAGCTGGCGGCGCGAGGCGCCGGATGCGTGATCACCGTCGACTGCGGGACCAGCAGCGTCGAGGTCACGCTCGGCCGGCCGGATGGCATGCGCCTCGTGGTCACCGACCACCACCTCGCCCTGGCTCCGGGAGGGTCACCGCCGCAGCAGGCGCCGGCCGATGCGCTGGTCAACCCCAAGCTGCCGGGTTCGACCTACGCGTTCGACGGGCTCGCCGGCGCCGGGGTCGCGTTCAAGCTCGTCCAGGCGCTCGAGGCGACCGGCGTAGTACCTGCCGGTAGCGCGGATGCGTCGCTCGGGCTCGCCGCGCTCGGCACGATCGCCGACATGATGCCGCTGCGCGGCGAGAACCGGGTCATCGTCCGTGACGGGCTGCCCCGCATCGCCGACCTGCCCGGTCTGCGTGCGCTCTGCGAGGCCGCGGGCACGTCGCTGCCGCCGCGCGGCACCGACATCGCCTTCGCGGTCGGGCCGCGCATCAATGCCGCCGGGCGCATGGAGGACGCGCGCCTGGCGCTCGAACTCTGCCTCTGCGACGACCCTGAGGAGTCGGCTCGGCTCGCCGCCGACCTCGACACCCAGAACCGTCTCCGCCAGCAGGCGGTTGCCGTGGCGCTGGCCGAGGCCGAGGAACGAGTGGCCGCCATCGACGACGACGCTCCCGCGATCGTCCTCGGCGACCCCGGCTGGCCGATGGGCATCGTCGGTCTGGTGGCCGGCAGGCTCGCCGAGCGCTATGCGCGGCCCGCATTCGTCGCCTGCCTCGACGCGGTCGAAGCCAAGGGTTCGGCGCGCTCCGCGGGAGGGGTGCACATCGTCCGGGCTCTCGACGGCGCGGCGCCGGCACTGCTTCGCTACGGCGGGCACGCGGCAGCGGCCGGCTTCAGCCTCGACGCGGCCCGGTTCGACGAGTTTCGCGAGCTGATCAGCGCGGCGGTCGGCGAGCAGAACGCCGGCATGGAGCGCCAGCGCGATTTCTTGATCGACTGCGCCGTCTCGGGTCTCGATGTGACCCCGGAACTCTGCCGCGCGCTCGACCAGCTCGAGCCGAGCGGGCAGGGCAATCCGGCACCGCTGCTGGCCGTCCTCGGAGCGCAGGTGCTCGGCACGTCGACGTTCGGATCTGAGGGCCAGCACATCAGGGTGAACCTCGCCGCCGGATCCGGGATCTTCGAGGCAATCGCCTTCAACAAGCCGAACCTGGCCGGCCATCTCCCCCGAGGACGGATGGTCGACGCGTGCTTCGGCCTCGAGCTCGACAGCTTCCAGGGATTCCAGCGTGTTCGAGCTCGTCTCAAGGACCTTCGACCCGCGCAGGAGGCGGCGCTGAGCGGCCGTCCGGTGACGGCCGGGGTGGCTGTTCCGGCGAGTTAGACGCGCGCCGTCAGGATCGCCAGGCCGTCCCCGCTCAATTCCGCAAGCCCGGCCCTGCGCCCGGTGAGCGCGAGGATGATCGTGGCGAGCGGACCGTTGACCTCGGGACCGTCACCGTGGGTCCAGTCGACGTCGGTCGCGGTCAGCTTGAGGCCGGTTGCGCGGCGTTTGCCGCCGAGCAGCAGGTTGCCCTTGGTCACGAAGTTGCCGACGAGCGTCAGCGCCTCCGGCTGGAATGTGTGCGCGATGCCGAGCGGCCTGCGGATGTCCTGGCTGTGGATGACGACCTCGCCGACCATCGCATCGATCGGCCCGGGTGGGCCGGTCGTCCTGTCGAGCTGAGCCTTGAAGTTTGCGAGCGCCTCGGCCGGGGTGGCTCCCTGCTCTTCCTTCACCCCGTTGGCGTTGAACTGGTTGAAGCGAAATCCGGTCCCGGCGAACCGCGCGAAGAATCGTCCCGGGGTCATCTTCGCGGTGGTGGTCATATGCGCGAGCACGTCACGCACAGTCCAGCCGGCGCACAGGGATGAAGTCGACCATAGGGCGTCGGGCACGCTCTCGAGATCAGCGATGAGCGCGACGCGTTCGGCTCGGATCAGCGGCCATTGATTGCCTGCCACGTCGATCTCCTCGTGCGTTGGTGCCGGAACTCTAGTCCGCCGTGAGTACGTCGCGTCGTTACAACTTTGCACTTGCCTGGGCCGACCCCTGGTGCTAGCGTCGGCGTGCGAGCTCGGCGTGCGATGAGCTCGGTGAGAGTGATCAAGGCGCCCTCAACCTGGCAGTGCGGGAGGGCCCATGCGGAGGCACCTCATGCTCGACGAGGTCGGGATTCCTCGGCTCGTGGTCGGCGGCCTGGGTTCGGGTTCCGGGAAGACCTCGATCAGCCTCGGCCTCACCGCCGCACTCCGCGCTCGCGGGCGCACGGTGCAGACATTCAAGGTCGGCGCCGACTTCATCGATACCGCCTACCTCGCCCATGCGAGCCGCCGGCCGTGTCGCAACCTCGATTCCTGGCTGCTCGGTGGCGACGGAGTGCGGCGCTCCTTGGCGCACGGTGCGCTGGGTGCCGATCGGGTGATCGTCGAAGGTGCGATGGGTGTGCTCGACGGCCATGGGATGAGCCCCGACGCGCCGGCAGGGAGTGCGCCGGAATTCGCGGGGAGCACGCTCGAGGTTGCCCGCACCATCGGGGCGCCGGTCGTGCTGGTGATCGACGCCTGGGCGATGGGCGAGACATCCGCCGCGGCCGCGCTCGGCATCAAGCAACTCGACAGCTCGGCAAGCGTCGTCGGCGTGATCCTCAACAACGTTCCCAACGATTACCGGCGCCGCGTCATCGAGGATGCGGTGTGGTCGCTCGCCCGGATGCCGGTGCTCGGCGCGCTGCCCCACATCCAGTCGGTGCACATCCCCGAGCTGCGCACCGGGCTGCTCCCGCTGCTGCAGAACCCGCACGTCGACGAGGCCATCGCCGAGCTCGGTGACGCGGTCACCCGGCATTGCGACCTCGACCTCATCGAACGGCTCATGGCTCGGGCGCGCATGGTGCACCCCACGCCGCTGCGCCGCGCAGCCGCGACGCAGGACGTTACGCCGGTGCGCATCGGCGTCGCCTATGACGACGCGTTCTGCTTCTACTACGCAGAGAATCTCGAGCTGCTCGAGGACGCGGGCGCGGAGATCGTGACCTTCTCGCCGCTCGACGATGCCGCGTTGCCGCGCGACCTCGGCCTCATCTACATGGGTGGCGGGATCTCGGAAGCGTATGTCCCGAAACTGGCTGCCAATCACGCGTTTCTCGAGTCGTTCCGGCGCGCGCACCTGCACGGCGTGCCGGTCTACGCCGAGGGATGCGGGCTGCAGTATTCGGCGCGCTCGCTGCGCACCAGCGACGGCGAGACCTACGAGATGGCGGGACTGATTCCCATCGACGTCGCGCTCGAGGCCGGCACCCTGCACAGCGGGTACCGCGACCTGCGCATCGCGACCGACTCGATGCTCGGGCCTGCGGGGACGTCGCTTCGCGGTCACGAGTTCCACTTCAGCCGCCTGCTCTCGGGCGGCGACTGCCTCAGTCCCGCGTACTCCATGCACGACTGCGACGGGGAGCCGCTCGGCTGCGAGGGCTGGACCGATCCCCTCTTGCTCGCGTCGTTCATCCACCTGCACTTCGGTCAGGAGCAGGAGCTTGCCGGCCGGCTGGTCGCCGCCGCGCGCGACGCGATCGAACGGCACGCGCACGACGCTGCGCTGGAGGGCCGCACCACTCGATCTGCCGCCCCGGTGTAGGCTTGGGACGCGATGTCCCAGGCCCCAGCCACGATCGGTGAGTTGCGTCGCGCGGAGTACCGCGTGCTGCCGGTGCGCACCGAGCTGCGCCGCAACCTCATCCGCAAGCTGAGCAACCACGAGGAGCTCTTCGGCGGCATCCGCGGCTACGACGACTCGGTCATCCCGCAGATCGAAAACGCCATCCTCGCCGGCCAGGACATGGTGCTGCTCGGCGAGCGCGGTCAGGCCAAGTCGCGGCTCATTCGTAGTCTGATCAGCCTCCTCGACGACGCGGTGCCGGCCATCGCCGGGTGCGAGATCAACGACGACCCGTACGCGCCGATCTGCCGCCGCTGCCGCGACCTCGTGGCCGAGCGCGGCGACGCCACCGAGCTGATGTGGCTCACCCCCGACCAGCGCTACTCGGAGAAGCTGGCGACCCCGGACACGTCGATCGCTGACCTGATCGGCGAGGTCGACCCGATCCGGGTCGCCGAGGGGCGGTACCTGAGCGACGAGCTGACCATTCACTACGGGCTCATCCCACGTACCAACCGGGGCATCTTCGCCGTCAACGAGCTGCCCGACCTCGCCGAACGCATCCAAGTCGGTCTGCTCAACATCATCGAAGAGCGCGACGTGCAGATCCGCGGCTACCGGCTGCGCATGCCGCTCGATGTCTACGTGGTGGCGACGGCCAACCCCGAGGACTACACCAATCGCGGCCGGATCATCACACCGCTCAAGGATCGCTTCGGCGCCCAGGTGCGCACCCACTACCCACGCACGCTCGACGACGAGATCGCGATCGCCGAGCAGGAGCGCACGACGTTCGACGACATGCCCGTCCCGGTGATCGTCCCCGGCTTCATGCAGGAGATCGTCGCCGAGCTCTCGCACGTCGCCCGTCGCCATCCCCAGGTCAATCAGCGCAGCGGCGTGTCGGTGCGGCTCACCACCGCCAACTACGAGAACCTCGCGGCCGGCGCGCTGCGCCGGGCGCTGCGCACCGGCGAGCGAGAGGCGGTCGCGCGCATCAGCGACCTGCCCGCGCTCATCGCATCCACCTCAGGGAAGATCGAGCTCGAGACCTGGGAGGACTCCGACGACGGCGCGGTGCTCGAGAAGCTGATGCGGACCGCCTGCAACAACGTCTTCCGGCGCCACTTCACGGTGCAGGAGTTCGGCGACCTGGTGCAGCGATTCGACCGCGGCGGCTTCACCGTCGAGGTCGGAGACCAGCACACAATCGCGCACTACGCCCAGGCCCTGACCGAGCTGGGCGGCATCGAAAAGGCCCGCCAGCGACTCGGCGAAGCGGATAGCGACGCGATGCGAGTCGCTGTGCTCGAATTCATCCTCGAGGGATTGCACCTCGGCAAGCGCCTCAACAAGACCGCTCTCGACGGAAGCGCGGTCTATGGAGGCTGAGGGAACCCAAGCGGAATCCTTCGACGAGGAACCCGAGGCGGGGCGCATACAACGGGCACAGTCACGTGCGCACCGCTTCAGCGTGTGGGACGGCTCCCAGGACCCACTCGGCGACGAGGCTGATGCGCTCTTCGACCGGCTGAGCGAGGACGTCTTCCACGGCTGGGACTTCGAGACCGCACTGCGCCGTCTGCTCAGTCAGGGCTGGCGGGATCGCGACGGCCGCAAGTTCGCCGGCCTCGAGGAGTTGATGGAGCGGCTGCGCAAGCAGCGGCAGAAGCAACTCGAGAAGTACAGCCTCGACAACGTCTTCAAGGACATTGAGGAGAAGCTCGACAACGTGCTCCGGCTCGAGCGCGAGGGCATCGACGAACGGCTCCAGAACGCCACCGACGAACGCGCGAAACGGATCCTCGAACGCGTGGCGAGCAAACGGCGCGAGCATCTCGACAACCTGCCCCAGGAACCTGGCGGTGTGATCCGCGAGCTGCAGGGCTATGAGTTCATGGACCAGCGCGCCGAGCAGGCATTCCAGAAGTTGCTCGAGGAGATCAAACAGAACGTCGTCAACACGTATTTCAAGCAGATGTCCGAGCAGATGAGCCAGATGTCGCAGCAGGACATCACGGCG
>DAITPY010000048.1:0-8595 GCA_036833315.1 Candidatus Dormiibacterota bacterium
TCGCGGGTGATCAGCGACTCCGGCGATGGCGACGACCCACTCGAGGTGCTCGAGCGCGAGGTGGCGTCGCTGCGCGGGGCGACCGCTGCGGGGGTGCTCGATGCGCCGCTGCTCGGCGGGGCGGTGGGGTTCATGGCATATGAGGCCGCGTGCCGCTACGAGCGCCTGCCCGTGGCCGAGGGCGATCCGCTCGATCTGCCGCGCCAGTGGTTTGCCGTGTTCGACACCGTGGCGGTCTTCGACCACGCGAATCAGCGCTTGCTGCTGTCGAGCTGTGTGCACGGCGACGATCCCGAGGGGGTGGAGGCGGCCCACACGCGCGCGCTCAGTCGAATCGCGGCACTGCGCCAAGCCATTGCAGGCGCGGCGCCGCAACCGGCGCCGCGGCTCGCAGGGCTCGAGGTGGACCCGGCCTCGTACGAGCGCGTCGCCAACTTGACGAGGGAGGATTTCCGCGACCGCGTGGATCGAGCCCTCGAATACATCGTCGCCGGCGACATGTTCCAGGTCCAGGTGTCGCGGCGTTTCGCGTTGCCACTGCAGGCACATCCCTTCGATGTCTACGTCGCGCTTCGAGCCATCAACCCGAGCCCGTACATGATCTACATCGCCACGCCGGCGTGCACGCTCGTCGGCGCCTCACCGGAGATGCTCGTGCAGGTCACCGGGCGATCGGTCAGCTATCACCCGATCGCCGGCACCCGGCGGCGCGGACGTACGCCCGCGGACGACGCGCGCATGGAGGCAGAACTGCGCACGAGCAGCAAGGAGGCGGCGGAGCACCTCATGTTGATCGACCTCGGCCGCAACGATCTCGGTCGTGTCTGCGCAACCGGCTCGGTCCGGGTGACCCAGCAGATGGAGGTCGAACGCTACTCGCACGTCATGCATCTGGTGAGCAGCATCGAGGGGACGCTCGACGATGGTCGGGTGCCGCTCGACGCGCTGCGTTCGTGCTTCCCCGCCGGGACGGTGACCGGCGCGCCCAAGATTCGTGCCATGGAGATCATCGCCGAGCTCGAGCCGGAGGTCCGCGGACCGTACGCGGGAGCCATAGGCTACGTCGGTTTCGGCGGTGACCTCGACACCGCCATCGCGCTGCGGACCATCGTGGTCCGGGCCGGGACCGCCTACGTCCAGGCGGCGGCCGGCATCGTCGCCGACTCGTCGGCGCACGAGGAGGCGCTCGAGATCGACAACAAGGTCGCGGCGCAGATCCTGGCGGTCGAGGAGGCAAATGCATGGGCGCGCGACTGAGCGGTCAGGTCCTCGTGATCGACAACTACGATTCATTCACGTTCAACCTCGTGCAGTACCTTCGCGAGCTCGGAGCCGTGGTGGCGGTCGAGCGCAACGACGCGCTGTCGGTTGCCGAGGTCAGCCGCGCCGACCCGGCGGCGATCGTCATATCGCCCGGCCCGCGGACCCCCGAAGAGGCCGGATGCTGCATCGACCTGATTCGTGCGATCGGCAACGCGGTACCCGTACTCGGCGTCTGCCTCGGTCACCAGGCCATCGGAGTCGCATACGGCGCGAAGGTGGTACGGGCTCCCGAGGTCGTCCACGGGAAGGTCGGCGCTGTGCACCACTGTGGGGCGGGCGCGTTGCGTGGGCTCGACAACCCGTTCCAGGCAACCCGATATCACTCCCTGGTCATCTCGCACATCGGGTTCCCCGACGTCCTTGAGGTGACGGCATGGAGCGACGATGGCTTGATCATGGCGGTGCGCCACCGCGAGCTCCCGGTGCAGGGCGTGCAATTCCACCCCGAGTCGATCGGCACGCCGTCGGGGCACGCGCTGCTCCGCAACTTTCTGGTCACCGCCGGCATCGGACCCGTCGGCGCGACCGCATGACCGCTCTCAGCGGGACCCTGGAGGCGATCGCACAGCGCAAGCGCGGCGAGGTCGAGCAGCTGCGCTGCGCCGAGGCGGCGCTGTGGGCCAAGGCCGAGTCCCTGCCGCCGGCGCGCGATCTTGCCGATACGCTCCGCGGCGGCACGATCATCGCGGAGATGAAGCGCCGCTCACCGAGCGGCGGCGAGCTCCGTGCTGACCTCGACCCCGTGACCGTGAGCCGCGCCTACGCGGCCGGCGGTGCCGCGGCCATCTCGGTGCTCACCGACGGGCCGGACTTCGGCGGATCGCTCGACGACCTCGCGAGCGTTCGCGCTGCTGTCGATATCCCATTGCTGCGCAAGGACTTCACCCTCGATCCCGCGCAGATTGCCGAGGCCAGGGTCGCCGGGGCGGACTGGGTCCTCCTCATCGTCGCGCTGCTCGACATCGACACGATCGATCAGTGCCTCGCCGGTGCGACGCGCTGCGGCGCTCGCGCCATCGTCGAGGTGCACGACGTCGAGGAGGCACGCGTTGCTGTGGCCACCGGTGCGGAGTGCGTCGGGATCAACAACCGCGACCTCAGCACCTTGCGCACCGATCTCGCGACCTTCGCGCGCGTCCGTCGCGTCCTTCCGGGTGAGGTCCTCTGCGTCGCCGAATCCGGCGTGCGCTCGGCCGGCGATGTGGCCCGCCTCGTCGGCGAGGGCGCCGACGCGGTGCTGGTCGGTGAGGCGCTCATGCGGGCGGTTTCCGCGTCGGACGCCTGCGCCGAGATGGTCGCAGCAGCCCACGCGGCGGCGCGCTCGTGATCGTGAAGGTGTGCGGGGTGCGCACACCCGAAGTCGCCGAGGCGGCGATCGAGGCGGGCGCCGACTGGATCGGCCTGGTGTTCGTCCAAGCCAGCCCGCGCTGGGCCGGCGACGATGCCGCGCTTGCAGTGATGCGCGCGGTGCGGGGCCGGGCGGACCTGGTGGGGGTGTTCGTGGCCCCGTCGCCGTCCACCTGCGACGAGGCCGCGGCGCGCTATCGGCTCGCGGCCGCGCAGATCTACGGGCCGCTCGACCTCGAATTCGCCACCAGCTGCACGGTTCCAGTCATTCCTGTCATCAACGTGGAGAGCCTCGCCGCCGCATGCACGATCGACTGGTCGCCGGACGTCCTGCTGATGCTCGACGGGGTGCCGAGCGATGGAGGCCTGCCGGGTGGGACCGGGCATCACGTGCCGCTCGAGTGGGCGGCCGATGTGGCGCGCCATCGCGCGGTGGTGCTCGCCGGGGGCCTGGGCGCGGACGACGTTGCGACGGCGATCGCGACTGTCCGTCCCGCCGGAGTCGATGCGTCGAGCCGCCTGGAGCGGCGCCCGGGCGAGAAGGACGCGCAACTGGTGCAGGAGTTCGTGCGCTCCGCTCGCCGGGCTGCGGCGGAGCTCGAAGGCGTGCCGCGGTGAGCCCCGAAGTCAATGGCCGGTTCGACGGCTACGGCGGCGCCTACGTGCCCGAGACGCTGGTTCCCGCCCTGGACCAGCTCGCGTCGGAGATGGACGCCGCCTTCGCTGATCGCACGTTCACGGAGGAGCTCGGTAGATGGCTCGCCGACTTTGCCGGCCGGCCGACCCCCGTGACCCATGCGCGCCGGCTCAGCGAGCGCTCCGCGGGGGCTCAGATCTGGCTCAAGCGGGAGGACCTGCTCCACACCGGCGCGCACAAGCTCAACAACGCGCTGGGGCAGGTGCTGCTCGCGCAGCGCATGGGGAAGCGGCGGATCATCGCCGAGACCGGAGCGGGCCAGCACGGGGTGGCGACGGCGACGGCGTGCGCGGCGCTCGGCCTCGAATGCGTCGTCTACATGGGTCGCGAGGACATGCGTCGCCAGGCGCTCAACGTCTACAAGATGGGCCTGCTGCGCGCAGAGGTGGTCCCGGTGGACAGCGGATCGGCGACCTTGAAGGACGCGACCAACGAGGCGATCCGCGACTGGGTTGCGAACGTGCGCGACACCCATTACGTCATCGGCAGTGCGGTGGGCCCGCATCCGTATCCGGCGCTCGTGCGGCGCTTGCAGCGGGTCATCGGCGATGAGGCACGGGAGCAGGTGCTCACCCGCCTTGGCCGGCTGCCGGCGGTGGTGGTGGCATGCGTGGGCGGCGGCAGCAACGCCATCGGCATCTTTGCGGCATTCCTCGACGACGAGGTGCGACTGGTTGGCGTCGAGGCCGCCGGGCGGGGGCTCGAGTCGGGTGCGCACGCCGCACCGCTGTCTCGAGGCCGGCCCGGCGTGCTCCACGGCGCGCGCAGCTACCTGATGCAGGACGCCGCCGGACAGGTGCTCGCGACCCACTCGATCAGCGCCGGGCTCGACTATCCGGGCGTCGGCCCGGAGCACAGCGCACTCCGTGACAGCGGGCGGGTCGAGTACGTCGCAGCGACCGACGAGGAGGCGCTGGCCGCGTTCCACACGCTCTGCCGTCTCGAAGGAATCATCCCGGCGCTGGAGTCCTCGCACGCGCTCCACGTGGCGGCGCGCGTCGCAGCCGATTCGGGCAGCGATGCGGTGGTGCTGGTGTGTCTCAGCGGCCGTGGCGACAAAGACGTGGACACGGTGCGTGAGCACGACCAGCCGTGAGTTGCAGCCAGTGAGCCCGACCCCGGGTCCGATCACCCGATTCGATGCGGCGTTCGCGGCGCGACCGCCCGACGAGCCACCCGGGCTCATCCCGTACTTCACGGCTGGATATCCCCGCCTCGACAGCACTCCGGACCTCCTCCTGGCCGCGCAGCGAGTCGGATGCGTCGCGGTGGAGGTGGGCATCCCGTTCAGCGACCCGCTGGCAGATGGACCCACCATCCAACGCACCGGCCAGGTGGCGCTCGGCAACGGCATGACACTCATCCGAGCGCTTGCCGACGTGCGAGCCGCACGACGCAGGGGCGTGACCATCCCCATCGCGGTGATGACATACGTCAACCCGGTGCTCAGTTTCGGCGTCGAGAACCTCGCCCGCGAGGCCGCGTCGGCGGGCGTGGACGGCGTGATCATTCCCGATCTTCCCCTCGACGAGGCTGCCGGCATGCGCGCTTCCATGCACGCGACCGGCATCGCGGTGATCCCGCTGGTCGCACCGACGACCACCCCGGAGCGCCTTGCCCGGATCTGCGCGGCGGCCGCCGCCTTCGTGTACTGCGTGAGCGTGACCGGGGTCACCGGCGCGCGACTGACCGTCGCCGCCGACGCCGTCGCACTGCTCGACTCGGTGCGCCGATGCACACCGCTGCCCAGGGCGCTCGGCTTCGGGCTCTCCACGCCTGACCACCTGGCGGCACTGCGTGGTCACGCCGAGGCCGCGGTGGTCGGATCGGCACTGCTCGACAGCATCGCCGCCGAGCCCGACAACGCGGTGGGCATGGCCGAGCGATTCCTGCGCACGATGATGGGCACGCAGGCCGCGCACACCGGGTGACCGACGAGCGCGTCTCACCGGCAGCGCGGGTCGACGCCGAGGTCAACGTCCCGGGTGACAAGTCGATGAGCCATCGGGCGCTCCTCCTCGGCGCCCAGGCCAAGGGGCGGAGTTATATCGGCAACGCATCCCCGGCCGCCGACGTCAACGCCACCGCTGCCTGCCTGCGTGCCTGCGGCGCCTGGGTGCGCGACTTTCCTCCCGGCCGCTTCGCACTCGACGGCGCCGGGGTCGGCATCAGCCTGCGCAGCCCCGAGAGCGTGCTCGAGTGCGTTAACTCGGGCACGACCATGCGCCTGCTCGCCGGGGTGCTCGCCGGTACCGACTGCGAGGCGACCCTCGACGGGGACGCGTCGCTCCGGCGCCGGCCGATGGCGCGGGTGGTGGACCCGCTCCGCGCCATGGGCGCCGAGGTCACGGCCTCGCCGAACGGGACCGCGCCGCTCCGTGTTCGCGGACATCGAGCGTTGCACGGCCTGACCTGGCACAGCCCGGTAGCGAGCGCCCAGGTGAAATCGGCCATCCTGCTCGCCGCGCTCTCCGCCGAGGCCCCAAGCACGGTCGTCGAGCCGCTGCCGACCCGCGATCACACCGAGCGCATGCTCCGGATGTGCGGGGTGGACGTCACCTCCGAGGGCTCGGCGGTCACCATGCGCCCCGGGGAGGTCCAGCCATTCGGCTTTCGCATCCCCGCGGACATCAGCTCGGCGGCGTTTTTCCTCGCGCTGGCGGCCTCGCGTCCCGGTTGGCGAATGCGCTGCCCAGGCGTGGGCACGAACCCCGGGAGGACCGGCATCCTCACGGTCCTCGAGTTGATGGGCGCCGAGGTGCTCCTCACGGAGCGCGATCCTGCCGGAGGCGTCGAGCCGGTGGGCGACGTCGAGGTGCGCGGAGCGCCGCTGCACGGGGTGACCATCTCCGAAGCGCTGACGGTGCGCTGCATCGACGAGCTGCCGGTGATCGCGGTGCTCGCGACCCAGGCCGACGGCGACACCGAGATTCGCGACGCCGCCGAGCTGCGCGGCAAGGAGGTCGATCGCATCGCGGTCCTGGAGACCGGACTGCGCGCGCTCGGTGCGTCGTGCGAAAGCAGCGCCGACAGCCTGGTGATTCACGGCCCGTCCCAACTCCGCGCCGCTCGGCTCGACGCAGCCGGCGACCATCGCCTTGCCATGGCCTGGGCCATCGCGGCGGCGCTGGTGAGCGGTGGAGGCGGGGAGTCGATCATCACCGGCGCCGAGGTGGCCGCCGTTTCGTATCCGGCGTTCTTCGACGACCTCGCGCGGGTGCTGGCTGGGTGAACCCGCGAGATCGCTGATCAGGCGTCGAAGCGGAGCAGCAGGTGCGGCCCATCGCGCGCTTCGACGACCTTGAGCCACGCGACGGCAATGGTCACCGGGAGCACCTCGGGACCGTCGACGTAGGGTTGTGCGCCCGCGGCGTGCTCGATCAGCCGTCGGGTGATGTCGGTGCGAAGCACCGGATCGCGGACGACCGAGGCGATCCCGCCGCCCTGGATCCATCTCGACGCATTGCCCGGCGAGCACATGAACGCAACTCGAGGTTCCGCCTCGAGCTCGCGGTGCAGACGGGAGCCGCGGCGGGTGGCGATGAGCAGCCTGATGCCCGTTTCGGTGAGCTCGGGAGCGAAGAACACGCCGGCCACGTGGGGCCCAGCGTCACTGGATGTCGCCAGCGCGATCGTGTCGTAGGCGCGGAGCGCCCAGAGCGCCCGCTCCAGGCCGACGTCGCCGGCGCCCGAAGAAACCTGAGCGGTCACCGGAGCAGCCGGCTCATGCGCCGGTCGGCGAAGACGCGACCGCCTGACTGGCAGGTGGGGCAGTACTGGAACGAACGCGTCGCCAGGGACACCTCGCGCACCGTATCGCCACACACCGGGCAGGGGGCGCCGGTCCGGCCGTGGACTCGCATCGATTGGCGTTTGCCATCCTTCAAGTCACCAGGATCCGTAGCGACCGCGAGCGCGACGGCAGCGCTCAGGACGTCGTGGATCGACGCCGCAAGCCGTCCCACGTCGGCGTCGTCGAGCGCGCCGGCGCGGCGGAGCGGGGAGAGCCGCGCGGCGTGCAGGATCTCGTCCGAATAGGCGTTGCCGATGCCGGCGATCACCGACTGGTCGGCGAGCACGCTCTTGAGCGTGCCCTTCTGCGCGCGGAGCAGATCGCCGAGTTTCGCCGGCACCAGCGCCGGATCGAGCGCATCGATGCCGAGGCGAGCAACGCCCGGGATGTCCATCGGATTACGCACGACGTAGACGGCGAGGCGCTTGTCCTTGCCGAACTCGGTGATCTCCAGGCTGCCGCCGTCCTCGAGCGCGACCATCACCGCAAGCGGTCCGCGCAGCGATGGACGTGCATTGGTCGGTCGATCGCGAAGATGGATCCAGCCACCGCGGGCGAGGTGGACGACGAGGTGGAGCGGCGGAAGTCCCAGGTCGAGGAACTTTCCCCGGCGGGTGCAGCCCCGCACCGCCAATCCCTCGAGCGCCGTGATCTGAGGGTCGAAGGTCTTCAGCACCGCCACCGACCTCACGACGACGCGCGCCACCACGCGATCGCGAAGGCGGGAGTCGAATGATCGGCACAAAGCCTCGACCTCGGGCAACTCAGGCATCGCGGGTGAAAGAATGCGCCGGGTGCCCAAGAGCGTGGCCGCTACGCCTGCCGTCCGGCCGCGGCGAAGCCGTCCGCATGGAGCCGAGGACGTCCTCTGCGTCCCTCGTTCGACGATCTTTCCGGACGGCGCGTGGCATGGGCTCATCGCGCGTGGTCTCGAGCGGGTCCTGCGCACCGTCCATGCCACGTCGGAGTACCGACCCCGCGCCGAGATCGAGGACAACGCCGACCTGCAGCAGATCATCCCGTACTGCGTCGTCCACCATCCGCACGACGACAGCTACCTGCTCACCCGCCGGCTGCGCCGTTCGAGCGAGAAGCGGCTGCATCACCTGTACTCGCTTGGCATCGGGGGGCATGTCAACCCGGGCGACGGTGAGCGCGACGACCCTGTGGTCGGCGGCCTCCGGCGCGAGTGGGCGGAGGAGATCCGCTGTCCATGGCCGGCGCGAGCCAGCCTGGTGGCGCTCCTCAACGACGATTCGAGCCCGGTCTCGCGGGTGCATCTCGGCCTCGTCTTCCTTGTCGAGCCGGCGGACGGCCCGGTTGAGGTGCGCGAGGTCGAGAAGCTCGAAGGCGAGATCCTGTCCCTCGAGGCCATGCGACGGCACTACCTGAGCATGGAGTCGTGGTCGCAGCTGGTGTTCGACGATCTCGTCGC
>DAITPY010000049.1:0-8537 GCA_036833315.1 Candidatus Dormiibacterota bacterium
TAGGAATGGCGCGCGAGCGCCGCCGCATCGGCGTGGGTCAGGTGCGGCTGGAGGCGGTGATGGTTCGCCGCGGCGCGCACCCGATCCTCCCGGCTCAGCCTCGCGTACCACCCTGCCCCCACCACCGCCGCCGCGGGCGACCGGAGCGGCCCCATCGCCCGCACCACCCGCGTGGCGGCGCTGAGCGCGAGGGCCGGTCCGTCCCAGCCGGGGGATGTCGGCGGGCGCTCGGATCCGATCAGCGCAGTGGTCCGGCTCCCGCGGTCGCCACCGCGAGCAACGGCTGGATGACCACGACCAGCAACACCCCGGCCAGGCATGCCGCGCCTGCAACGATGCGCGAGATCACCGGGGTTGCGCCAAGCGTGAACGGCACCTCGTCGCCGGCGTCTGCATAGAGCAACCCGATGCACCGGGCAGCAGCGACGACTGTCAGCAGGGTCGATGCGATCGCGACGAATGCCAGCCACCCGTAGTGGGCGTCGGTCGCACTCGTGATGAGGAGCAAACGGGAGAGGAAACCGGCCAGCGGTGGAATCCCGGCGAGGGTCGCAACCGCAACAGTCAAGAGCAGCGCCGCGGGGGCCGAGCGATAGGCAAGGCCGCGAAGGTCGGTGATCGCGTCACCGAGGCCCGCGACCTGCAGCATGGCGAGCACGCCGAAGGCAGCCACGGTGGCGATTGCGGTGATCCCGAGACCGGCCAGGAATGCCGTGATGCCGTAGGCGGGCAGTCCTCTCGACCCGGTGGTGAACGCGAGCAGACCGAGGAGCAACATCGCGGCCTGGGCGCTGACCAGCTGTCCGAAGAGTCGCGACAGGGCGGTCTCGCGCAGGGCACTCAGCGATGCGTGACCGAGGGCCACCGCCGCGATGATCGGCACGAGCCATCGCCAGATCCCAACCCCCGGCCCGAGGCCGGAGACGGTCACCCGCGCCAGCGCCGCTCCACCACCGATCAGGCTCATCGCCAGGATGAAACCGGCGGCGCCCGCGGGCACACTGCTCGCAACCCGGCCGACCCACCGTCGCAACGGAAAGATGCCGAGCGTGCTGCAGAGCCCGAGCAGCACCAGAGCGACGCCGAGCGCGATCGCCCCGGGCGCAGCCCCGACTGCATGCGCCACCGCCGAAAGGTCCGAGGTCCCGGTGACCCCGTAGAGGAGCACCAACCCGTAGAGCACACATGCCGCCGCCACCATTCCCTCGACGAGGTGCTCGAATGACGACACGCCGCCGCGGGGATCGGTTTTCACCAGCGCCCCAAGCGCGACCAGGCAGAGGACCAGCAGGACAAGCGCGATGAAGAACGTGATCATCTCGCGTTGCGCGGCGATCGCCTCCACCGCCGCGGTGGCCACCAGGATGAGCGCATAGAAGGCGCTCATCCGCGAGGGGATGCGACGCACCGCGGTGTCGCTGATGAGGCAGGTGCACAGCGCCGTGACGCACGCGAGGATCGCGGTGAACAGGGCGAAGCTGTCGATCACGAATCCGCCGTTCCACACGCTGATGGCAATGCCCGGCCGCATGTGGCGCAGGCCGAGGAGGATCAACCCGCACGCCGCCAGCGATCCGAGCAGGCCGATGCACGCTATCCAGCGATGAATATCGGGTCGAAGGCCCGGGCGTACGAACGCGACCATGGCCGATATCGCCGCGACGCCGACGAGGATCGCCTCCGGGAGGACGGCGAGCGACAGCGCGTGCGTGAAGTTCATCGGTGCACCTAGCCCCCCGCGATGCGCGTGGTGATCTCGAGCACCCCGTTGCTGATGACCGGCACGATCGCGCCCGCCCGTATGCCGAAGAGCAGCACCGCCGCGACCAGCGGAATCAGAACAGTGAGGTCGAGCAGCGTCACGTCACGCACTCGTGCGAACTGGTCGCGCACCGGCCCGAAGAACACGCGGTTCGCCACCCAGAGCAATCCCCCGGTGGTGACGATCACGCTCGCCATCACCAGCACGGTGGCGATGCGGTGCTTCGGGAACGATCCGGCGAAGACCATGAAGTCGGCGGTGAACCCTGCCAGCGCTGGAATGCCGATCACGCTGAATGCGGCGACGAGCCAGAACCCCGCGAGACGCGGGGCCTGGGCGACGAGCCCACCCATCGCCCGGATGCTGGTGGTGCGGGTTCGCTCCTCGATGGCGCCGCTGACGAGCGTGAGCATCGCCGAGGCGAACCCGTGGGCAGCCAGCAGCAGAATCGCGCCGACCAGGGCAACCGACGTCTGTGCCCCGATGGCGAGCAGGACCATCGACATCTGAGCGACGTTCATGTAGCCGATGAACCGGCGCAACTCGTCCTGGCGGAGCGCGCCGATGCTCCCCCAGCACGCGCCCACCACCGCCAGTCCGGTGATCGCGAGCGAGTAGTAGTGGGCCGGCACCGGGAACACGACGAGACTGAAGCGCATCATCCCGTACGCGCCCAAGAGCAGCATCGTGCCGGAGAGGATCGCGGCCACCCCCGGGCTCGCCTTGCTCTGCGCCTCGAGCATCCAGGTGTGCAACGGAAAGATGGCCATCGCGATCGCGAACGCCGCGAAGCTCATCCAGAATCCAACCGTCTCAGCAGGCACCGAGAACGTCTTCAGGTCGGCGGTCATCGCAGACGACGAGTTGCCTGCCTCGACGACGATGATCGCCACCGTCGCGACGATCATCACGAACGACAGCGCATGGAACCCGGCAAACCAGGCGGCCGCGCGCCGAGCGCCGGGCCCGCCCCAGATACGGATGAGCAGGTACATGGGCACGAGCAGCAGGCCCCAGAAGGCCGCGAAGAGCGCGAAATCCGCCGAGCACAGCACGCCGTTGACGGCGGTCTCGAGGATCAGGATGAGGATCACGTAGAGACGGACCCGCTCGTGGATCTTCCATGAATAGAAGATCGCGCACCCGAACACGGTGGTGGTGACGACCAGCAGCGGCAGGGTCATGCCGTCGGCGCTCAGGGCGTAGTAGGCGTGGAAGAGGAAGTTCCAGAACCACGAGTGGCTCTCCTCGTATGCGGAGGCGAGTCCCCCGCTCTGCCCCAGGGTGATCTGCCCCAGGACGGCGAAGAACGTGGTGACGAAGAAGCTGATCCCCGCGCCGGCGAGGGCGACGGTCCGTACCCGGCCGCGCTGCTCCTCGTCGCGCTCTGGAAGGAAGAGTGCGACCAGTGCGAAGAACAGTGGTGTCCACACGATCGCCGAGAGGATGACGTTCATCCGAGGTGCACCCAGAGATGACCGGTTGCAGCCAGGACTGACAACAACGCGAGGATCGCGATGACCAGCAGTCCTCCGGCGAGGTGGCGACTCAGGCGCGCGTCGCGAAATGCGCCCAGGCCGCTTGCCGCGAGTTCGACACTCTCGCCCACCGAGACAGCCAGGGGCGCGGTCACCTCCTTGTCAAAGCTCGACACCCGCGAGGCGACCACGAGCAAGGGCTGCACGGCCATCTCTGTGCCCCACTCGACGTACAGGCCCTGCTCGAGCGCGCGCACCGGCCACGGCGCAACGCCGGCACGAGCTCCGGCTCGCCTGGCGGGCGCGTAGAGGAACACGGCGAGGGCGAACCCGCAGGCGAGCGTCAAGAGGGCGACGAGCGCAGCGACCACACTGAAGTCGATCGCCTGGGGATGGCTGCCATAGTGGACGAAGCGGATGAAGGTGAGCCCCGCGATCCTGCCACTGCCGAGACTGAACGGGTGCAATCCAGGCAGTCCCACCAGCACCGCGGCTACCGCTGCGATCAGGGCGAGCCACAGCGGCCGGCGCAGTCCGGGCTCCGCATCCGCCACGCGTTCGTGCTGGAAACCCCGGCGCCTCGCGATCGCTCCGCGCGTGACGGTGATGAACACGCGGCCGGCCAGCAGCGCGCCTGTGGTTGCGGCAATCACGACGACGATCGTCATGACGATCCGCTCGCGAGCGCTGAAGACGCCGCCCGCCGGGTCGGCGCCGCTGAAGGCGGATGCGAGCGCGTAATAGGAGCTGAGCCCGAGACCGCCGGCGAGCAGCGCCCATGCTCCCAGCGCGATGCTCGTGGTGCGCAGCCGGGGCCACGCACCACCCATCTCGGCGATGTCCTCGGTCCGGTACACGCGGATGAGATTGCCGACCGCGAGGAGCAGCAACGTCGAAGCGAAGATGGACGCGAACGCGACGAACACGCCTGCGCTATACCCTCCCATGCCGAGCGCTGCCAGGCCGAGGCCGAGCTCCGAGGCAACCGCGCACACCGCGATACGCCGGATGTTCGACTGCGTCACGCCGATCGCTGCGGTGAGCACGGCGCTCACCCCTCCGACGAGCGCAACGGCTGCGAGTACACGCGGTGAGTGCGCGAGGACCGGATAGTCCCGCGCGAGCAGGAACAGGCCGAGAGGCGCGACAGTCGCAGCGGCAAGCGCGAGCACAGGGATCGCCGAAGCCGCCGCGCCGCGCAACCAGACGTGGAATGGGAACTGGGCGCTGCGAAGCAGCGCGGCCACGACGAAGACGATTCCCATCACGGCGATCGCGCGCGGCCCCGTGGCCGCCACCTTCGAGTGAAAGGTGGCGACGACGCCCTGGGAGATCACGTTGAATGAGAGCGGGTCGGCGACGGTCTGCCCGGCAGGTGCGGCCAGCAACGACGAGAAGACGCCGAACTTGATCCAGGTGTAGACGACTCCGAGAGTCAGGGCGATGTCGCCTGCGGTCAGCACGACCATGACCCGGAGCGCGTGCATCGCGATGTCGGCTCGCTGCCACGCCAGCGAGACGAGCAGGTAGAGGCTCGCCGTCCCCGCGACCCACATGATCAGCGAGTCGAAGAGGTTGGGGCTGAGCACGAAACCGGTGGTGCTGAATCCGAGCAGCGACGAGGCCCAGAAGAAGCGGCGGAACCCGGCTTCACCCCGCATCGCGGTGAGCGCATACGCCTGAATCAGCAGCGTCGCAAACGCAAGTGCCGCGGCAAAGCTTGCCGACAGCGCATCGATCTGGACCCCGACCTGCGCCTGCAACTGGGTGGCGAAGATGGTCCCCTCGGGCGGCAGCATCGAGAAGAAGGTGAGCAATCCGACGAATGGGCTGGCCGGCGCGTGGGTCAGCCGAACCCCGAGCAGCACCGCCGCAACAACGAACGACAGTCCGCTCAACACCACGCAGAGCTGCGCTGCCCGGCGCTGGGTCTCGACACCGAATGACAGCAGCGCCCCGAGCAGCGGCAGGAGTGGGATCGCCCAGGCGGCGTTGTAGATCGCCAAGCTGCCTAAGCCTCGACGTCGCCGAGTGCGTCGACGTCAGCGCGCCCACTGCGCCGCCAGAGCAGGACCACCAGCGCGAAGCCGAGGCTGCACGCGCACGTCGCCGCGACGATGGCCATCACGGAGAGCGCACCACCGACCGGCGTCTGCTGGACGTTCTGAGCTGCAGACGTAAATCCGACCAGGGCTATCACAGGTGCAGCGAAGAGCAAACCGAGCGCCAGGACGACGCCGAGCGGGTGGCGGCGGGCGAGAACGCCGTAGATGCCGATGGCGAATACCACTGCGCTGAGCACCGCGTACTGGCCGACGCCGATAGTCACAGGTCTTCCTTTGCGGGTCGGCGCCGGCCCTGCTCGCGATCATCGCGCCGCCGGCGGGCTCGCTCCTCGCGTTCGCGCCTCGCCTGAATCAGCTGATCGAGGGTTTGCTCGTCGCCACTTCGCCGACCGATCACCAACCCCGCGGCAACGGTGACCGCCACCAGCACGGCAGCGATCGCGAGAGCGTACGGCGCCCCGGTGAACAGGACGGTGATCAGATTGGTGTGGAACCCGATCAGGCCGGCGACGACTGTATTCGTGTACCAGTGGAGACCAACCAGTGCGAGGGTCACGACGAGCACTGATCCAGAGATCAGCGCAACCGGTCCGGCGAGCCACCATCGGGAGCCTGCGGTAGTGGACGCGCCGAGCCCACGGTACTGCTCGCGCCGGAGTACCAGGAACACGACTCCCGCGCCGACGCCAGGCACCACGACCTCGATTGCGGCGAGCGAGTACTGCTCCGAAAGGACGTCGAGCACCGCCAGCAACACAACCAGCGCACCGCCCGCAAACGCCGCAAGGCGAAGCGAAGGAAGCCCAACGGCGGCTGCGGCAGCGAGCACGATGAGCACGGCGACGGCGTAGAACGCGATTGCGTTGACGGTCATGAGGGGGCGGGCGGCATTGTAGTCAGCCCAGCCTTAGATCGAATCTTCGTCTTCAAGCCGCGACGTCCGTGCCGCCGCCGGCGCACGCACGGTTCCAGGGACGCGCTCGAAGAGGAGCACGAGGCTCAGCCCGACCGCGGCGACCAGCAAACCCCCGATCGCGACCGGGGTCACCCGGATCCCGACGATCGGGAGCAGCACCCCGGCATCCCACGGACCCGGGATCGAGACGGATGCCGAACTCTGTCCGAAGCGTGCCACCGCGTCAGGGCTCGGGAAGACGCGCTGACCGACCACTCCTGCCACGAATGCGGTCGCACCGAGCGCGCAGATGAAGAAGAGCCAGTTCCCGGTGTGCCGTGCGGCCACGACGGCACTGGTGGTGGCCAGGCACCCGGCCAGGACCGCGATGATCCCGAGAATCACCTGGCCGACCATGGGGGGCATCCGACGCAGCCTCAGGCTGCGCGGCGGATGACGCCGCCCCCGAGCACCTCGTCGCCCCGGTAGAGCACGACCGACTGGCCGGGGGCGGCTTGGTCCACGGCGTCGTCGAACGCGAGCGTCACCCGGTCCTTCCCGTCCGGCTGCACGCGCGCCGGGTGAGGATCGCCATGGGCGCGCAACTGCGCCTCGCATCGCACCGCTACGGATGGAGCAAGCCCGGCGATCCATCGAAACGAATCCGCCTCGAGGCTCGAGCGGCGGAGCGCTTCGCGGGGGCCGACCACAACCGTGTTGTCGACCGCTCGCAGCGCGATCACGTACCGCGGCGCTGCATCGGGGCGGTCTGGAGCGAGACCGAGCCCGGCGCGCTGCCCGACTGTGAAGAAGGGCAGGCCATCGTGCTCGCCGAGCCGAGCTCCGCCGGCGTCGGTGATCGGCCCCGGCGTGAAGCGGCCGGCGAGACGCCGGCGCAGCTCCGACTTCATGTCCGAATCGACAAAGCAGAGGTCCTGCGATTCCGGTTTCGCCGCAGTGGTCAGGCCCAGCGATGCCGCCTCGGCGCGGACGCCGGCCTTGGACTCATCGCCGCCGAGCGCGAACACGGCGCTGGCGAGCTGGTGCTGATCGAGCCGGTGGAGCACATACGCCTGATCGCGGCTGCGGTCGCGAGCACGATGGAGCGTGGTCTGCGCTCCCCGAAGGCCCAGCCGTGCGTAGTGCCCGGTCGCGAGATGGGTCGCGCCCGCGGCGAGGGCCCGTTCGAGCAGGGCGCCGAACTTGATGCGCTGGTTGCACCGCACGCACGGATTGGGGGTGAGGCCCTGCGCGTAGCCGTCCTCGAAATCACCCACCACGGACGCCTCGAAATCCTGCTCGAGGTTCCACACGTAGTGCGGGAGCGCGACTGTCGACGCCACCCGCCGGGCGTCATCGACCGCGTCGATCGAGCAGCACCCGCGATCGCGGACGATCGCACGGTTCCGCGGCCACAACGCCAGGGTGATCCCAAAGGCCCGCAGGCCGGATGCCGCGACGCGCGCGGCAACGACGCTGGAGTCGACCCCTCCTGACATCGCCACCGCGACCACCGCCGTCCTCGGCAGGTGATCCAGCGGGTGGTCAGGGACGAATGCGACCTCCGGCAACGGCGGGGACGATCGAGACCTCGTCGCGCTCAGCGATGGGGGTGTCGAGGCCCTGGGCGAAGCGGATGTCGGAGTCATTGACATAGATGTTGATGAACTGCCGGAGGCTCCCGGCGTCATCGTAGAGGCGATCGTGGAAGCCGGGGTAGGCCGAGTCGAGATTGGTGAGCACCTGGCCGACGGTGCCCCCCTCGACGCTCACCTCGGCGCTGCCGTTGGTGAGCCTGCGAAGCGGGCCGGGAACGCGAACCATGACTGGCATTGCGCGCCGAGTATACGGAGGCTCAGTGCTTTGACCGCTGCGCGGGCACGCCCGCGGCCGCAACCGCACGTTCACCGCCTGTGCGCATCCGTTCCGCAGCGCGCAACGCTTCCACGCGCCGAAGATTGGTGTCGGTCCAGCTGCTGCGGGCCCGGCGCGGCGTGAAGCGGAGCATGTAGCTCGCCTCGTCCACGCGGCGAATGACGCTGTCGATCCATCCCTCGCAGAGCGCTTCGTCGACGGCATCGGCATAGGAGATGCCGGGTCGCTCGAAGCCCTTCTTCCAGAACCCCACCCAAACCTCGGTTGCCGACGGATTGGCCGCGAACCACGCGGCAAGCTCGGCTGAGCTCAGGAAGAACTCGGGCTTGGTGGGAACGGTCGGGCTCACGGGGCGGGGTCGAGATCGACGATCAGCGGGCTCTTCGCCACCCGGGTCTGAGCTCCCGCGACGAGATCGTCGAACACCAGCTGCGACCACGACTCCATGCTCAGGTAGTGCC
>DAITPY010000050.1:0-8218 GCA_036833315.1 Candidatus Dormiibacterota bacterium
CGGGAGTTTGGAGGCGGATCGATCCACGGTCTTTCCTCTTCTGGCTGGTGGGCGCTTCATTGTGCGGAGACGTGTACAGGACGGCGCCCTGGCGGGCTGGAAACCCAATCTTCGTGAAGTGAGATCACATCAATTATCCCACATCTTGGGGTCCAACCGACCGGGAGCCCCCATATCTTGAGAGTCGCCGGGTGTGGAGTCAAGGGGGTTCCGCGCCTCCGATGCGGCGGTGAGTATCCGGCGATGCAGGTCCGGAACCTCGATCCGCATCGAAACGCGTCGATCCCCCGCCAGCAGCAGGAACTCACCCCGAGATGCGGTTTCGAGGAAGCCTCGCTGCGCCTCGGTGAGCCCGAACGCGCGCTCCATTCGCGCCGTTTCGGCGGCTCGATGGCCTCCGAGGAGCACCACCGCGCAATTGGTGGCGATCACGCTGCCCTCATCACTGCTGAGCAGGTCCTGCGCATTCTGCGTCGCCACGACCAGCGATGCGCCGTACTTGCGGCAGCGCCGCGCGAGTTGCACGAGCAGATCGCGCAGTGGCCGGTGTGCGCAGAGCGCGCCGACCTCGTCGAAGACGATGTGGCGGCGCCGGCGATCGCGACGCACCAGGTCCCACAGCCATCGCGCCACGATCAGCGTCGCCGCTGCGACATGCTCCGGCGGCATGTCGCGCAGTGAGATGGCGCACACGCCGGAATTGACCGCGATCGAGGTCGGGCGGTTGAACAGTGCGCCGAGGCCGCCGGTGCAGAAGCGGCGCACCACGGTCGCCACCGACCGCGCTTCACCATCGAGTGCGACGAGACAGTCCTCGAGGAGCGGTACGCGATGTTCGGCGTTGGCACGCTGCAGCGCATGGCGCGCGGCCGCGTCAACCACAGCGCGTTCGACGTCGCCGAGACGGTCGCCGCAGAGCACCGTCACCAAGCCGACGACCGCGGCAACCGCCTCCTCCGGATCCTCGGTGGCGCCTTCGAACACGTTGACCGCAGCGTCGGTTCCGGGCGCGAGTTCGAGGTAACGCCCGCCGAGTGCCGCGACGACGCTGCGGTACTCGCCCTCTGGATCGACGATCACTGAGTTCACGCCGGCGACCGCCGCCTCGAGCACGATCGTGCCGATCGCGAAGCTCTTGCCGTGGCCCGAGGCTGCGAACACCGCGATGTTGGGATTGCTGTGTCGGGCGGTGTCGAACGGCGCGACACGGACCGGCAGTCCGGAGCGGATCACCGCCCCAAGCCGGTAGCCATCGGGATCGGCGCATCCGGCTTCGATCCATGGAATGCACGTGGCAGCCGCCGTCGAGTCGACGAGTTTGCCCATGCGCAACCCGTCGACGCACAGCGGCAGTGTGCTCACCACGGCCGCCATGTGGCGGAAGTGGGTTTCTTCCATGCCGATCAGCGCCGACTCGAATCCAAGACGCAAGACGTCGCTTCGTGCCTCCGCCTCAGGATTGGAGCGTCCTCGCACCGTTGCGATCACCGACAGGTGCAGCGGGCGGCCCACATTGCGAGCAAGCCGATCGCGGAGCGCGGTTGCGGAGTCGAGCCCGATGTCAACATGGACATCGGCGAGGGCGCCGCGCTCCATCTCAAGCATGCGATGCGCCGAGAAGTCGCGTAGCCGGCGGTTCAGCCGTCCGAGCGCATCGCCGAGCGGTGCGGGCGCGAGATGAATGGCGATGTCACATTCGGTTTGCACGCTGAGCAGTGGCGCCAGCCAGCCGGGCTCGACGGGGTGGCCGGGGAGCCGGCGCAACACGTGTCCGATGGCAATGGTGCTGCCGATCGCTGCGTCGCGCGGATGCTCAGACCAACCCGCGTCGTTGTCGAAGCCATCGGTGACCATAGCCATCAGCGCATCACGTTCGAGGCGGACGGCACTGATCCCGAGAGCGGCCAGGCGATCGACGGCCTGTGCGCATTGCGAGTCGAGCTCTGTCGTTGTGGCTCCACAAACTGCGACGAAGACCTGGCGTGTATGCCGTTTCCCATCCCGTATCTGTTCAGTCCAGTGGCTGTGCATCGCGGCGTCCAGTTGTTGGTGCGGTCCGTCACCGCGCGGCGCCTCGGGTGTATCGAGGACGCGAACGCGGACGAGCAGCTGCAGGGGTCGCTCGAGCGTGTGGCACATGCGCGCGAACGCCGCGGTGGCAGCGGCCTTGCGAGCGGGGTCGAGTGCATTGATGTCGAGATCGCTCGTTGCAAGCACAGCAGACAGTCTTCCGGGAAGTTCGCACCAGTTCCCGCGTACGCGCATCTCGACGGTGAATGGCACAAGTGCCGGGCCGAGGTTCGGGCGTGGCACCCGGGTCAGGCGGGCCATGAGGCACGCAACTCGCTTCCGACCCGGCGTGCGAGGCGTCGCAGCGCGATCGCCGCAGGCCCCGAGTCATCGAGCCCGACGAGGCGATGCGCGTTCTCCGCGCTGACGATCGAATCGTCGTCGGGGATGTCGCCGACAAGCTGTCCGCCGAGGTCCGCCATCGGTTCGGTGAGGTCTGTCCCCGGCCGCGAGCGATTGACGATATAGCGAAGCTGATGGCGGAGTCCCAGGCGGCGCAGTGCCTCAGTGCTGCGATAGGCGTCCTGCACCCCGCCGGCAGTGGGCACGACAACGACGAAAACGTCGTCGCACGCGGTGATCGCTGCAGTCGTCAGCGGCGACAGGTCTGGTGAGACGTCCAGGACGACGAGATCGAACCCCTCCATGTCGAGCTCGCGAAGCACCTCGCGGAGCAACGCAGGTGTGACCGGCCACTCGGGGTTCACAGCGCGTTGCGGGCCCAGCAGCACTCGGGCACCGGAGCTGTGGGTGATCATGAAATCCCTGACGCTGCGGTCCTCGGGTGGGGCGAGGGCGTAGTCAAGCAGGGTCTGCTCCGGGGCGCCCAGGCGGACCCCGACCGTCGGGCTGCGCAGGTCGAGGTCGAGGAGCGCGACCTTCGGCGCCGCCACGTCCTGGCCGTGGCTCGCCGCAAGGATGCAGGCGAGTTCGGTCGCGAGCGTGCTCCGTCCGGTGCCGCCGCGGAGCGAGAAGAACGTGACCCGCCGAGGACCGTCGCGGCGCGCAGTAAGAGAGACGTTCGTCGCGCCGGTCGGCTCGCGCGCCGGTCGCGGTTGACGGGGCGCGAAGAGTTCGATGATCGGCGCGCGCGGTGCTGAAATGGGTTCCGGCTCGAGGTCGGGTGATCGTGGAGGCGCGCTTCGCGTGGCCTCGGTTGTCAACGGCGCTCGGCTGGGGATCGACGCCGGTGCTCGCGGGTCGATTGCCGATGTCTTCGAACCGCCGAACCAGCTGGGTACCTCCTCCACCGCCATGGCGTAGCGCACCACTCCCCGCCTCGGACGCAGGAGGAACAGCCCAGCGAAGATCGCCCAGTCGAGCACGGGCCGTCCGCCGACGCGCAGCCACCCGAGCCCTGCCGCCACCGCCACGAGCACCGCCGCGACCGGATCCGCGAACGCCGCCGGCAGCGGCGAGCGCACCAGCGAGTACGCACCCAGCGCCCCCACCATCACCACCGCCAGCTGCCCGCCGCTCAGCCCGAAGGCAATCCGATCGGGTCGGTCGAAGCCGTCGGCGAACTCGATCGGATCCATGCCGCCACTCCAAATGATTGCGCTCGCAGAATGACAGCATGGTAGGTGCAGGACGATCCCGGCGAGCGGACAAACATCACACACGTTGACCAGGACGTGCCCCGTCGCGAGCGCTACTGCTGGGAAGCGCTCCTGGGTTCAGCCGCGATCTCGTCGAGGAAAGCGGTGATCGCCGCCGCCACCTCGACCGGGCGCTGCACCGGGAGATCGTGGACCCCGTCGATCCACTCGATCCGGGCACGATCGCCGAGCACCTCGCGGACCCGGGCCATCGACCGCACCTTCGGGGAGTCCTCGTGGTCGGGATGGCCGGCGGGGATGAAGAGCATCGGGCAGCGCACCTTCGCCATCAGCTCGAAGCCGTCGGCGTCGAAGAGATGGTGAGCGATCTGCATGTGATGCTCGAGGCTCAGCCGCGGGCGGAGCGCCCCCGCACCGCTGCCGTCGTCCTCGAAGTTGCCGCCGAGGATCTCGGCAGCGGTGTCCGGGTCCGAGCCGTCGCGCAGCGGGGACGAGTCCATCCAGGAGCGGAGCATCTCTGGCGTGATCCCGGCGAGCGCGGGCGGTCGCATGGTCTGCTCGGCCATCTCCCAGGTCGGCCCGAAGTAGGCTTTGAGATCGCCGGCGCCGCCATCGATGCAGACCACACCCAGGGCCAGCTCAGGATGGTCGACGGCGAAGGCGAGCGCGACGGTCGCGCCCCAGCTGTGACCGACCACGACGACCGGCGCCGAATGCACCACCGCGAGCAGCGCACCCAGGTCGGCAGCGACGGAGTCGAAGTCGTAGCCGGTATCAGGGCGATCGCTCCGGCCGTGCCCAGGCAGGTCGACGGCGATCACGCGGTGGGCGGGGACCAGGTGGTCGGCGACGAGGTCCCACCAGCGCGCATTGCTCGCCAGGCCGTGGAGCGCGAGCAGCGCGGGCTCACCGCCACGGTGGTCGCGCACCGAGAGCGCGAGGCGCGGGGTGTCGACCCGGTACTCGTCTATTGGATGGGCCATTGCGCCAGGGATTGTCGCCGAGAACGTCCACCGGCCCGGTAGCATGACCGCCATTGGCGGGCCGGTCCCGCGCGGTCTGTGAAGGAGCCACAGCCTTGTCGGCGATCGAGCCGTACACACGGCGGATGCTCGGCGGCGTGCAGCCGATCATCGTTGCGAACCGGGCGCCGCTGGTCCTGCACCAGGCGGACCCGTATCGCAACACGCCCGAGCGCCTCGTCAAGGGCGCCGGCGGCCTCGTCACCGCGATGACCTCGCTCGCAGCAGCGACCGACGCGGTCTGGATCGCGCTCGCCCGCGACGCGTCGGACCGCACCCTCGCCGCCCGCGGGGACCCAGCCGAGCTGACCACCGACGACGGGAGCACCGTCAAGGTCGCCTTCGTCGAGCCCACCTCGCAGGCATACGACCTCTACTACAACGTGATCAGCAACCCGTTGCTCTGGTTCATCCAGCACTACCTCTGGAACCTCGCCCGCGAGCCGATCGTCGACGAGACCATCAAGCAGGCATGGGCGGACGGGTACGTCACGGTCAACCAGCTCGTCGCCGACCGGGTCGTCGCCGAGGCGGAGCGCGCCAACAAGCCGGCGCTCGTCTTCGTGCAGGACTATCAGTTGTACTGCGTGCCGGGGATGATCCGCGAGCGGGTCGACAACGTGCGCATCCAGCACTTCGTGCACATCCCCTGGCCGACGCCGCAGTACTGGACCATCCTCCCCAAGCACATCCGCGACGCGATCGTGCGCGGCCTGCTCGGCGCCGACATCATCGGCTTCCAGACGCTCCGCGACGTGCGCAACTTCCTGCTCACCTGCGAGCAGAACCTCGGGTTCACCGTCGACCACCGCGAGCGCACCGTGTTCTTCGAGGGGCGCGCGGTATGGGTGCGCAATTACCCGATCAGCATCGATCCGAAGACCTTCATCCAGCATTCGGAACGCCCCGAGGTCCTCGCCGAGGAGGAGCGGATCGAGCAATGGCGGCCGAAGCACCTGATCCTGCGTGTCGACAGGACCGACCTGAGCAAGAACATCGTGCGCGGGTTCCTTGCGTACGAACGCCTGCTCGCGGCGCACCCGGAATTGCTCGGCGACGTGCTCTTCTGGGCGTTCCTGCAGCCGAGCCGCCAGGACATCGACGACTATCGCGCCTATCTCGGCCATGTGCTCAGCGTCGCGGCGCGCATCAACCGCGAGTTCAGCCGGGGCGGGTGGACGCCGATCCGCGTCGAGATCGACGACAACATGGAGCGGGCGATCGCCGGGTATCGGAACTTCGACGTGCTTCTGGTCAATCCCATCTACGACGGCATGAACCTGGTCGCCAAGGAGGGCCCGCTGGTCAACAAGCGCGACGGGGTGCTCGTGCTCAGCGAGAACGCCGGGTCACACGAGGAGCTCGGGGATCACGCGCTCACCGTCAACCCGTTCGACATCGCCGAAACCGCGGAGGCGCTCTACTTCGGATTGATGATGGATCTGAACCAGCGTCAGGTGCGACTGCGCAAGATCCGCGAGACGGTGATGACCAATGACATCACCCGCTGGATCGCCAATCAATTGCAGGATCTGCGCGAACTGATCGGCTAGCGTCGCCCCCACGGGCCGCCGGCCGGGTCAGTGGTTGAAGCCGGCGAAGCCTGCGATGAAGAGCCAGCCGACGACCGCGAAGAACGAGATCCAGACGGCGATCAGGAGACGGCCGTCGGCCAGCCGGCGATGGCGGAGATAGCGGCGACGAACTGCGAGGTCCGCAGACCCATCAGGTTGGTTGCGCGGGAGTCGTCGAAGTGGGGAGATTTCCGCCATCTGCTGTTCCAACGAGGGGGACCCGGGAGGGGTTACGCCCGGCGAGGTACGCGCAAGTATCATGCAGACCTGCCGAATTGTGGGTGAAAAATCGGGCGCCGCCACGCGCTCTCCCACGCCTGGAGGTTATGTGGACGGCGACGCGCCCGACAGCACCGACCCGATCGCGCTCGCGCGCCAGGTCGTCGAGGACGCCATCCGCATGGCTCGCGCCGAGCTCAACGTGGTCAGCGCGGAGCTGAAGCGCGCCGTCATCCAGCTGGCAATCGCGATCGCGCTGATCATGGTCGCGGCGGTGTTCCTCCTGATTGCCTTGATCGAGGCGTTGAATGCGCTGCCGTCAGGGCTGGACGTGCTCGGCAGCGAATGGGTGCGCTGGCTGGTGCTCGGCGGGATCTTTCTGATCCTCGCGGGTGTCTTCATCTTTATTGGGCAGTCGCGGGCGCGTAAGGCGATCAAGCGAGGGCGGAAGCAGGTGCAGGACACATTGAAGGAGGATGCCGAGTGGCTCCGGGAACTGACGAAGCGCAGCGTCAAAGGGAGCTGACCAAGCAGGCGCTCGCGCAGAGCGCCGGCAGGCTCGAGCAGCGGGTGCGCGCCGAGCTGGACTGGAAGGCGCGCCTGCGCCGGGATGGGCCGCGCTATGCCGCGATCGGCGGGGCCGCGGTCGTGCTGATCGGGACGCTGCTGGTGATCCGCTCGCGATTGCGGCGTGGGGGCGCAGACGAGGTGGTGGGTCCGACCACGCTCGAGGACCTCGCGGCCGAGCTCCAGGCGCTTCGCAAGGAGGTCAAGAAGGGCGGTGACAAACAGCCCATCTGGCAGAAGGTCGCGCTGCGGGGCGTGGAGGCCGCGGGCGCGGCGGGGGGCGCCTACGTGGCCAGGATGGTCGTCGACCGCCAGACGGCTACGGCCGGGGCCGAACTGCGATCGTGATCCTGCCGATGGCGCAGAGGGCGCCATCGTCGTTGGTGATCTCGACGTCCCAGATCCAGGTGGTCCGCCCGCTGTGGCGTGGCTTCGCCTCGGCGTGGATGGTGCCTTTGGTGATGGGTCGGAGGAAGCTGGTGTGGTTGGACATCCCGACCGAGATGTTCCCCGCATCCTTGACGCCGAGGTAGGTGCCGACTGAGGCAAGAGTCTCGCCGATGGCGCAGAAGACCCCGCCGTGGACGATCCCGAAGGGCTGGAGGATCTTGGGGGTGACCGGGACTGTGGCAGTCACCCGGTCCGGGGTGGTCTCGCCGAACTCGAGTCCGTAGAGGGCGTCGAAGACCATCGCCTGATTCGGTTCGAGGCTCGCCATACGGCGGGCAAGTGTCGCACGACCCCTGTTGGGGGTCGCCGTCAGCGCTTGACGAGCAGCTCGGTGAGCGCGCCTTCGTGCGACGAGAGAAGGGAGTGGAGCTCGAGCATCTCGTCCCCGGTGATGGGGTCGGCGACGTCCGGGACGCCCTCATCGATGGCGGGAACCTTGTTCTCCTCGGCCTCGGTCTGGAAGATGATCTGGAGGAGGTTCTCGTCGTTGCAGGACGCGCAGGTGACGCGGACCAGGGCGCGGTTGCCCTGCTGGGCGAGGACGTTGATCCCGCAGTCGGCCATGTTCTCGCCACAGGCGGAGCAGCGGTAGCGCCGGGCCTGGAAGCGGAGCAACTCGAGCAGATCCATCACTGCCCAGTATATGCCTCGTTCAAGGACGGCAAACGGGGGCCGAGTCGAGTGTGCCGGGTACACTCGACGGCCTCCGCTGGGGAGTGGCCAAGTGGTAAGGCAGCTGATTCTGGATCAGCCAATC
>DAITPY010000051.1:0-8039 GCA_036833315.1 Candidatus Dormiibacterota bacterium
CCCATGAGGAGCCGGATGGTCGTGGTCTTGCCGGCGCCGTTGGGCCCGAGGAAGCCGAAGACCTCACCCTCGGCGACGTCGAGGTCGAGGTCGAAGATGCCGTGGCCCGAGCCGTAATCCTTGCTCAGCCCGCGGACGGCTATCGCGCCGGTCATGTGCCCGGCTCGCTCCGAGGGGGTCAGCGGACAGCCACGGGATGGCCGCTGAAGCTGCGGACCGCCCACGCGACGGCGCCGATGAGGCCTGCGTCGGTGCCGAGCGCCGCGGTGACGATCTTGCACCGCCTGGCGGGGATCTCGAATGCGATCTGCGTCACCGCGTGCCGTGCCGGCTCGAGCAGCAGATCCCCTGCATGGATGAGCCCGCCCCCGATGACGATCGCGTCGGGCGAGAGTACGTTGATGAAGCCTCCAAGCGCCCGCCCCAGGGCATGACCTGCGTCATGGAACACGCGCAACGAGAGCTCGTCGCCCGCGTTGGCCGCGATCACGATCGCGCGCGCGTCGATCGACGCACCATCGAGGCTGCTGAGCGACGACACGGTGCCGGCCGCCAACTCGGCGCGCGCTCGCGACGCGATCGCGGTGCCTGACGAGGTCCCCTCGAGGCAGCCGGGGTGCCCCTGCCCACAGGGCGGGCCGTCATCGCTGATCGGCGTGTGCCCGACCTCACCGGCAGATCCCGTCGCGCCGTCGTAGAGATCGCCGTCGATGAACAGCGCACCGCCGATGCCGGTGCTGACGGTGATGAACAGCAGGTGGCGCGCACCTCGACCCGCGCCGGCCTTCAACTCGGCGTATCCGGCGGCGGCCGCGTCGTGGGAGAGGACCACTGGGCAGCCGAGCCGCTCGGTGAGCATGGCTGCGGCCGGTACCTCGTTCCACCCGCTCATGTTCGGAGCGTCATGGACCACCCCGGCCCGGGGATCGATCGGACCGGGGATGCCGATGGCGAGACCGCGAATCGGCGCACCGGCGGCCGCCTGTCGTGCACAGTCAGCGACTGCGTCGAGCACTGCGGCAGGGCCGTCGCGCGATGGAGTGTCGCGGTGCACCGGCTCGCCGTGGGTGACCTCGCCGGTTGCGACCGCCGCGCGGATGCTCGTGCCACCCAGGTCGACCCCGATGAGTGCCGCTGTCATATCGCGGCCACTGAGTCATCCCACTGATGGGGGCTCGCGATCCGCGCCGCGTCTGCGGGGCCCCAGGTCCCCGCAGGGTAGAAGGTGATCGGCGGCGGCACGTCGATCACCGGCTCGACCGCGGCCCATCCATGCTCGACCTCGTCCTCACGGATGAACAGGGTGTGGTCTCCTTCGAGCGCGTCGTGGAGCAGGCGCTCGTAGGCTTCGGGAGGCGAGGTCTTGAACGAGTCGCCGTAGTTGAAGTTCATGTCGACGGCGCGGGCGGTGACCTCGGGACCCGGCTCTTTGGCGACGAACGAGAGCGCGATCCCCTCGTCGGGCTGAATTCGCACCACGAGCCGGTTGTGGTGCAGCGTATGCACGCCGGCCGTCTTGAACAGGTGGAGCGGCACGTCCTGGAACGTGATGACCACTCGGGTGTCGCGCACCGGCAAGCGCTTACCGGTGCGCAGCAGAAAGGGCACGCCCGACCACCGCCACGACTCCAGGTGGAGGCGGAGCGCCGCGAACGTCTCGGTCGTCGAGTCCGGAGCGACACCCGGCTCATCGCGATAGCCGGGCACGGTTTCGCCGTCGATCGTTCCGGCCGTGTACTGACCGCGGATCACGTCGTGCGGACGGACGGGCTGGATCGATTCGAGCACCTTCACCTTCTCGTTGCGAATCGATTCGGCGTCGAACGAGAGCGGTGGGTCCATGGCGACCAGCGCAAGCACTTGAAAGAGATGGTTCTGCACGATGTCGCGAATCGCCCCGATCTCCTCGTAGAGCTTGCCGCGCTGCTCGACCCCGAGCGACTCCGCGACCGTGATCTCGACTCTCGCGATCGCATCGCGGCTCCAGATCCGCTCGAACAGCGAGTTGCCGAATCGGAACACGAGGAGGTTCTGCACGGTCTCCTTGCCGAGATAGTGATCGATGCGGAAGACGCGCTGCTCGGGCACGACTTCGTGGAGCGCCCCGTTCAGCTCCGCCGCGGATTTCACGTCATGCCCGAACGGCTTCTCGATGATGATCGAGGTGCCGTCCGCGAGCCCCGCGCTCTTGATGCCCCTGATGAGCGAGATGAACGCCGAGGGCGGCACCGCCAGGTATGCGATGCGGCGTTCTCGCTTGGCCATCGGGGCGAGCGCGCTGAGATCACCGTCCGCCGGTAAGGGGACGAAGTGCAGTCGCTCCGCGAACGATTTGAACGCCGTCGTCTGCAGCGGCGTTCGCGAGAACTGCTTGACCGACGACTCGGCGAGGTCGCGAAAACGCTGGTCGTTCCACTCGAACGGTGCGGCGCCGATAATGTCGCACCCGGCGGGCAGCAAGTTCTGAACGTGCAGGTTGTACAGGGCCGGAATCAGCTTGCGCTGCGCGAGATCGCCGGTGGCGCCGACGATGACGATGTCCTGGTCGGGGGGGGCTTTGAGCGGCATTGAGCCGGGCTGCAGGCCTGCTACTTGCCGCTGAAGTGACGCACTGTGACGTCGACGAGCTTGATGATGATGGCCACGATGGCGCTGGCCAGGCTGATGAGGACGACCGGCAGCTCGGCCCCGGGAGTCGAGTACGTATAGGTCGCGAGCACCGCGCTGAAGAAGAGTCCTGTCACGCACACCACGAGCAGCGCGATCACGGTCCTGGTGGTGGAATCGAGCTCCGGTGTGGCGCGCATCGACTCCGCGACGCTGGGACTGAGCGGCTCGGCGGGCGCGAAATGACGGATCGCAGCCACGAGCAGGCGCAGCCCCAGCACGCCGACAAAGATGGCGACGACGATCAGCACCAGCGGCAACTCGACACCGGGCGTGCTGTACGACAGCGTGGCGAGGAGCCCGGCGAGGAGCAGCCCGACCAGCACCGCGACCATCCCGAGCACGGTCAGCCAGGTGATCGCGTCCCACGCGGGGAGGTTGATGGTGGGGAACTGCAGGGGGCGTGCGACCGACGCCCCGCCGGTCAACTGGTCGATGAAGGCGGGCTGGCCACTCAGACCCGAGACCCGCGCCTGCATGCCGTAGTACTCGCGCTCGGTGGCGACCGGGCTCGCCGCGGCCAGCAGCCCTGGTTGTGGCCCCGGGAATAGCCGGCGCTCCTCGGTCCGGCCGTCCGGATAGGTGAGGCGCAGCAGCCCGCACCGCTCGCAATGCCAGGCGCGAATGGGCAGTCCGCCGACAATCGGTCCGTAAAACGTGACTGTCCTGCGCAGGCCTTCGGGCCCGACGGCACCCTCATAGTGGGCGAACTCATGCGCCATGACCCCGGTGACCGGTGCGGGATGGTCGCAGGTTTCGGGTGTCGGCGGCAGGACGGAAGGCGCGTCGGCGACAGCCACTGGGAATTGGATTGTAGTCCGGGGAGCGGTCAGCCGATTGTCCGGCACGCCCGGGCATTGAAACCGGCACTGCGCATTGCAGATGCGACCCGCTCGGCGTCGGCCTGTCCTGCGGTGAGGGCGAAAACCGCACCCCCACTGCCGGTGAGATGCCAGGTCACTCCGGGAATGACCGCTCGGGCCCGCTGCAAGGCGGAGGCGAGAGCGGGGTCGGCTCGGCACGCTGCCTGCTCGAGTGCGCTCCCCAGCAGGGAGCCGTCGGGCGCACCACCGGCCTCGAGCACCTCCGCCAGCCGGCCGGCTCGCCCATCGTCGCCGAGCTCCTCGGGGAGGAGTGCCGCATAGGTGGCGGCCGTCGAACTCGGCGCCGTCGAAGCGACGGCGACGTGCAGCGTCGGGCCGCTGAGCTGCTCGATCCGCTCGCCACGGCCGCGGACGCGGTGTGCCTCGACCTCGAGCAGCGCGGGAATGTCGCTGCCGATCGCGAGTGCCGCCGCCGCCACCCGACCCGGGTCGGTGGCCACCCCAAGCGCTGCCAGCATCGCGGTTCCCGCCCGGAGGATGGCTGCGGCATCGGCGGACCCGCCGCCCAGGCCCGCGCCGTGGGGCACGGTCTTGGACAGCCAGAGTCGCAGGGCGAGCGGCCGTCCGGCAAGCGCAGGCAGAACCCGGGCCGCGCGCATGGTCAGATTGGCATCGCCCGTCGGCACCCCGTCCGCCGCGGGCCCGGTCACCCTCAGGGAGACGCTGTCGGTCTCGGCGAACGCCAGGCTCAGACCGGTGAGATCGTGCCAGTCAATGGGGATCAGCACGCTGTCGATGTCGTGCCAGCCATCCGCCCGGCGGGCGACCACTGATAGCGAGAGGTTCAGCTTTGCGTATGCGGGGACAACCCACGTGGAGAGGCAAGACACGGACGCTGATATACTGCTGCCTTCGTGCGTCCCTGGCTGGTGTGCCGTCCGGGCGGCGCGCCCAGACATCGCCAGACATTGAGTGACGTAGAAGAGCGAGCATGGCCAATTCTCGATCGGCGCGCAAGCGCATCAGATCCAGCGAACGGAAGCACGAGCGCAACCGCGCGGTGAAGTCCGCCGTCCGCACCAAGGTGATCAAGGCGCGCCATGCGCTGCTCGATGACGGCGGCGCCGGCGGCGATGCCGAGTTGCACGCCGCGATCCGCGCCCTGGACCGCGCGGCTGAGAAGGGTGTGCTCCATCCCAACAACGTCCGGCGCCGCAAGTCGCGGCTGGCGTCGATGGCCGCTCGGCTCTCGAACGTCGCCGAGGGCGCCGAAGGCGCCGCGGCCCGCTCCGCGGCAGCGGGCGGTGCGAAGGGCCGGAGCGCGAAGCAGCAGACGAGGAGATCCGCGACCGCGAAAACCGCCGCCAAGCCGGCGGGCAAGGCTCCGGCCGCGAAGGCGAGCACCGTGAAGTCGGCCGCCGCAAAGGCGGCACCCAAGGCAGGGTCCGCGACCACGCCGGCGAAGACGACCGCCAGGGCCACCAAGACCACCTAGCCTGAGCGCTGGGCCGATTGGGTCAGGCGTGCTTGCGCCGCGGGACCTTCTCGGCGGGGCTGCTTTCGTGCCGCCGTCACTTCCGCAGCGGCCCGGAGAACCGTCAATCGCAGGCCTTCGGTATCCGAGATCTCGCCGGTCTTGAGCTTGCGATCGGCATCGTGCAGGGCGCCGAGCCAGCCTGCCACGACTCCCGGCGGCGCCGAACGTGCCTGGCGGACGAGGCGCTCGGCGGCCCAGTCCGGCTTGCCGATGGCGGCGGCGAGCCCAGCCTGCGAGCCGTGGGTCTGCAGGTACGCCTGGGCAAGCACGAGGTCCCGAATCTGGCCCGCGAGGATGGCGAGCAGGTACTGCCCGGCGCGTCCTTCGGAGAGCAGGCGGTCGATCGATTCAGCGCCTTTCGCGGGGGTGGACCCGAGCAGGTCCCCGAGGGTCTCGTAGAGGCCGGTCGCTTCGTCGCCGGCCACCGCGGCTCGAAGATCGCTGATCGATAGGGCACGGCCGCCCGCGTAGGCGACGAGCTTGTCGAGCTCTGAGGCGATGCTGCCGAGATCAGGGCCGGCGACCCGGATCAGATGGTCGACCGACCCCGATCCGAGGCGCAGCTGCCGAGCCGCGATCTCGTGCTCCACCCAGACGCGGAGCTCCCGACCCTTGATCGCGGGATGGAAAGAGATCGCGCCGTGCATCGCCTTGACGGCGGCGAGCACCGGGTTTCGGTCCGGCACCTTGGCGTGAGCAACCAGGCAGAGCACGGTGGTCGGAGCCCGCTCGGCGAGGATCGCCGCGAGCCGCTCTGGCGGATCGGCGCCCCCGCGTTTCGCCGCCCCGGTGAGCTGAGGGGGATCGCGAACCAGAAGGGCGCGCTCGGGGTCGAACAGCGGCGTCTCGGCCACGGCGAGCCGCAGCTCGTTGAGGCGACCCGGCGCTTCGAAGACTTCGACGTCGAGCTGAGGTGGCCGCGCGCGATCCCGCCATGCCTGCACCGACCGATCGACGAGAAACCGCTCGTCGCCGTGGATCAGGGTGAGGGAATTCAGTGGATGGGTCGCGGCCACCTTCGAAGTATCGCAGCCACCGTGTGCGCTCTCGGCGAGGACAATACCGGCCATGCACCCCAGGGCCAGCAGCTCTGGCAGGCGAGTGGTAACCGTGCTCTTCACCGACATCGTGTCGTCGACCGAGCTGGCTGCCCGAATCGGCGACCGGCGGTGGCGTGAGGTGCTCGCCGACTATCGCGGCATGGTCAGGCGAACGCTTCGGCGGACTGGCGGTCGCGAGATCGACGACGCCGGGGACGGTTTCTTCGCGGTGTTCGAACATCCGGCGGGCGCGATCGCCTGCGCGTGCGCGCTCAGCGAAGAGGTGCAGACCAAGGGCCTCGAAGTCCGTTCGGGCATTCACATGGGCGAGGTGGAAACAGTTGGCGCCAAGCTTGGCGGCATCGGGGTACACATCGGTGCCCGGGTCTGCGCGCAGGCAGGTCCGGGGCAGGTGCTCGTGAGTGGCACGGTTCGCGACGTCGTCAGAGGCTCCGACTATGGATTCGTCGACCTCGGAGCTCATGCGCTCAAGGGCGTGCCTGGAGAGATGCAGCTCTTCAGCGTCACCTGGACGGATGCTCGGCATATTCACCAAGGTGCGGGGAATCGCCGGCGCTCCATCATCATCGGAGCATCGATCCTGGTGATCGCCGTGGTCGCGGCCGCGGTCATTCTGCTCACCCGCGGCGGCGGCGCGTTGCCGACGGCAGCTCCGCGCATCGCCACCGTTGCAGGCACCGGCGTCAACGCTGACGGACCCGACGGACGGCCCGCCACCGCAACCGGTCTCGCTCATCCGATCGCTGTCGCCTTGGACTCGGATGGACGCCTCTACGTCGTTGACGGCAACCAGGTGCGCAGGATCAACGCCGGCGGCACCATAACCGCAATCGCCGGCACCGGGCGCGCAGGTTTCTCCGGTGACGGCGGCCCGGCGACCTCCGCGGATCTCCATGGCCCTCAGTCGATCGCGATCGACAGCGCTGGTGACATCTTCATCGCCGACTCGCAGAACAACCGTGTTCGCCGGGTCGACCCGCGGGGGATCATCACGACGATCGCCGGATCAGGCCACCCGGGGTACGGAGGCGACGGCGGACCCGCAAAGCAAGCGGTGCTCAATGATCCGACCGGCGTGGCTATCGGCTTCGGCAACACGATCCTCATTGCCGACAGCGCGAATAATCGCGTGCGCGTGGTTGACGCCAACGGCACCATCGACACCTTCGCCGGCACCGCCGGCACCGGAGATACGAACTATGCAGGCGACGGCGGGCCCGCGACGTCCGGTGTCCTCAACGATCCACACTGCATCGCGGTCGATGCTAATGACAACGTTTACATCGCCGACGCACTCAACGACCGAGTGCGGCGCGTCGTAGTCGACGGCACAATCAGCACAGTCGCGGGCACGGGCATTCAGAGCTTCTCCGGAGACCACGGGCCGGCAACGGACGCCACGCTCCAGCTGGCCACCGGTCCACTCAGCGGCGGCGGGTGCCTCGCGGTCGACGCCGCGGGCGACCTGTTCATCGCGGATGCGCTCAACCATCGTGTGCGCAAGGTGGCGGTCAACGGAATCATCACCACAGTCGCCGGCGATGGCCGGCCGAGGTCGTTTGGTGACAAGGGCCCTGCGACCAGCGCCGGGTTGGGCCTGCCCCTCAGCGTGGCGGTCGACTCCGCCGGCCTCTACATCGCCGATCGCGACGGGAATCGGGTCCGACTCGTGGGTTAGCTTTACGGAGCGCTCGTAACGTCGGTCTCGAACGGTGCCCCCTGTTGCGTCACGAAGAACGCCAGGTAGACGACCTTGCTGCTTGCGCCGGCGAGCTCCTGGGTCGCGGTGGCGGGAGGGATATACGTGCCCTCACCCGCGATCAGCTGCACCGGCGAGTGGCCGGCGACATGGACATTGAGCGTCCCATCCAGCACGAAGACGACTTCGAGGCCACCGAAACGGTGCGCCGGGCTGCGACCGCCCGCTTGAAGCGTCACCCGCCGGAGCGT
>DAITPY010000052.1:0-7935 GCA_036833315.1 Candidatus Dormiibacterota bacterium
CACGCGGCGGTGGTCGCGCGAGGCATGGGCAAGCCCTGCGTCGCCGGCGCCGAGACGGTCAAGGTCGACCTGGTCAAGCGACAGTTCACCGCGGGCGGTACCACGATCAAGGAAGGCGACCCTTTCACCATCGACGGTTCCACGGGAAACGTCATCGCGGGGCAGGTCGCCATGCTCGATGCCGAGATCTCCGGCGAGCTCGAGGAGTTGCTGCGCTGGGCTGACTCGTTCCGCCGGCTCGAGGTGTGGGCGAACGGCGACTATCCGCACGACGCCGTTCGTGCGCGCGACTTCGGCGCCCAGGGCATCGGCCTCTGCCGTACCGAGCACATGTTCATGCAGCAGGAGCGCCTGCCGATCGTGCAGCGGATGATCCTCGCCGCCGACGAGGCCGAGCGACGCCGCGAGCTCGCCAAGCTTCTGCCGTTCCAGCGCGAGGATTTCCGCGGGATCCTGGCGGCGATGCGGGGGCTGCCGGTGATCATCCGGCTCATCGATCCACCGTTGCACGAGTTCCTGCCGTCACTCGAGGAACTGCTGGTCGAGGTCACCCGCGCCCAGGCGCTGGGAAAGCCGGAGAAGTCGTATCGCAAACAGCAGGATCTGCTCGCCGCGGTGCAGAACCTCCACGAGCAGAACCCGATGCTGGGACTGCGCGGGTGCCGTCTTGGTCTGCTGTTCCCAGAGATCATCGAGATGCAGACGCGGGCGATCATCGAGGCTGCGGTGAGCCTCAAAAAAGAGCGCGTCGACGTGCGTCCCGAGATCATGGTCCCGCTGGTCGGGACCCTCGAGGAATTGCGCAGAACACGCGAGGTCATCGACCGGGTGGCCCAGGAGGTGTTCAGGGAGACCAGGAGCAAGGTCGGGTACCTGGTCGGCACCATGATCGAGGTACCCAGGGCAGCGTTGACCGCGGGACAGATCGCCGAGTCCGCGGACTTCTTCTCCTTCGGCACCAACGACCTCACCCAGATGACCTTCGGTGTGTCTCGTGACGACGCCGAGGGCAAGTTCCTGCTCCGCTATGTCGAGGACAAGGTGCTGCCCCGCAACCCGTTCGAGACTCTCGACCGCGACGGCGTCGGGCGCCTGATGCGGTTCGCGGTCGAGGAGGGGAGGGGCGTGCGCCCGTCGCTCAGCGTCGGTATCTGCGGCGAGCACGGTGGTGACCCGGATTCCATCGCGCTGTGCGAGGAGCTGGGGCTCGACTACGTGTCGTGCTCGCCGTTTCGCGTTCCCGCGGCGCGTCTGGCGGCCGCCCACGCTCGACTCGCCCGGGTGGAGCGCGACCGCTGACCGAGCACGTGCGGATACGCAAGATTGCGACCCGGAGCGGACGTCCGGAGATGCTGGACGACGGGCACGTCGTCGAGGGCGACGAGCTCTCGCCGCCGATTCCCGGGATGCCCTACACGGTGCGCCGCACCGTGACCGAGCATGAGGACGCACCGGATGTGTTCGCGACATCACCCGTGCGCGCTGTGATCACGGAGCAGCAGGGCAGGGTGGTGTTGCTGACCGACAACTCGAAATATGCGATCGAGGTCATCGGACGCTAGCCCTATATAAGATCTCGGTTCGTAGGACGCTATGTCGACCGTAACGGATCGCTTGTGGTTCCCCACTGGGCATACGGTTTCGCCTACTCTTTGTAGGATGTCCTGGCCGCAGACACCCATGCCCGCAGCCACAACAACCGAGCAGGGTTCCGAGCCGTACCTCCCCGTTGAAGAGGTGGCTCGGAGGTTGGATCTTCCGCTCGGCATCCTGCTTCGTCGCGTCGAAGCGGGCGACGTCCCGTCTCGCCGCGAGGACGGCCCTGATGGTGTGCACTTTCTCGTGCGTCTCGGCGACCTCGGTATCGAAGGTGCTTCGGAGGGTATGCCCGAGCAGCTCGACACCGCCGCTCCGGTAGCAACGCCGGTTCCAATCGCTCTGGTCCCCTCGGTCGACATGGCTGTTCCGCCACCGCCGCCGGTTATCGAAGATGAACCGGCTGCCGGTGACGAGACCCAGAACGTTGACGTCGTCGGTACCGCGCAGCAGCCCACACAGCACGCCTCGGCATGGCCCGACAAGGTCGTGCCGTCTCCGGCGGAGGAGCTCGCGGCAGAGGCCATGAATTCCCATGGGCGCGGTGGGACGCTGATCGACGCCGGGCCCAACGAGCCTCGCCGTGATGTCGCCTCGATGACCTCACTCGACCCTCGGGAGCTGGTTGCGGGTCTCCTCGATCGATGGGAGCGGACCCTCGAGCAGCGGATTTACTCGGAGCAGCGACAGCGCTTCGAGGCGGAGTTGAACTCGCGCCAGAACCTCGTGAAGCAACTCCAACTCGAGCTCCAGACTGCCCGGGCGGAGCATGCGGCGGCCCAGGCCGAGAAGGATCGACGTCTTGCCGACCGCGACCGCCGGATCGGCGACCTCGAATCCCGGTTTCCCGATGCGCAGGACGTCGCCGCCAAGCGACGCCGCTGGTTCTTCGGCCGTTAGGCGGCGGTCAAGGCGGGCGGGCCATGGCAGGTGATGCCGTCGCGGAGGTCAAGGCGCGCCTCGATCTGATCGAGGTGATCAGCGGGTACGTCAGCCTCCATCGAGCCGGTCGCGAGCTCACCGGGCTGTGCCCGTTCCACCCCGAGAAGACGCCGTCCTTCACCGTGAGTCCCGAACGCCAGGTCTGGTACTGCCATGGCTGCCACGAAGGCGGTGACCTCTTCAAGTTCATCGAGCAGATCGAACGCATCGATTTCCGCCAGGCGCTCGAGTTGCTCGCGGATCGGGCGGGGGTGGAGCTCGAGAGTGGGCCGCACGCCCCACGAGGCGCGGGGCGAAAGCGTCGGCGCTCGATCGAGCTCAATACCAAGGCGCAGGCGTATTACCAGCACGTGCTGTGGTCGTCGCCGGCAGGCGAGCCCGGGCGCGCGCTGCTGGTGGACCGGGGCATCGGCGAAGCGCTTGCGCGAACCTTCGGGATCGGCTTCGCCCCGGCGGGCGGTGCAAGTGAGGATGCCCTGGCTCGATACCTGACCGGCAAGGCCGGCGCCGGCGTCGAGGAGCTGGTCGACGCGGGGCTCGCCCATCCGGCGCAGCGGGGCCGAACCCGTGACCGGTTCCGGGACCGTTTGGTCTTCCCGATCCGAGACGAGCGTGGCGAGGTGCTCGGCTTCGGCGGCCGGGCCCTCGGCGACGCCAAGCCGAAGTACCTGAACAGCCCGGACACCAGCGCCTATCACAAGTCGGTGGCCATCTTCGGCATCGATCTCGCCCGCCCCGCCATCGTGCGCGAGCGGGCGGCCATCATCGTGGAGGGGTATTTCGACGTCATGGCCGCGCACACGGCCGGCGCCCTGCATACGGTGGCGAGCAGTGGCACGGCGCTCACCCGCGAGCAGGTCCACTCCCTGGGACGGATTGCCGAGACGCTGATCCTCTGCTTCGACGGGGACGATGCCGGCAGGGCGGCGGCCACCCGAGCGGTGGACGTGATCGCCGCAGAGGGCCTGCAAGCCCGGATCTGCCGGCTCCCGCAGGGCGCCAAGGACCCCGATGAGCTGGTGCGGCGCGATCCCGGTGCGTTTGTTCAGGCGGTCGGTGAGGCTCCGCCGGCCTGGCAGGTGCTCCTCGACGCGGCGCTGGGAGCGGGCGAGGGCGGGAGCGTCGATGCGCGCCGCGGCGCCGCCGAGCGCGCGGTCTCGGTGCTTGCCAGGATCCCCGAAGCGACCACCCGCGAGCTGTACCTCCAGCAGGCGGCCCGTCGCCTCGACATCGGGGCGCGCTCGCTGACCGCCGACCTGGCGCATGCCATGCGCGATCGGACCAGGCGGCCGGCCCGAATCGTGGTCGCCGCACCGGTGGAACCGGCTCCGGAAGTTGTGGAGGAACCGGCAGAGCCCCCTGAGGCGGACGAGCCGATGCCGGCCTGGGAGGCACAGCTCGTGCGGGTGATGCTGATCAAACCCGAGCTTGCCGCCGCACTTCGCGCGGACGGGGGCCTCGAGCCCGAGGAGTTCACCAACCCCACCGCCCGCCGGATCTTCGACGCGACCAGCACTGATCCGGCAGGCTTCACCCTTCGACGTCTCGGAGGAGGAGATCAGCGGCGGGCCGCCGGACTGCTGGTCCGTGATGTTCCCGAGCTGGCGGAGGAGGCCGACCCGCAGACTCTCAAGCGGTTGATGGCCGACTGCGTCAGGCTCATTCACGAGGAGAGCGTCAGGCGCGCTCTGGTCAGCATCTCGAGCGAGATGCACCGCGCCCGCGATGAAGGTCGCGTCCAGGACGCCGATGCGCTTGCCGCCGAGCTCAGCCGGCTCGCCGCCGACGCCCCGCATCTGCGCCGGACGCTTGCGGTACGCTGACCCAGCCCTTGATGAGCGCCCGCTGCGCGCGGCGCATGTTTGATCCGCGCGCCTGCGAGCCACCATCGTGTGGTGCCTGCGTGGTTTCCTCTATCCGATCGCCCGAATTGGCACAGTGAGACGGCTTCGGTGATTATTGTGCCCGGTGTCGTATCCACAGTCCGGCGGACCTCGCAGCGTCCGCGTCAGCCTGCACCGCGTCAGGCGAAGTTGAAGTGACCACAACAGCAACCACCACCCGATCTCGCGCAGCCGCCCTGCCGCCGCCTTCGGGGGCTGACCTGCTGGTCTCCGCCGCCGAGGCGCTGATCATCAAGGGCAAGGACCATGGATACCTCACGCCCGACGACATCCTCGCCGCGTTCCCCGAGATCGATGTCGAGCCCGACCATCTGGAGCGGATCTTCCACGTCTTCCGCGAGATGGGCATCGAGGTCAGCGATGGTGACAAGGACTTCGAGACCGTCGACGAGATCGACGAGGAGCTCATCGCCAAAGCCGAGGCCATCGACTCCGTCTCCCTTGACGATCCGGTCCGGATGTACCTCAAGGAGATCGGCCGGGTGGCGCTGCTCAAGGCCGAGCAGGAGGTCCACTACGCCAAGCTGATCGAGCAGGGCGACGAAGAGGCGAAGAACCAGCTCACCGAGGCGAACCTCCGCCTTGTGGTCAGCATTGCCAAGAAGTACATCGGCCGCGGCATGTCGTTCCTGGACCTGATCCAGGAAGGCAACATGGGCTTGATCCGTGCCGTCGAGAAGTTCGACTACCACAAGGGATACAAGTTCTCGACGTACGCGACGTGGTGGATCCGCCAGGCGATCACCCGTGCCATCGCCGACCAGGCGCGCACCATCCGCATCCCCGTGCACATGGTCGAGACCATCAACAAGCTCGTCCGTGTGTCACGCCGGCTGCTCCAGGAATTGGGCCGGGAGCCCAACGACGAGGAGATTGCCGAGGAGATGGGGATCACACCCGAGAAGGTTCGGGAGATCACCAAGGTATCGCAGGACCCGGTGTCGCTCGAGACCCCGATCGGCGAGGAAGAGGATTCGCATCTCGGTGATTTCGTCGAGGACAAAGAGGCCACCGCACCGTCAGATGCCGCGTCGCTGACCATGCTGCGCACCGAGGTGGAGGACATTCTCGACACGCTCACGCCGCGCGAACGGCGCGTGTTGCAACTCCGGTTCGGGCTGATCGACGGTCATCAGCGCACCCTCGAAGAGGTCGGCAAGCGCTTCGGTGTCACACGCGAGCGCATCCGCCAGATCGAGGCGAAAGCGCTGCGCAAGCTGCGCCATCCCTCGCGCTCCAAGAAGCTCAAGGATTACCTCGAGTAGCGCGACCGCACAGAGTCTCCATCCGCGACGAATGCGAGAACGGGGTTCACGACGCGTCACGGCAGGTAGACTTGAGTCATGATCCGGGTTAGCTCAGCGGTAGAGCAGGCGGCTGTTAACCGCAAGGCCACTGGTTCGAATCCAGTACCCGGAGCGCCGACGTCCCACTAGCAGCACGCGGCATCGCCCGAGGCGGCGCCGTACACGAGGAACACGGGATGACCGATACCGCATCGCGGCCGGACACGACGCCGGCTGTCGCGACCCTGACCACCCCCGACGCCCCTGCGGGCATCCAGCCCCCGGACGCCGTCGATCCCCCGATGACGTCCTGGTCCTGGCCCGCGTCGACGGCGCCTGCAGAGAAAGGCGACGCGACCGACACGTCGGACGCCGAGGCTGCCGCATCCGGCGCGGACCCCTCGACCGCGGAGACCGAGGTCTCGGTCACCGGCGTCGCCTCGCCTGAGGCCGCCGCCCCGGCGATGACGCCGTCGCTTGGCCCGATCGGCAAGCAGCGCTCAACGCTTGCGGTGGTCGCCCTCTCGATCGTGACCCTCGGCGTGTACAGCCTGGTCTGGCACAACCGGGTCAACCGGGAGATCGGCAACTTCGACACCCGCATGCATGTCATTCCTGGCAGATCCACGCTGGCGGTATCGATTCCGTGGGCGCTCGGCTGGCTGGTGAGCGTCGCCGGCGCGGCCCGGATCGTGCTTGCCGTCCTCAACGTCAGCCTGCCGTTCGACCCGCACTTCTCGGTGCTGCAGGGGTATGGACTGCTCGCCGGCGGTCTCCTGATTCCCTACCTCGAACTGCTCCTGCCCTTCAGTGCGATCGCCATGGCGATGACCCTCGAGCGGGTACGGATCGTCGAGGACCGGATCGGTCGCACCACCGACGTGCAACTGCGTCCGGTGCGAGCGATCTGCTGGCTGCTCCTGCCGATCGCCGGTGGTCTGGTGCTGCTGGCGACGATGCAGCGACGCCTGAACCGCGTGTGGGAGGACGAGAAAGCCATCAGTCCGCCGATGCGTCCGTCAGTCAACATGGTTTCGAGCTGACCGATCTCGCCGGCAATCTGCCCCCGCTGGTGTGCCGGTTGCGGCGGCCTCCACTAGACTAACCGGTCGCGGTGGCCGTTTCGATCGCCTGTATCTCCGGAAAAGGCGGGGTGGGAAAGACAACCACCTGCGCGTCGCTTGCGGCTGTCTTCGCGGAGCGTGGCAGGCGCGTGCTCGCCGTCGACATGGACCCCCAGTCCAACCTGACCTCCGGTCTTGGCTTCAATCCCTATGCGCTCACCCACACGGTGGCGGACGCGATCCTCGAACCGGAGCAGTCGGTCGACGAGCTGATCGTCCGGACCAAATGGAGCGGTCTGCACCTGCTCCCGGCGAGCCCGGACCTCAGCGCGGTCGAAGCCGGGTTGCCCACCACCCTCGACTCCGAGACGCGCCTGCGCCGCGCGCTCCAGCGCGACTGCCGCGACTACGACTACATCCTCTTCGACACGCCCCCGAGCTTTGCCTTCCACACCATCAGCGTGCTTGCGGCCGCGGACTTCATCGTCATCCCGATGCAGATGTCCGGGTATGCGGTGAAGGGGCTCAAGGAGACCCTTCGCGCCGTGCACCACGTGCGCCAGGAGTTGAATCCGAATCTGCGCGTGCTCGGGCTGCTGCCCACCTTCGTGGTGATGCGCACGAGGTTCTCCCGGGACCTGCTCGAGGGCTTGCGGGCCATCCCCAACCTGCGGGTGTTCAACACGGTCATCAAGGTGACCGTCCGCCTCCAGGAGTCGGCGCTCGCCGGTGAGCCGGTCACCGTGCTGGCGCCGTCATCGGAGGCGGCGGCGGCATACCGCTCCTTCGCCGACGAGGTGCTCGCCGCGCTGATCGCGGAGGGCGAGCGCGGTGTCTGAGGCCCGCTCCCCGCGCCGCCGGCGCAGCGTGGCCGTCGCTCCGGCGCTGCTCGACCCCGCCGAGCTCCCGGAGGACGCCCCGGGGCGGGTCGCGCTGATCGCCGTCGAGGCGCCCGACGACATCATCGGGACCCCCGGAGCCGCCGCCGCATCGCCGCCGGTTGTCGCGACCTCGTCAATCCTCACCGCCGGCGAAGGGTGGTTCGTGGTCGCCGCCGCCGGCGTTCTGATCGTCGTGCTCTTCGTGGTGGGGATGCTGCTCACCCGATAACTGGCCGAGCGCCGGCGCATATACACAGATTTG
>DAITPY010000053.1:0-7867 GCA_036833315.1 Candidatus Dormiibacterota bacterium
TCTCGGCGCCGGCGACGCAGGGCTTGCCCATGCCTCGCGCGACCACCGCCGCGTGCGACGTGCGTCCTCCACGCGAGGTGAGCACGCCCTCGGCCGCGATCATGCCGTGGACGTCGTCGGGGTTGGTCTCGATCCGTACCAGGATCACCTTCTCGCCCTTCTTGGCCATCGCCTCGGCGCGGTCGGCGTCGAAGACTGCCTTTCCATAGGCGGCGCCGGGCGACGCGGCCAGCCCGGTGGCGAGGACGGTGACCTTCGCCTTCGGGTCGATACGGCGATGCAGCAACTGGTCCACCTGACCGGGCTCGACGCGCATCACCGCCTCACGCTTGGTGATCAACCGCTCACGCACCATGTCGACGGCGATCTTGACGGCGGCCTCCGCGGTGCGCTTGCCGCTCCGCGTCTGCAGCATGTACAGCGTCCCCCGCTCGATGGTGAACTCCATGTCCTGCACATCGCGGTAATGCTTTTCGAGCTTGCGCGCGATCAGCTCGAACTGACGGTACGCCTTGGGGAGATCGGTCGCCATGGCGGCGATCGGCTTGGGCGTGCGGATGCCGGCGACGACATCCTCTCCCTGGGCGTTGGTCAGATATTCGCCGTAGAGCTGCCGCTCGCCCGTCGACGGGTCACGCGTGAACGCAACGCCCGTGCCCGAGTCGTCGCCCATGTTGCCGAACACCATCGACTGCACGTTGACCGCGGTGCCGAGGTCATGGGGAATGCGGTTGTAATTGCGGTAGTCGATCGCGCGCTTGTTGTTCCACGACTCGAACACCGCACCGATGGCGGCGCGCAGTTGCTCGACCGGGTCCTCGGGGAAACCGCTGCGGGAATGGCGTTTGACGATCGCGCGATACTCGGCGATCAGCTCCTCGAGCGCGGGGGCGGTGAGGTCCGCGTCGGTCTTTGCCTTCTTGCGCTTCTTGATCGCCCCCAGCGCATCCTCGAAGCGCTGTCCTTCGATCCCCAACACGATCTTGCTGAAGAGTTGGATGAACCTACGCTGGGCATCGAGCGCGAAACGGCGGTCCTTGGTGAGCGCAGCCATCCCCTCGAGCGTCCTGGCGTTGAGACCGAGGTTGAGGACGGTGTCCATCATCCCGGGCATCGAGAACTTGGCGCCGCTTCGGACACTGACCAGGAGCGGATTGCGCGGGTCGCCAAAGCCCTTGCCGGTGGTCTTCTCAACAACTCGCAGCGACTTCTCGACCTGTTCCCAGAGGCCCTCTGGAAACTTCCCGCCGCGCGCGTAGAAGGCATTGCAGGCCTCGGTCGTGATCGTGAACCCAGGTGGGACGGGAAGCCCGGCCCGGGTCATCTCAGCGACACCTGCGCCCTTGCCGCCGAGCAGGTCGCGCATGGCCGCACTCCCCTCGTCGAAGCGGTACACCCACTTGTGCGCGCGAGCTCGCCCGGCGCCGTTCTGCTTCGCCGCGCCGCTGCGCGCGGCGGACCCACGCTGCCGCGATTTCGACGCCGTGGTGCCCCGGGTGCTCACCGCCATTCGCCAGCCCTCACAGAGTGGTTGTTGCGCGAGCGCAGGCAGCGCTCGGGGCCTGAGCGTAGCATCGGGCCGCCGATGGGCAGAACCGCCCGGACCGGCACGGGCGGCGGACACGCCTGCCCCGGGGCTGGTCCGTTGCAGCCACGGGTGGCGGGTGCCTCAGAGGATGAGCATGGCATCGCCGAACTCGTGCCAGAGGTAGCGGCGCTCGCGAACCTCTGCATAGGCGCGCTCGAGCAGGCGTGCGTCGAGCAATGCCCCGAGCATGTCGAGGTGGGTGGCGGGTGGCTCGTGCAACCCGGTGAGCAGCGCGTCGACGGCACGCAGTCGCGAGCGCGGCGTGATCACCAGACGCGTCCACCCATGCACGGGTCGCACCATCCCGTCGTCATCGGCAGCGGTCTCGAGGGTGCGGATGACGCTCGTACCCACCGCGATCACGCGGGCGGCACCGTTCACGCGATCCGCCGTCTCCGGGCGGACCTCGAAGTGTTCCTCGATGAGCGGTTTGGTGAGGTCGACCTCGTCATCCTGGAACGAGCTGAGGCCGCAGTGGAGCACGATGTCGGCGATGCCGACGCCGTTTCGGCGCAGCTCACCGAGCAACTCCCAGGTGAGATGACGGCCGGCGGACGGAATCTCGACAGAGCCCGGGACGCCCGCGTACACCGTCTGGTAATGCTCGGGCGGCACCGGCTCAGGAACGTAGGAATAGCGAATCGGCTCACCGTCGCGAAGCAGCGTCTCGACGGGGTCGCCGCCGACAACCGCCATCCGCCAGAGCAGGGGCGCGTCGGGGCGCTCGGAGAGCACGCGCAGGCGAAGCCCGCTTCGTGCCTCGAGGATCTCACCTCGCCGGAGCCCGACGTTGCGATGCGGGGACTTGGTCTCGACGGCCAGAGCGTCCCACTCGGCTGCTCGCAGCGCGCCGGGGCGCAGCTGCACCTGCTCACCGCGCTCGCGAACAACTGTCAGCGCGGCTGGCAGGGTGCGGCTCGAATTGACCACGAGGAGATCACCGGGGCGCAGGTGCTCGCCCAACTCGGCCACGGTCGTGTGGGTGATCCGACCACTGTCACGCTCGACGACGCAGAGCCGCGCGCCGTCGCGACGCAGGCCACGCAGCTCGGCTGGCAGTGCGGCGCGGAGCTCGCGCGGGGCGGTGATCATTCGAGGCTCGCCACCTCCAGGCGATCGGCCGCGGGGAGGCGCCCGGCGAGGAGCGCGAGCATGCGCTCGGCGACGTCCTCGGGGCGGAGCAGATCCGCCGGATCCGCCTCCGGGTCAGCTGCGAAGTGCATGACCGTGTTCATGTCGCCGGGGTCGACGCTGATGACCCGGACGTTGGTGTGCTGCAGCTCGGCGGCCCAGCTGCGCGTGAGCGCGTCCAGCGCCGCCTTCGACGCGCTGTAGATGCCCAGTCCCGCGTAGCCGATGATCGAGGCGTCAGAGGTGATGTTCACCACCAGCCCCTGATTGCGCAACAGCATCCCGCCGATCAGCGCCTGAGTGAGCCGCAGCGGCCCGATCACATTTGCCTGCAACACTGCTTCGAGGGCGCTCGCGGGGGCGTCGGTGAGCTGCGGCGTCGGCGTGGGACCGAGTGCCGCCGCATTGTTGACCAGGACGTCGACCCCGCCGAATCGCTCCAGAGCGATGGCCGCGAACCGTTCGACATCACGGGCGTCGGACATGTCGGCCAGCACGGCGACGACATCAGCACCCTGCGCGCGGCACGTTTCGGCGACGGCTTCGAGCGCCTCGCCACCGCGCGCGCAGATGGCGAGCGCCGCACCCTCCCGCGCCGTCGCAAGCGCAAGCGCTCGCCCGAGTCCTCGGGAGGCGCCGGTGAGCACGACGGTTCGTCCCGTCAGGGTTCCCATGCGGTCAATCCTGCGCGTGTTCAGCGCCGGTCGCGTCCGCCAGGGGTTGCATTCCCGCATCCGCCATTCGGCGGACGGCTCAGTCCACCAGACCCTCGCGGATGGCCAGGACGGCGGCCTGGGTGCGATCCGCGACGCCGAGCTTGGCGAGCACCCGGCTCACGTGCGTCTTGACGGTCTTCTCGCCGATCCCGAGGCGCTGCGCGATCTGCTTGTTGGGAAGTCCCTCGACCATCAGGCGCAGGACGTCGCGCTCTCGCGCGGTGATGTCGCCATGGCTTCGAGCCGGACCGCCGCCGCGGCGCATCAACCGTGCCGCCACGGACGGGTGCAGCGCGGGCCGGCCGGCATGGACGTCGCGGATGGCGTCGGCGAGCGCCGCGGGATCGACATCCTTGAGCAGGTAGCCGGCGGCGCCCGCCGCGGTGGCGGCGAAGATCTGGGCGTCGTCGGCGAAGCTCGTCAGCACCAGCACGCGCACACCCGGAGCAACCTCGAGGAGCCGGCGGATGGCCCCGACGCCGTCACCGTCGGGCATGACCAGGTCGAGGAGCACCACATCGGGCGAGGCCGCGGCCGCGACGCGAATCGCCTCGTCCGCGCCGGCCGCCTCACCGACCACGTCGATCCCTTCCTGCAGCCGGAGAAATGCGCGCAGTCCCTCACGAACGACCGAATGATCGTCGACGATGACGAGGCGGATCGCCGTGCTCATCGGCTCATCCGAGCGGGACGGTGACCGTCACCGTGGTGCCACCGCCTCGCCCGGTGATGTCGAGACGACCGCCGATCTCATGCGCGCGCTCGCGCATGGTCGCGAGACCGATCCCTCGGCGCGTCCGCGGCAGCGATGCCGGATCGAACCCGGGCCCGTCATCGCGGATGCGCAACGTCACCGCTTTCGCATCGGCCCGCAGCGTCACGCGCAGCGCTGCCCCGGGCGCATGACGCATCGCGTTGTGCAGCGCTTCCTGGGCGATACGAAGCAGGGCATGCTCGGTCTCGAGCGGCAGGCGAACACCGGCGGCGACGTCGACCATGACTCGCGCACCACTGGTGCGCAACGCGTCGGCGTGGTCTGTGAGCGTGGCCGCAAGCCCGTCTCGCTCGAGACTCTTGGGACGGAGCGCGTGGACCAGCCCGCGCAACTCCTGCAACGCCATGGTGGTGCGGCGCTCGAACTCGAGGATGGTGGACCTGGCGGACTCGTCGTCCGTCGTGAGCGCCGCGGCGCGCGCGGTGAGCACCAGACTGAACAGCGTCTGGGTGGCCGCATCGTGCAGGTCGCGCGCCACGCGATTGCGCTCCTCGACGATTGCGAGCTGCTGCGAGCGCGCATAGAGGTCGGCATTGGCGATGGCGATGCCCGCGTAGGCTGCGAGCGTATCGAGACGTCGGGCGTCGAGTTTCGTGAAACGTCCCCCGCGATGCCCGCTCACGAACAGGTTGCCCACGACGCTGCCGCCATGGACGATCGGCACCCCGAGAAAATCGGTGAGCGTCGGATGGTGCTCCGGGTAATACGAGAAGCGGGGATGGCGGCGAATGTCATCGAGCAGGATCGGACCTTCCTCGAGGAGCGCTCCGAGCACCCCGTGCGTGCGCGGCAGCTCACCGATCGCGGCCGCATGCTTGTCGCTGATCCCCGAGGTGACGAAGCGGGCGAATCCCCCTCGACCGTCGGGCACGCCGATTGCCGCGTAGCGCGCCTTGAACTGCCGCCGCGCGGCGCGCACGATCCTGTCGAGCACCGCGTTGAGGTCGGGGGTGTCGCCGAGCGCCAGCAACTCCAGCACATCGGCAGCGACCCCATCGGTGTCGGTACGCACGGCCAACGCCCCGGATGCTCCAGTCTGCGTCAGGCGTTCGCTCGTTCGCGAGCGAGCGACCGCGCCGCATCGAGTTGATCGCGCAGCGCGTCGCGGAGTCCCTCGACCGGCACCCGTACCTGGCTCATGCCGTCGCGCTCACGGATGGTGACGGCGTGGTCGTTCAATGAGTCGAAGTCGAAGGTGATCGCAAGCGGAGTCCCGATCTCATCCTGGCGTCGATAGCGCCGTCCGATCGCCTGGGTCTCGTCGTACATGGTCGCGAAATGCGGGCGCAGGTCGTGCTCGATGCGTCGCGCCGGCTCGGTCAACTCGGCCTTCTTCGAGAGTGGCAGCACCGCCACCTGGACGGGTGCGACGTCCGGATGCAGGTGGAGCACGACGCGCTTCTCTCCACGGACCTCCTCCTCGTCATACGCGTCCACCAACGCCGTGATGAAGATGCGATCGGTGCTCACCGCCGGCTCGATGACGTAGGGAACATAGCGCTCGTTGGTATCGGTGTCGAAATACGAGAGGTCGCGGCCGCTGTGCTCCATGTGCGTCTTGAGATCGAAGTCGGTGCGATCCGCGATGCCCTCGAGCTCACCCCAGCCAAAGGGATAGCTGTATTCGATGTCGCTGGTGGCGGTGCTGTAATGCGACAGCTCCGCTTTGTCGTGGGGGCGGAGACGCAGGTTTGCGGTGCGCACCCCCATGGTGTCGACGTGCCAGCGAAGCCGCTCCGCGCACCAGTACTCGTGCCACTCCCGATCGGTTCCCGGCTTGCAGAAGAACTCCATCTCCATCAACTCGAACTCGCGCAGCCGGAAGATGAAGTTGCCCGGCGAGATCTCGTTGCGAAATCCCTTGCCCTGCTGGGCGATGCCGAAGGGGAGCCGCCGTCGCGTGGCGCTGACCACGTTGGCGAAGTTGACGAACATCCCTTGGGCAGTCTCGGGACGCAACCAGATCTGCGCGGCGTCCTCCTCGACAGGTCCGATAAAGGTCTTGAACATGAGGTTGAACTGGCGCGCCGCGGTGAGCGCGCCGCCGCATTCGGGGCAGCCGGGCGCATCGGGCGGCTTGCCGCGCGCAATGCGTTCGGCGGCGAGGTGGTCTTCCCGCCATCGCTTCCGGCACGTACCGGTGCAGTCCACCAGCGGATCGGTGAATCCGGCGACGTGGCCGCTCGCCACCCATACCTCCGGGTTCATCAGGATCGACGTCTCGATACCCTCGACGTCGTCGCGAAGGTCGACCATCGACTGCCACCAGAGTTCGCGGATGTTGCGGCGCAGCCGGACACCGAGCGGACCGAAGTCGTACACGGCGTTGAGGCCGCCATAGATCTCGCTCGAGGGATACACGAATCCGCGCTGTTTGCACAGCGAGACGAGCTTCTCGATGACGTCCGATCGCGCCGGGGCCTCGGCCATGGCGGGTCAGTCTACCGGCAGGCCGACACCGCCCCGACCCTCGATCGCGCGGAGCACGTCGATCGAGCGCAGCCGTCGATCGAGGTGATAGGCGAGCTCGGACTCGACGATGCGCTCGAGGGTCTGCAGAGTTGGCGCGTCGAGGCGGAGCCGCAGCCAGAGTGATTCGTCACCCTCGGCCGCGGTGCGCAGCACCTTGATCACCCGCACCGAGCACGCCGCCGCCTCGGGATCGGCCGGCGCGCAACCCGCGCAGAGCAAGCCGCCGCCCGGAGCGCTGAACCACGCCGTCGCCTCGGGCAGGAGCCGCTCGCACGACGCGCAGTTGAGCAGCTGCGGCGCATAGCCGAGCCGGTCCACCATGCGCCGAGCGAACCACACGACGGCGGCACGGGGATCACGCTCGGGATCGGCGCAGGCGGTGAGCGCAGCGGCGACGAGCGCATAGATCTCCGGCTCGGCATGGTGGCTCTCGAGAACGCGGTCGCTCAGCTCGGCGCAGAGGGATGCGTACGCGGCGCGGCGGGCATCGCTGCGCACCGGAGCCGTCGCCAGCGACTCCGCCTGGGTGAGGACATCGAGCTCGCCGCGACCCCGCGCGAGTTGCATGCGGCTCCGCGTGAACAGATCGGTGCGCGAGGCGAGCCGGCTCTGACTGCGGCGCACGCCGCGAGCGATGACCCCGATCTTGCCGTGCTCGAGGGTCAGGACGGTGAGGATCCGATCGGTCTCACCGTAGTCGATCCTGCGGAGCACGATCCCCTCATCGCTGTACGTCGGCATCCGACCATCATGCGCACTACTGGCCGTGAGCGTGCGCAGAAGCCTGCTCCTGGGTGTCTCCGATTTCCTGTTGCCCTTCGTGATCGAGCGGACGCGCGCCGCGCTCGCGCACCAGCGAGGTCGGGCTCGTGATCCGCACGGTCTGGATGCTCTGGCGTCGCACCGCCTCGACGGTCAGCGTTGCGGGCCCGAGCTGGATGGTGGCGCCGACCTTTGGAATCTCGCCGAGTCGCTCGTAGACCAGGCCACCAACGGTGTCGGCCTCCACGTCGGGCACCTCGAGCGCCAGGGCCTCCTTGAGGTCGTCGACGGGATAGCGCGCGCTGACCACGACCTCGTGATCCGAAACGATTTGCAGTTCCTCGACCTCGCGCATGTCGTACTCGTCCCGGATGGGGCCGACGATCTCCTCGATGAGGTCCTCGAAGGTCACGATGCCCGCGG
>DAITPY010000054.1:0-3199 GCA_036833315.1 Candidatus Dormiibacterota bacterium
CAGCGCAAGTCCGGCAATCGAGATGGCGGCGACCTTCATGCCACCGCCACCGCGGGGAGCTCGCGCGCGCTGCCCGCACCCACCGCGACGGTGCGGTCCGCCAGCGCGGCGACGAGCTGCCGGTCGTGCGTGGCCAGGACGACGGCACACCCGCCGGCGCACAGCGTCGCGACCACCCGGCAGAGCGCGTCACGGGCGGCGTCGTCCATTCCCCGCGTGGGTTCGTCGAGCAGCGCGATGTCCGGAGCACCCGCGAGCACCGCGGCGATGGCGGCGCGCTGCCGCTCGCCGCTGCTCAGGTCCCGAGGATCGCGCTCCGCGAGATCGGCAAGGCCGAGCTCTGCGATGAGGCTGCCGGCGTCCCGGCCCGACCGGTCGGTGCGGACCGTCCACGCGACCTCGGCGGCCACTGTCGGGCGGTGGAGCAGCGCCATCGGATTCTGTGGCAGGAACGCAACTCGACCCGGCGCTCGCTCGACGGTGCCCGCAACCGGGGTGAGCAGCCCCGCGATGGTCCGCAGTAGCGTCGTCTTGCCGCCCCCGTTGGGACCGATCAGTGCGACCACTTCGCCCGCGCGAGCCTCGAGCGAAACGCCCTCGAGGATCGGCGTGCGAGTGGGTCCGGCGGCGACGTCGATGAGGCGCCACGCGACGCGGTCATGAGGCCCACGCGCCACCGGGTGCGGGGCAACACGGGGCGTTGCGCCCGACATCCGGTTGCGCTGTTCGGCATCGGGCTCGACGAGGCGGCCGCGGTCCATCGCGAGTCGCCGGCCGGGCAGGAGGCCGAGCTGCTCGAAGCGGTGCTCGGCGACGACCACGGCAGTTCCCGCGCGCGCCAGCTCTCCCAGGATCGCAACCAGGTCCTTGGCTCCATCGTCATCGAGTTGCGCGAGCGGCTCGTCGAGCGCGAGCAGGCGCGGACGCATCGCCAGCACTCCGGCAAGCGCGAGCCGCTGGCGTTCGCCGCCGGAGAGGGTCGCGACCGCGCGACCGCGAAGATGCGAGATGCTGGTCTGTTCCAGGGCGTCGGCGACCCGCTCCCGCATTGCCGACGTGGCAACACCGATATTCTCGAGGCCGAAGGCGACGTCACGGTCGACACTGGCGTACACCGATTGCAGCTCCGGGTCCTGGAAGACGAAGCCCACGCGAGTCGCGAGCACACGCGTCGCGGTGCTGATCACGTCGTGACCGCACACCTCCGCGCTTCCCATCACGGTCCCGCCATGAAAATGCGGGACCAGGCCGTTGCAGACACGGAGCAGCGACGACTTCCCGGAGCCGGACCCGCCTGCGATGAGCGTGAGGCCGCCGTCAAGCTCGAGGTCGACGCCGTCGAGCGCGGGCAGCCGGGAGTTCGGATACCAATAGCTGAATCCGACGAGCGAGGCGATGCTTCCGGTCATCGACGCCAGACCAGCAGCGGGATCGCCAGCACGAGACAGCACGCGACCCCGACGACGTCCACCGACGGCCACGTGAGATCGGGAAACGGGTACCAGTCACCGATCCCTCCGGCGACGCGGAGCGTCACGAAGAGCGCGGCCGCGACCGGGGCAACCACAGCCACGACCATGTCGCTGCGACGCCAGACCTGATCGCCGTAATGGGTGCGCGCTCCCGATCCGTAGCCACGCGCCTCCATCGCCTCAGCGAGTGTGATCGAGCTTTCCAGCGCCGTGAGCACGACCGGAACCGCGAGGTCGGGCCACTCCCGGATCCGTCGCGAACGCCACCCGCGCATCCGCTGCGCATCGCGAATCTCGACAGCGCTGCGCGCGATCCCGGGGATGAGGTTGAGGGCGGTGCCGACAGCCGCGCCGGTGCGGGCCAGCGCGGCGGGCAGCGCGTCGACCAGCTCGTGCGGCTGGAGCACCAGCGAGAGCGGTGCCGCGGCGAGGACCGCGGCCGCGATGCCGATGCCGGTCGCCGCGCCGAAGAGCGCCGCCTCGAGCGTCAGCGACCCTCCGATCACCGGGATCCCTGCAGGGAGTTCCAGGAACGGATGGGCGCCGGTGTGGCTCGCAAGCGTCGTGATCGCCATGGCGATGGCGGCCGCGACTGCAAGCGCGATGAGCAGGCCGCGCACGGAGACGTCGGCGCGGCGAAACACCGTCAGCAGGTTGATCGCGCACAGCAGGACGAGCAGCCGGTACACGGGGTTCCCGGTCGCGAGCGCGATGGTGATTCCCGACAGCGACCAGGCCGCGAGCGCGCGTGGGTTCATTGCCGGCGTCTGCGCCGTCCCTCGAGACCGAGAAGACCGACGAGGCCGGCGATGCCGACCGCCGCCACGATGAGCCCGGCCTGGCTTGACGGTGGCCGGCGGCTTGCCGGCGTGAGCGAGCCTGCCGGCGCGGCGCTTGCTCCCGGAGACGCAACTCCGAGGACGCCGGCCGCTGGCGATGAGGTTGGCGCGGTCACGGTGGTTGCAGTCGAGTTTGCCGTCGCGGAGTGGGGTGGCGGGGTGATCTGCGAGGTCGGTGTTCCTCCGGGTACCGGGGTCGCTCGGGGTGTCGGCGTCGCTCGCGCGGTTGACGTCGGCGTTGGCCCCGGCGATGGCGTGATCACCGGGCACGTTCCGGCCGGCGATGGTGGTGGCGGGTCCGCACCGGCCTGCGGGTCGTAGCGGAAGCCGACGCCGTCCCCGTCGGCCACCGTCGCATTCGAGGCGCCCTGACTCGATGTGGCCCAGGCACCGCCGGCGCGCGACAGGAACAGGACCCAGTACGACCCGCCTGCGGGAAGACAGGTGGTGTACTGGGCAGGCTCGTGGTCGATCTGGCAGATGGCCGTGCCGAGCGACCCGTACGACTCGGTCCCGATTTCGAGGCCGCTCGACTGCAGCACGGTGAGCGCCGTGACCGTGGAGGCGGTGAATCCGACGCAGATGCGGATCACCCGTCCGTCGCCATGCTCGACCACAAGTGCGACCCGATGCGTGGCACCCGCCTGCGCGCACCACGGTGCGGCAGGTCCGGCGCCCCCGACGGTCGAGGTGACGCCAACCCCGCCCGCGAGGAGCGGCAGAGCGACGGCGAGACGAACGAGGGTCCGGCTCACGCCGGACTACGCCAGTGGGGTCAACGCGGCGCTGAGCGTCTTCCCGGCTTGGAAGCAACGGGCCGAACCGCACTCGAGCGGATAGGGGGTACGTTCGAGCGCGGGTGGGACCTGGGCGGTGGTGAAGGGGTCG
>DAITPY010000054.1:3299-7539 GCA_036833315.1 Candidatus Dormiibacterota bacterium
GTCGCGAGTGCGATCACTCTGCTGGTCCTGCCCATGTCGGTTCCCCACGCGGCGAGGAGACTCCACCCTTGCCGGAGTGTCCTCGCCGCATGAGGCTTCCTCCCGTCTTGCGCGGGGGTGGAGGTCGACGCCTCGGATCGGTCTCCTGGCTTGCGGATCGACGCCGATCACGGCCGCCTTCCCGGGAGAGCACTCTCCCGGTGGCACGATGGCCGCCGGCTCCCCGCTCACAGTTGCGCGACAGCGCCGGATTTCCACCGGCTTCCCGTCACCCGGAGCGTTATTCAGATGTGGCGGTCGAGTATGCGCCGGGTGCCGGCGGGTTCGTCAAGGGGGTGGTGGGTACACTGGAGCCCATGCTCCAAGCCGGGCCGCAGGCGGTCGCCGTCATCTCCGTGCACGCGTCACCGTTGTCGGACCTGGGGAGCGGGGAGAACGGTGGCATGAACCTCGCCATCCGCCGTCTCTGCGAAGGGCTTTCACTTCGCGGCGTGCCGACCGACGTATTCGTGCGCAGGGACGGACCGGGTCCTGATGAGGAGTTGATCGCGCCGTTGAGCAGGCTGGTGCGGCTGCGCGTCGGACCGCCGACCGCGCTCCCCAAAGAACACGTCAGCCTGCTGCTCGACGAGTTCACCGACGCCACGATCCGTCATGCGCGCTCGGAGCGTCGCATCTATAGGGCCATCCATGGTCACTACTGGCATGGCGGCATCGTCGGCCGCCAGCTTCGGGATGCATGGAACATCGCGTGGGTGCAGTCGTTCCATACGCTGGCGCTCACCAAGGCTCGCGCCGGGTTGCCGCTGGACGCCCTGCGTGCCCAGGCCGAGGGCGAGCTCGCCGCTCAGGCCGATCGGCTCGTCGCCGCGAGCGTGTCGGAGGCGAAGGACCTCATCCGTCTCTACCACGCGTCCCGCGATCGGATCTGCGTGGCCCAACCGGGTGTCGACCGGCGGCTCTTCGCGGCGCACGACGGCCCCGGACTGCGCCGGCGGCTCGGCCTCGACCCGTCGGCGCGAATCGCTCTCTTCGCCGGCCGCCTCGAGCCGTTGAAAGGCGCTCAGATCCTGCTCGACGCCGCCGCCTGGCTTCGTGCCCGGGAGGCGTTCGCCGATCTGGCCGTGGTGATCGCCGGCGATGACAGTGGCGACGGAGCTCACGATGACGATGGTGGTGAGCGCCGCCGGCTCGAGCGCCACGCGGCTCGGATCGGTCTCGCCGACCATGTCCGTTTCGTCGGCGCCGTCCCCCATGAGCAGCTCGGCGACTATTACGCGATGGCCGACATCTGCGTCGTCCCCTCGCTCACCGAGAGCTTCGGCCTGGTCGCCCTCGAGGCGCAGGCGCTGGGAACGCCCGTGGTGGCAGCGTCTGTGGGCGGGTTGCGAGAGATCGTCGAGGACGGGGTGACGGGCTTCCTCATCGACGGCCACGAACCGGTCGACTATGCGCGGGCGATCGCCGAGGTCCTGAAGGATCCGGTCCGCATGGACGAGATGGGCGAGGAGGCGCGGCGTCGAGCCGGGCGCTTCACCTGGCGGCGAGCCGTGGACCGGCTGGCCGCGATCTACGACCGGCTCAGCGCCGAGGGCCAGCCTCCTGGGAGCCCGTGTGGCTACGAGGACGAGGAAGCCTTCGCCTTGATGGGAAGCGCCGCGAGCTAGGAACCGGCCGCGGCGTCCAGCTCGCGAGCTCGCCGAGCGCGCAGGGTGCCGTCGCGGCCCTCGCGCAGGATCCGCACCGCCGGTCCGGGCAGCTCGCCCGCCGCGAGGGCCCGGTCGATGGCGGCCACCACAGTCTCATCGACGAGATGGCTCGGATACAGGCATTCGGTGAACATCTCGGCCTCGTCGATGGTGCGTTCCGCCCACACCTGCGGCAACGCGTCGAGATAGCGGCTCACATACGGTCGGAGCAGCTCCGGGTCAGGGCCGTGGGCCATCATCCCGGCGACACCGACCGAGCCGATGTAGAAGCCGCGGAGGATTGCCGCCATCGACGCGACGGAGAGCTCGCCGTCGGTCGCGCCCTTCCAGTCCGCGGGCATGGGGACGGTCGGATCCGCGACGCGCTGCCACGCCTCCTCCTTGGCGGCTGCGGTGGGCCTCGCCGCCAGGCACGCCGTGCCGCGTCGCCGTCCGATGTCCGATGGATCGCCGCCCATCGTCGCCTGGATCAGGGCCACGTCCGCCTTTCCCTCCTCGGCGAGCTGACCGACGATGAGCCAGCGCAGGTCGGTATCCACATCGATGCCGGCGATGGCTTCGCCGCCCTCGAGCATCGCGGCCACCTTGTCGAGCGAATTCGCCGAGGAAGCTGTCGCGACCAGGATGCGTGCCCAGATCAGCTTGAGGTCGTCCGCCAGCGCATCGCTGCGGACCTGCTCCAGCGCGACGCCGTGGAGCCGCTCTCGCGCCTTGGCGCGGTTGCTCGGGTCGCCGTAGAGGTCGATCGATGAGCGCGCCTGGCTGGTCACCCGCTCCACGAGCAGCGAGTCCTGCTCGGCCGGCGCGTGACGAGCCACGAGCTCGGCGAACTCGCGCGCGGGCATCTCGGCGTCGCGGGTGAGGTCCCACACCGCCGCCCAGCAGAGCGCTCGTGCCAGCGGATCCGCGAGCCTGGAGAGGTCGCTCTTCAGGGTCTCCAGCGAGCGCGCATCGAAGCGGAGCTTCGCGAACGTGAGATCACCGTCGTTGAGCAGGACGAGGTCGCAGATCCGCTCCCCGACCAGTTCGGTGATCGGCGTGATCGCCCCGGTGAGGTCGGTCTCGACCCGCTTGCGCAGCCGGATGACACCCTTGGCGTCGCGGTCGTACAGGCCCACGCCTGCGCGGTGGGCACGCAGGGTCGGATGCTCGGGGATCGCCGACTGCTCGATGGCAAACGACGTGTAGCGGCCGTTCTGTTCCGTCAAGCGGACGTGGAAGGTGTTGATACCGGTGGTCTGCAGCCAGTCCTGCCCCCAGCTGGTCAGGTCGCGGCCCGAGGCGCGGCGCAGGCAGTCGAGGAATTCCTGCAGATCGGCATTCCCCCACCGGTAGCGCTTGAAGTAGTCCTGCACGCCGCGTTTGAAGGCGTCATCGCCGACCCACGCGACCAGTTGGCGCATCACTGCCGCGCCCTTGTGGTACGTGATCCCGTCGAAGTTCTGGCGCACCGACACCGTATCCGGGACGTGGTCCGCGATCCGATGCGTGGTGACCAGTTGGTCCTGGCGCGCGGCGATGGACTTGACGCTGTTCGCGAAGTCCACCCACGCGTTGGTGAAGCGGGTCGACTTCTCCAGCGCCAGGTTGGCCATGTACGTCGCGAAGGTCTCGTTGAGCCAGAGATCGCCCCACCAGCGCATGGTGGTGACGTCGCCAAACCCGTGCACGTGCGCCATCTCGTGGAGGATCGTCTCGGCCCGACGCTGCAGCTGCGCCTCGCTGGCCTGGCCGCGATGGATGTAGGCCTCGTTGAAGGTGACGCAACCCGGGTTCTCCATGGCGCCCATGTTGAATTCGGGGACGAAGAGCTGGTTGTACTCGTCGAAGGGATACTTCAGGCCGAAGTACTGCTCGAAAAAGTCGAGACCGGCGGCGGTGATGTCGAAGATCTCCTCGGCCTGCGCATCGACCCACTTCGCCAGCGACTCACGGCACCAGAGCGCCAGCGGGATGTCGCGATGCTTGCGCTCCACGATGTGGTACTTGCCCGCGACGACCGCGATCAGATAGGGCGGCAGGGGCGGCGTCGTCTTGAAGTGCCAGACCTTGGCGTTGCCTCGCGCTTCGGTGCGGATGACCGAGGCGTTGCCGCAGACGCGCCAGGCGAGCGGCGCGGTGACGGTCATGCTCACCCCGGCCTTCAGATCAGGTTGGTCGAAGCATGCCAGGACCTTGTGCGCATCGAAGGGCTCGAAGTGGGTGTACACGTACACCTCGCCGTCGACCGGGTCACGGAGCCGGTGCATGCCGACGCCGGTGTGCTGGTACTCGCATTGTGCGGTCACCGAGAGCCGGTTGGATCCGGCACGCAGGCCGCGGAGCCAGAGCAGCGTGCCGTCGAACCCATGCTGCGCGGCGGTGAGCCGCTTGCCGTTGAGCGTGCACTCCTCGATCGAGCGGGCCGCGATGTTGATGAACGTCTCCGATCCCTCGTGGGCGGCGTCGAAGACGACGGTTGTCGCGCTCTGGAACGTCTCGGCATGGGGGTCGTCGCTCAGCGACAGCGAGACCTCGTAGGAGAGGTTGGA
>DAITPY010000055.1:0-7298 GCA_036833315.1 Candidatus Dormiibacterota bacterium
GTGCAACGTGCGTACGCACTCGGAGCGCGCTGGATCACGCTCGAGGTGCGCGACAGCAACGATCACGCAATCCGGCTGTACGAGCGCTTCGGCTTCAAGGCGATCGGCCGCCGGCGTGGCTACTACACCGACAACGGCGAGGACGCTGTGATCATGTGGAGCGACAGCATCCACGCACCCGGATTCAAGCGCGGGTTCAACGCGATCCTCGGCGGTATCGATGTCGCGGGAGTCGGCGGCGGTCCTTCGATGGAGTACCCGTCGGCCTGAATCTCCTCGCGATCGAAACCTCCTGCGACGAAACCGCCGCGGCGGTGCTCACCGACGGTCGACAGGTGCGCTCGTCGGTGGTGTCGTCGCAGATCGCGCTGCACGCGTCTCATGGTGGTGTCGTCCCCGAGCTGGCAGCGCGAGCGCACCTCGAGGGCCTATCCACGGTCGTCGACGCGGCCCTTGCTCCGATGCCCGGCGGGTGGGACGACATCGACGCTGTCGCGGTCACGCGTGGCCCGGGCCTCGCCGGCTGTCTGATCGTCGGGACCATGTACGCGTCGGGTGCCGCGCTGGCGCGCGGGCTCCCGATCGTCGGGGTGTCGCACCTTGCCGGACACGTGTACAGCGCGTGGCTGGCCGACCCGGGTCTCGAACCCCCGTACCTGGCGCTGCTGGTGAGCGGTGGTCACACCGAGTGCGTGGTGCTGCACGAACACGGGCGCGCGGAGCGCCTCTCAGCGACTCGCGACGACGCCGCCGGAGAAGCATTCGACAAGGTGGCACGCCTGATCGGGTTGGAGTATCCAGGCGGCCCGGCGATCCAGCGCGTCGCAGCGGACGGGGACCCGACACGGTTCCCGCTGCCCCGGACGAGGGTCGAGGGCGCGTTCTCGTTCAGTGGCTTGAAGACGGCGGTCCGGTACATGGTCCGGGACCTGGGTGCGGGGTCGCTCACACCCGCCGGTGCGCCAAAGGACCCGCAGGTGGTGGCCGACCTGGCGGCGAGCTTTCAGGTCGCGGCAGTCGAGCAACTGGTCACCGGTCTGGTGGCCGCCGCCGATCGCTGCGCAGCGAGCACCGTCGCGGTGGTCGGCGGTGTCGCTGCCAACCGCGCGCTGCGAGAGGCGGTTGCGGCGCGGTTCAAGGGGCTCCGGGTCGCGGTCCCACCGTTCGATCTGTGCACCGACAACGCCGCGATGATCGCCGCGGCAGGATGGCACCGCCTTCGCGTCCACGGTGCTGACGCTCCAGGCTTCGACGTCGACCCGTCACTCGCGGAGTGCGCGTAGTGTCCGCTGGCGTGGCCGCTGACGACCCGCCGGCGCATCGCTCGGAGACGGCCGAGCGATATCTCGAGGCGATCTACTACATCGAGCACGAGGGTGAGGTGCCCCGGCCAGGGCGTCTCGCGGAATGGCTCGGCGTCAGCGCTCCGACGGTCACCGTGTCGCTGCAACGCCTCGCCCGCGATGGCTGGATCCGGATCGCCGGCGATCGCTCCGTGGAGCTGACCGAATCCGGCGGGCAGGCGGCGGCGACGATCGTGCGCCGGCACCGGATCGTCGAGCGCTGGCTGACCGACGTGCTCGGGCTCGACTGGGCCACTGCCGACGTCGAGGCTATGGCGCTCACCCACGGCATGTCGGCGACCGTGCTTGATCGCCTCGATGCCCTCCTGGGGTGGCCGGCAACCTGCCCGCACGGCAACGTCATCCCAGGCCGGAACCCGCCCCAGGGCGGCCATCTGGTTCGCCTGGTCGACCTTGCCGACGGCGGGAGGGCGAAAGTCGCGCGGATCTCGGAGGTCGCGGAGCACGAGGCGCCGCAGCTGCTCCGCATCCTCGATCAGCTCGGACTGACGCCAGGCGTCGAGGTCGGCGTGGTCTCGCGTTCTCCCGATGCCTGGACGCTCCGCGCCGGCGGCAGAGAGGTGCACGTCGACGCGGGGACAGCCAGAGCGGTCTGGGTGGAGGCGCCCGCCGGTCTTTAGGTTAGGCTAAGCTAACGCGCCGCGAGAGCGATCCACTACTGTCGATGGAGGCCATGAGGTGGCCGGAAGCCTGCTGATCTTCGCGCGAGAAGGCCTTGAAGGCACGCTGATCTGCTCGATCCTGCTCGCCTGCCTCGCCGCCGCGGGCAGGCGTGACCTCTTCCGCTACGTGTTCGCGGGCGCCGCACTCGCGATCGTTCTGGCGACCGCCACAGGTGTGGTGCTGTGGATCGTCAGCCGGGACACCTTCGTCCATTCGAACCAGCAGACGTGGTTCGAGACCGGCGTGTTCGCCGTCGCGGTCGGGGTGCTCACCTACATGACCTTCTGGATGCGACGCCACAGCCGGAATATGGGGCGGGAGCTTCGCACCAGGGTCTCCGGCGCGGTCACCGGGGGCTCGGGGATCGCGCTCGGCGCCATCGCCTTTGTCACCGTCGGTCGCGAGGCGGTCGAGACGGTCATCTTCCTGATCGCCATCGCATACCAGAGCTCCCCGCTGCAGCTCGGGATCGGCGCGGTGATCGGCCTCTGCATCGCCCTCGGGGTGAGCTTCGCGATGTACCGGGTGGGGATCCGCATCAACCTGGGCCGCTTCTTCGCGATCGTGGGCAGCCTGCTCATGGTGGTCGCCGCGGGACTGCTGGCCGACGCTGTGCAGAACCTCCAGGCGCTCGGCGTGCTTCCCGGCGGGTCGATGACGCTGTGGAACATGAGCCGCATCCTGCCGGACAACACCGGTATCGGCGACGCGCTCCACGGGCTCGTCGGCTACAGCGCCGCGCCGACGGCGCTCCAGGCGGCGCTCTGGGCGGCCTTCCTCGTGGTGGGGCTCACCCTGTTCCTGCGCCCGGCGCGGCGATCCACGGTGCCCCCGCCGGCTTCCGCCCCGGCGGTCGGACAACCTCCGGCCCCGCAGGACCCGGGCTTGCAGGATTGGCACTCGGTTCGTTAGAGTGTTAGCAGTCACCCACTAAGAGTGCTAACAGCCCAGGAGGTCCCCACCATGTCCCTCAACCTTCGCCCCCTCGCCGATCGCGTCGTCGTCAAGCCAGTCGAGCGCGACGAGATGACCAAGAGCGGCATCGTGCTCCCCGACACCGCGAAAGAGAAGCCACAGGAAGGCATCATCGAGGCGGTCGGCAACGGCCGCTACAACGAGCAGACCGGCGTGCGCGTCGCACTCGACGTGAAGGTCGGCGATCGCGTGATGTACGCGAAGTACGCGGGCAGCGAGGTCAAGATCGACGACACCGAGTACCTGATCCTGGGAGAGAAGGACATCCTCGCCGTCGTCGAGAAGAACGGCAAGAAGAGCTAGGCAGGGGAGATGCCTGCCAAGCAGCTTCGCTTCGAGGCTCCGGCGCGAGCCGCACTGGCGCGCGGCGCGGCGATGGTGGCCGACACCGTCGCGGTGACCCTCGGCCCACGCGGCCGCACCGTCGTGCTGGACAAGAAATTCGGCCCGCCCCTGATCAGCAATGACGGGGTGACGATCGCGCGCGAGCTCGAGCTCGAGGATCACTTCGAGAACATGGGAGCGCAGCTGCTCAAGGAAGTGGCGATCAAGACCAACGACATCGCCGGCGACGGCACCACCACCGCAACTGTCCTGGCGCGGGCGATGCTCGACGAGGGCCTGCGCAACCTCGCTGCGGGCGCGCCGCCGAACGACCTTCGCCGCGGGATGATGGCGGCGTCCGATGCCGCGGTCGCCTCGATCCGGGCGAGATCGCACCCCGTCAAGGGCGGCGACGACATCCGGCGCGTGGCCACGATCAGCTCCGGCGACGACGCGATCGGCGCCATGATCGCCGACGCCTTCGACAAGGTGGGCAAGGACGGCGTGGTCTCCGTCGAGGACGGCACCGGCATCGAGACCGAGGTCGAGGTGGTCGAGGGCATGCAGTTCGACCGGGGCTACATCTCGGCGCACCTGGTCACCGATCCACAGAACATGGAGTCGGTGCTCGCCGACGCGCGAGTTCTGGTCACAGATGCCAAGATCTCGTCGGTGCCCGACCTCCTGCCCAGCCTCGAGCTGGTGATGCGCGCGGGGCGACCGCTGCTCATCATTGCCGAGGACATCCAGGCCGAAGCGCTCGCGACCCTGGTGGTGAACCGCGCGCGCGGCACGTTCAGCGCGATGGCGGTGAAGGCACCCGCGTTCGGCGAGCGGCGCGACGCGATGCTCCAGGATATCGCCGTGCTCACCGGTGCGACGGTGATCAGCGAGAAGACGGGACTCCGCCTCGATGCGGTGCGCGAAGAGCAGCTTGGCGTCGCCGGTCGGGTGACCGTGACCAAAGACGACACCACCATCGTTCGCGGTGGAGGTACCAAGGAGGCCATCACGGCGCGCTGCGACGAGATCCGCCAGCAGATGGAGGAGACCACCTCCGACTGGGATCGCGAGAAGCTCCAGGAGCGACTTGCCCGGCTGACCGGGGGCGTCGCGGTGGTGAAGGTCGGCGCCGCCACCGAGGTGGAGATGAAGGAGCGCAAGGCGCGCGTCGAGGATGCGCTCGCCGCCACTCGTGCCGCGATCGAGGAGGGAGTGGTCGTGGGCGGAGGCGTGGCACTGCTGCGCGCGGTCCCGGCGGTCGAGGCCCTCGACCTGGCGGGCACCGAGCGGATCGGCGCGGACATCGTCGCTCGTGCCCTTCGCGAGCCGTTGCGGATCATCGCCGGCAACGCCGGGTTGGAAGGCCAGGTGGTGGTGAACCAGGTGGCCGAGTCGACCGGTGATCACGGCTTCGACGCCGTCAGCGAGACCTACGGAGACCTCATCGAGCGCGGCGTGATCGACCCGACCAAGGTGGTCGTGTCGGCGTTGACGCACGCGGTCTCGATCGCCACCATCGTGCTGAGCACCGACGCCTTGATCGCCGACGCTCCCGAGCGCGAGGAGGCGGCCGCGGGGGGCGGCCACTCCCATGGCGGTGGCGGCATGGACGACGACGACATGGACTTCTAGGCCGATCTCAGCAGGGTTGGCTGCAGCGACGACGGTCCGTGACCGTGGACGCTGTCGTACCGTTGCGATGGTCATGCACCATCCCGATGTGACCCCCGCGAGCCCCTGATATGTGCGGGATCGCCGGTTTCTGGGGCCCGCCCGACAGCGCGCTGCTGGCGGCCATGACCATCTCGCTCCGCCATCGTGGTCCGGACGACGACGGCCATTACGAGGACCAGGTCGCATCCCTGGGATTTCGCCGTCTGAGCATCATCGACCTCGAGCACGGCAACCAGCCGATGTCCATGGACGGCAGCCGTCTGCAGATGGTCTACAACGGCGAGGTCTACAACTACCGCGAGCTGCGCGCCGAGCTCGAGACACACGGGCACGCGTTCCACACGACCTCCGACACGGAGGTGGTGCTGCACTCGTATGCGCAGTGGGGAACGGAATGCTTCCGCCGGTTCAACGGCATGTGGGCGCTCGCGATTCTCGACGAGCGCGGTAGCACCCCGAAGCTGGTTCTCGCGCGCGATCACTTCGGCATCAAGCCGCTCTTCTACGCACGTCACCACGGGCGCATCGTGTTCGCCTCGGAGATCAAGGCGATCCTGCAGGACGAGACCTTCCCGCGCGAGGTCGACGACCAGCAGATGTACGAGTACCTTCGCTTCGGGCTCTTCGACCACAACGACGGGACCTTCTTTCGCGGTGTCCGACAGGTCCCCGCCGCGGCGTTTGCGGTCATCGAAGGCGGCGCGCTGTCCGAGACCACCTACTGGACGCCGCGGCTCTCCGAGGATGGCGACGCCAGCCCCGAAGCGTTCCGATCCGTCTTCGAGCGTGCCGTGCAGCGACGCCTCGTCGCCGACGTGCCGGTGGGCATCTGCCTGAGCGGCGGCCTCGATTCGTCATCCATCTGCACGGTGTTGGCCCAGCAGCTGCGCGATCACGTCCGCGATACCGAGTCGCTCGGCGACCGCCTCAAGACGTTCTCAGCGGTGTTCCCCGGCGACCGCATCGACGAGAGCGCCTACATCAAGAGCGTCCTCGACACCACCGGCGCCGACAACAGCACCGTGCAGCCGACCGACCAGGATTTCATCCGAGAGTTGGAGGCGTGGGTCTGGCACATGGAGGAACCCATGGTGTCGTCGGCGCCGTTCGCGATGTGGATGGTGATGCGGCTCGCCCGGCGCCAGGTGACGGTCACGCTCGACGGTCAGGCGGGGGACGAGCTGCTCGCGGGGTACGACCACTATCCGTATGTCCTGCTCCGTCAACTGCTGCGCGAGCGCCGTTACGGCGAGTTTGCGCACGAGGCCTGGTTGCTGCGCGACATCGTCGGCCCGCTGGTACGGCGCCGCCTGCGCGAGCGCGGACAGCGCGTCGACGTCGCATCGATGCTCGCGCCGTCGTTCACGAAAGGACGCCGGCCACCAGAGGACGACCGTGTCGCCGACGACCTCAAACGACGCCTGCTCCAGGACTTTCGCACCTACAGCCTGCCCCCGCTGCTCCGCTATGAGGATCGCGCCTCGATGGCGCACTCCCTCGAGGCACGGCTGCCGTTCCTCGACCAGGAGCTGGTCGAGTACATCCTGACTTTGCCTCGGAGCGCGATCATCCACAACGGTTGGACGCGCGCAATCGTGCGTCAGGCGCTGCGCGGTGTGCTGCCCAGAGCGGTGGAGCGCCGGCGCAAGAAGATCGGCTTCACGACCCCGGAGTTCCGCTGGTACCGCCGCCAGCGTGCCGTGCTCCAGAGCCTGATGCGCTCGCCGTCGTTCCGCGCGCGTCCGTACTGGAAGGCCGCGGCGGTGGCCGAGGGATTTCGTCGCGCCTGCGCCGGCGAGGTCGAGGAGTCGATGTTCTTCTGGCGGGCGGTGAACGCCGAGGTGTGGCTGCGGATCTACATCGACGGCGCGACGCGTGCCCTCGACGATCACAGCTACGCGGGTGGGTTCGTGCGCCGGGGCGACCGCGCCACCGCGGCGAAGACCGTGAACGGCGAGACCCTGCTCGAGGCCGCCCGGCTCAACTGGGGCCGGCATCTCTTCCTCGAGGACAAGGGCCGCATCTGGGCGCGCTTTCCACTGCGCTCGGCGTTGATCACCCCCGGCAGCGACCTCATCCAGGCGATCAGCGACAGCCTCGATCTGTTCCAGAGCGGGGGCGTCACCCTCGAGGATGGGGACGTGCTCCTGATCAGCGAGAAGGCGCTGGCGATCAGCCAGGGGCGCTCGTTTCCCATCGAGGACATCCCCGTGTCACGTGCGGCTCGTCTGCTCTCGCGCTACGTCAGCCGCGAGCCCACCGGGGTGGGGCTCGCGCATCCGACCACCATGCAGC
>DAITPY010000056.1:0-6843 GCA_036833315.1 Candidatus Dormiibacterota bacterium
TGATCTTTGCGAGGCGCGAGGTCGCCGTGGGTTGTGTGGCTCTGAGCGGTCTTGCTGGAGCCGCTCTCCTGGTGGTGCGCGGCTCTCTCACGATCGATCTCGGGGTGGGGCGCCGCACCCGGAAACTCGGTCCGCTGCACGCTGAGGTGATGGCCGAGCCCGAGGTGGTGTTCGACGTGGTTGCGGCACCCTATCTCGGTCGTACCCCGCGAGCGATGACTGACAAGCTTCGGGTCGTGGAGCGCGGCACGGACATGGTGATCGCGGAGCACGACACACCCGTTCTGGGAGGTCGAACGGTCTCGACCACCGTTGAGAGCGTCAGATTCGAGCGTCCACAGTTCATTCACTTTCGACTGCTACGTGGGCCGGTCCCACTTGTGACCGAAACCTTCGAGTTCAAGCCGGGCAGCGCCGGGGCAACCACCGACTTCGAATATGGAGGTGAGCTGTCGACCGATCTCTGGTCGGTCGGTGCCTGGTGGGGTCGGGTCGTCGCGAAAAGGTGGGAGGCGGCGGTGAGCGAGTCCCTCCAGTCGATCAAAGCGGAGGCAGAGCGGCGCTCACGCGCCGGATAGCGCGGGTACCTGGTCGCTCGCCTTGACACACGAGGCTGACATAGTTCAGAATAACTGACAATGTCAGTCATTCCAATGCCGCAGAGGGACCGCCGGGCGGAACGCCACGAAGCCACGCGGAGGGAAATACTGGACGCCGCGTGGGACCTGGTCCGCGCTGATGGACTGGGCTCACTGGCGATGCGGGATCTCGGCGCACGGGTGGGCATGCGAGCGCAGTCGCTGTATGCGTACTTCCCGTCCAAGTACGCCATCTTCGACGCGATGTTCGCCGAATCCAACCGCGATTTGCTTCACCGGCTGACCGAGCTGGAACCGACGCGCGATCCGAACGAAGGTCTCGCTCGCAACGCCAAGGTGTTCATCGACTTCTCGGTTGAGGATCCGGTGCGCTATCAACTGATGTTCCAACGCACGATTCCCGGCTTCGAGCCGAGTCCGGAGGCCTATGCGCCAGCGGTCGACGTCCTCGACAACGCTCGCGCGGCGATGCGTGCCTGCGGTATCACTGACCCCCGAGCCTTCGACGCGTGGACAGCCGTCACCGGGGGTATCGCCGCACAGCAGAACTCCAACGAACCGGGAGGCGATCGTTGGGTTCGTCTCGCCGACGATATCACCGATATGTTCCTCGCACACTACCGACCAGCAAAGAAGAAAGGGAAGCGGTGATCACCAGCGCGACAGCCGTGGAAGCAATCCCCATCCTCGGACACGACGAGGCCATGCGCCTTGCCGAGGCCGAATACGACCGGCTCCTCACGGTCATCGACGACTTGCGCGAGGACGATTGGTCGCGGCATACCGACTGCACAGACTGGAACGTCAGAGCACTGCTCGGGCACGTGCTCGGCATGCTCGAACTCCAGTCAGACGCGGACGAGCGGATGCGGCAGATCAAGACGGCAACCGAGATCGCGGCGCAAACGGGACGCCTCCGCCTAGACGCGATGACGGCGCTCCAGGTCAGTGAGCACGCGAACCTGGCACAGGAAAAGTTGCGACGAGCGCTCCACGACACCGTGCCGCGTGGACTGGCCGCCCGGACTGCCACCACTGCGGAGCAGCGTGCGGCCACGTATGTACCGGGTTTGCCAGGCGAGGCGGCGTGGACGTTCGGATATTTGTTCGACGTCATCCACACCCGGGATCCCTGGATACATCGAATCGACATCAGCCGCGCGATCGGTCGCGAGGTGGTTCTCTCCTCCGAGCACGATGGGCGCATCGTCGCCGACGTGGTCGCGGACTGGGCCCGGCGACACGGGCAGCCGTTCTCGCTCATCCTCACAGGCCTCGCCGGCGGATCCTTTACGGCCGGAGACGGCGGCGCCGAGCTCGAGGTCGACGCCGTCGAGTTCTGCCGCATCCTCTCTGGGCGCGAGCGTGGCACCGGGCTGCTAGCGACCAGAGTTCCCTTCTAAACGACCACCACCGAACCGGGAGAGTACACATGCACACGTATCGACTCAACGAGCACGTCACAGTCTTCAACGACCACCTGGAGGTACCGGGGCTTGGGTTCCTGCCGGTCAACGCGTTCCTTCTGCACGCGCAAGAGCCCGTAGTGGTGGACACCGGACTGGGCCTGCCGGATCGCGACTTCGTGGACTCGGTCAGCTCGGTCATCGACCCGGCCGAGATCCGATGGATCTGGCTCACCCACCCCGACCGCGATCACACCGGAGGCCTTTTTGCGCTCCTGGAAGCCGCGCCCAACGCCCGCCTCATCACCACATTTCTCGGTGTCGGCCTCATGTCGTGCGGCGAGCCGCTGCCGCTCGACCGCGTGTACCTGCTCAACCCAGGGCAGCGCCTTGACGTCGGCGATCGCACCCTGCACGCGTTCCGTCCCGCGCTGTTCGACAGTCCGGCCACCGTGGGCTTCTTCGACGACCGGTCGAAGATCGTCTTCAGCTCGGACTGTTTTGGCGCTCCCCTGGCGACCCCGGAACTCGCCGAGAGCCAGGACGCACGCGCCGTGCCGGCGGCCGCACTTCGCGAGGCTCAGCTGCTCTGGGCAACCGTCGACAGCCCATGGGTGCACGGCGTCAACGCCGAAAGCTTTCGAAAGACGATCGGAGCGACGCCAGTCGGCGAGGCGCAGACCGTCTGCAGCACCCACCTACCGCCCGCAAGCGGTCTCGGTGCCGAGTTCGCCGCGATGCTCGCCGATGCACCGGGCTCCGGCGCGTTCGTCGGTCCGGATCAGCAGGCGTTGGAGCAGATGCTGGCCAGTTTCCAGCCCGCCACTGCGCCGACCTGAGCCGCATGCGCTCGCCCGCTTGGCACGACGCGAGCGTCGCCGTTGCGCAGGCCTCTGGCGACATCAATGTGGAGCATCCCGAAGCCGCATCCGTGGAAGTGGTCATTCAGACAGCAAGCATTCGCACAGACAACGAGCGCCGCGACAACGATCTGCGCACAAACAACTTCCTTGACGTCGAGAACCATCCCACCATCACATTCAAGAGCACCAAGATCGAGGCAGCCGGCGCGGACCGCTACACCATGACCGGGGACCTGACCATCAAGGGCAACACTCGACCGGTGTCCCTCGCGGTGGTGAAGTACGGGGACTTCAACGACCCCATGATGGGTCACCGCATTGGTTACGGGGCTGAGACGCAGATCAACCGCAAGGATTTCGGCTTGAACGTCGACAATCTGATGGACGGCAGGCTCGTCATCGGCAACGAGATTCAGATCACCATTCAGGGCGAGCTCGTCGAGACTGCGGACGAGCCCGCCAAGACTGCCGGCTAGACCAGGCTCGATGAGGTCGGGGCTGCACAGGTCCGCGCCGCCAACGCTGATGGTCAGCCGACCGGGCTCAATCGATCGAGGTCCGCAGCAAGCACTAAACTGACCCTGGCCGGTTCACCGACCGGGCGCGGATGGCGGAATCGGTAGACGCGCGGGACTTAGGATCCCGTGGGGCGACCCGTCCGAGTTCGAGTCTCGGTCCGCGCACGGCGTCACCCGATAAGAAGAGATGAGCACGCAGATGACCGACACACCAGGTATGACCGTCACGCTCGAGCGCAAGGCCGCCTCCCAGGTCGCCTTACAGGTGGAGGCCACGGCCGGCGAGGTCGATGCCGCGATCGAAGCCTCATTGAAGCGGCTCGCGTCGCGGGTGCGGATTCCGGGGTTCCGCCCTGGGAAGGCACCCACCGCGATGGTCGAGCGCGCGGTCGGCTGGGAGACGGTCCGCCACGAGACGGTCGATCACCTGGTCCCCGAGCTCTATCTGCGTGCCGTCGACGAGAGCGGCGTCGAGCCGGTGGGCGACCCGGAACTCGACCTCGGCGAGCTCGAACGTGACAAGCCCCTGAAGTTCACGGCCACAGTGACCGTGAAACCGGAGGTCGACCTGCGCGACTACCTCTCGCTCCGGGTCCCCAAGGAGACGACCGAGATCACCGACGAAAGCGTCGACGAGGCGATCCAGGCGGCGCGCCGCCGCCACGCCGAGCTGTTCGAGGTCGACCGCGCCGCGCAGTCCGGCGACGTCCTCCGATGCACCCTGGTGATGCGCCGCGGTGAGGAGGTGCTCACTGGCGGCGACAACGTCGAGCGCGACCTCGAGCTGAATCGCGAGGAGGTGATCCCCGCGATTGTCGATGGCGTCCTCGGGCTGACCGCCGGAGAGTCGCGGACCTTCGAGACCACGCTCCCCCAGGACTACCGCCAGGAGGAGCTGCGCGGCGCCACGGTCACAATCGACGTGAGCGTGCACGCCGTCCGCGAACGGAAGCTGCCCCCGGAGGACGACAGCCTCGCCGTCCTCGACGGCCACGGTACGACCCTCGAGGAGCTCCGCGACTACTACCGGACTACCCTGACCGAGGAGGCGGTCGAGCACGATCGCGAGAGCCATGAGGCCGCGGCGCTCGAGGCGCTGCGCGACCACGTTCGCGTCGACGTCCCGGTGGCCATGATCGATCGCGAGATCGATCGCCAGCTTGCCGACCTCGAGTACCGGCTGAGTTCGCTCGGACTGCCGCTGGACCGCTATCTCGAGATGAGCGGTCAGACCATGGATGCGCTGCGCGCCGAGCGGCGTGACGCCGCGGCCAGCCGGGTGAGGCTCGAGCTTGCTCTCGACGCCCTGGCGGTCGCGGAGGGGATCGAGGTGGACGAGACTCAGGTGGAGCGCGAGGCTCGCGCCGTTGCCGAGGGCCGGCGCGTCGACGCTGGGCAGCGCAAACGCCTCGCCGACCTGGCCAGGCGTGACCTGCGCCGGCGGGCCGCCGGCGAGCGGTTGCTGGAGATCGTCTCTCCGGGGACTTCTGACTTCATCGCGACCTGACGTCTGGACCGCGCGGGGCGTGGGTAAGCTGTCCGGACGATGAGCCAGCCGGTGATCAGCGTTCGCGATCTGGTCAAGACCTATGGGAAGGTGGAGGCCGTGCGCGGCATCGACCTGGAGGTCGGCGCCGGCGAGATCTTCGGATTCCTCGGCCCGAACGGCGCCGGCAAATCGACCACCATCAGCATCCTTTGCACCCTGATCCGGCCCACGTCAGGTGTCGCCCAGGTCGCCGGTATCGATGTGCTCCACGATCCCAGCTCGGTGCGGGCCCGGATCGGCCTGGTGTTCCAGGACCCGTCGCTCGACGGCCAGCTCACCGGTCGGGAGAACCTCGAGTTCCACGCTTTCCTCTACGGCCTGCCCGCGGCCACGCGCAAGCAACGCATCGACGACGCCCTCGAGATCGTCGAGTTGACGGATCGCGCCGGCTCCACGGTCCTCACCTACTCGGGCGGCATGCGCCGGCGCCTGGAGATCGCGCGCGGAATCCTCCACTACCCGCAGGTGCTCTTCCTCGATGAGCCCACGCTCGGTCTCGATCCCCAAACCCGCAACAAGATCTGGGACTACCTGCACACGGTGCGAGCGCGTGAGCACATCACCATATTCATGACCACGCACTACATGGACGAGGCCGAGTTCTGTGATCGCATCGCGATCATCGACCAGGGCAAGATCGTTGCGCTGGGCACGCCCGCGGAGCTCAAGACCAGGGTCGGCGGTGACGTGGTCACGATCACCACCCCTGACACCGCGCTGGCGGCAGAGCAGGTGTGGAGCATCATGCATCTCGAGTCCACCCAGGTCGATGGCACGCTTCGGGTCGAGGTGGCTGATTCAGCGTCATTCATGCCGCGTCTGTTCTCCGAGCTGACGGTCCCGATCACGGCGGTCAGCGCACGCCGCCCCAGCCTCGATGACGTCTTCCTCAAGCTGACCGGTCGAGCCATTCGCGAGCAGGAGAGTGGTGCCCTCGACCAGATGCGCAACATGGGCAGGATCTGGGGAGGACGACGTTGACCGAACAGGTGCTTTCGACGCCGACGGTGCCGCGCGCCCAGGCGGTCAACATCCGCGGCGCCACGCTGCGTGCGATCTACATGATCTGGAAGCGAGATCTCATCCGCTACACGCGCGATCGCATGCGACTGCTGGCTTCGCTCGCGCAACCGATCCTGTTCCTGTTCGTCTTCGGGAGCGGCCTCAGCACCGCATTGCGGGGCAGCGCCGGCGGCCTCGGCGGTCCCGGGTCATCGCTGCAGTACGTGCAGTTCATCTTTCCCGGCATCATCGGGATGTCGGTGCTCTTCACGTCGATCTTCGGCGCGATGTCGATCGTCTGGGACCGGGAGTTCGGGTTCCTCAAAGAGGTGCTCGTGGCGCCGATCCACCGCTCCGCGGTGGCCATCGGCAAGACCCTCGGAGGTGCGACTCAGGCGATGCTCCAGGGCTTGGTGATCCTGGTGCTCGCACCGCTGGTCGGTGTGAAGCTGACTCCCATGGGCGTGATCGAGCTGATTCCGATGGTGTTCCTCTTCGCATTCGCGCTGAGCGCGCTCGGCGTCGCGGTGGCGGCGCGGATGCGCACCATGCAGGGCTTCCAGGTGGTCATGAACTTCCTGATGATGCCGATGTTCTTCCTCGCCGGCGCGCTCTTCCCCCTGGGGGGAAACCTGCCGGCCTGGTTGGGGGTGCTGACGCGGCTCGACCCGGCGAGCTACGGCATCGATGCGCTTCGCAGCGTCGTGCTCACCGCCTCGGGCGTGCCCTCCCGCGTTCTCGACTCGCTTCGTCTCACGCTCTTCGGCCAGGGTCTCTCGGTCTGGGCCGAGGAGGCGGTGCTCGCCGGCTTCGGCGTGCTCATGCTGGCCCTGGCCGTGTACGGGTTCCGGCAGCGCGACTGAAAAGGCCTCCTATAATGGAAAACAGAATGAATCCGACCAATCT
>DAITPY010000057.1:0-6619 GCA_036833315.1 Candidatus Dormiibacterota bacterium
CGGGCATCAGGTCGCGGCGGCACAGGTCGGCGATGGTCTCGAGCGCGAGGTACGGATTCACCGCCTCGGCGCCGTAGCCGATCAGGAGGGCGAGGTGCATGACCTCGCGTACCTCGCCGGTCTCGATCACCAGGCCAACGCCGGTGCGGGTCTGCTCACGCACCAGGTGGTTGTGCACTGCGGCGGTGGCGAGCAGCGACGGGATGGGCACATGCGAGGCGTCGATGTGCCGGTCGCTGAGGATCAGCACCGTGGCTCCGGCGTTGATCCGCTCCGACGCGAGCCGGCAGACACGCTCGATCCCGGCGACGAGTCCGCCCGCTCCGCCGTCGCGGTGAAAGACCATCGAGATCGTCTCGGCAGGGAACTGACGCTGGGTGACGTGGCGGAGCTTTTCCAGGTCGTGATTGGTGAGCACGGGGTGGGGCATCGCGAGCCGTTTCGCCTGCGACGGGCCCTGCTCGAGCAGGTTCCCGCCCGCGCCCAGGGTGCTGACCATCGACATCACCAGCTGCTCGCGTATCGGATCGATGGGCGGATTGGTCACCTGCGCGAACAGCTGCTTGAAGTAGTTGAAGAGGGGGAGTGGCCGTTCGCTGAGCACCGCCAGCGGCGTGTCGTTGCCCATCGAGCCCACAGCTTCCTCGCCGGTCTCTCCCATCGGTGTGAGGAGCATCTCGACGTCCTCGACGCTGTACCCGAACGCCTGCTGCCGCACCAGCAGCGTCCCCGAGTCAGGCGCGGGCAGGTGCTCGGGACTGTCGAGCTCGTCGAGGTGGACGGTCCCCGAACGGATCCACTGTCGATAGGGGTGCATCGCCGCGAGCTGCGTCTTCACGTCGCCGTCGTCGAGAACGCGCCCCGCCACGGTGTCGACGAGAAGGAGCCGGCCTGGCTCGAGCCGCCACTTCCGCGAGATCCGCTCCTCGGGAAGATCGAGCACGCCTGCCTCGGAGGCCATGACCACGAGACCGTCGTCGGTGATCAGGTAGCGGGCCGGTCGGAGCCCGTTGCGGTCGAGCGTCGCGCCGATGCAGCGCCCATCGGTGAACGCGATCGCCGCGGGTCCGTCCCAGGGTTCGAGCAGCGAGCTGTGGAACTCGTAGAACGCGTGGCGCTCCTCATCCATCAGCGGGTTCTGGTGCCACGCCTCGGGGATCATCATCATCACCGCGTGGTCGATCGAGCGACCGGTCATGGCCAGCAGTTCGAGGGCGTTGTCGAACTGGGACGAGTCGGACCCTGACTCGTCGAGCACAGGGACCAGCTTTGCGATGTCGTCGCCGAAGTGCGGACTGCGGAACTTGGACTGACGCGCGCGCATCCAGTTGACGTTGCCGCGGAGCGTGTTGATCTCGCCGTTGTGCGCCGACATCCGGAAGGGCTGGGCGAGGTCCCATCGCGGCAGGACGTTGGTGGAGAACCGGGCGTGCACCAGGGCGAGCGCCGAGGTCAGCCGGGGATCGTGCAGGTCCGGGTAGAACCCGTCGAGCTGCGCCGCGGTGAGCATGCCCTTGTAGACGACGGTCCGGCTCGAGAGGCTCGCGAAATGGAAGCGTTCGCGCCCGATGCCCGCAGCCAGCGCAGCTCGCTCGATGACTCGCCGGAGGACGAGCAGCCGCGATTCGAGGGCGTTCCCATCCAGTCCGATCGCCGCGACGAACAGTTGCGAGATCGCAGGCAGCGTGGCCCGGGCGCTGGCGCCGAGCGCGTCAGCGACCACCGGAACGTCGCGCCAACCCAGGACACGCATCCCCTCGGCGCGGCAGGCCGCGACGGTGATCGCCTCGCAGCGCGCGCGTTCGGGCGGGTCCTGGGGGAGCATCGCCATGCCCACGCCGTATGCGCCGGGCGCCGGCAACGGGATGTCCGCGGCGTCGCGGAGAAACTCGTCGGGGACCTGGAGGAGGATGCCCGCTCCGTCACCGCTGTCCGGCTCGGCCCCCGACGCGCCGCGATGACCGAGATTCACCAGGGCCTCGATGCCTGATTCGACCACCGAATGGGTGCGACCCCCGGCGATCCGCGCGACGAACGCCACCCCACAGGCATCGTGCTCGAGCGCATGCTCCAACAGACCTCGATGCGGGAGCGGTGCGTTGGTCACTTCGCCGATACCTGTGTAGCGTCTCATGCGGGGGAAGCCGGTTCAAGCCCCAACGTGGCGACCGCGGCGGCTGCGCACGAAGTCGGTTGGCTGAGCAGCCAACCCTATCGCACCCCGCGTTGCGGCCGCCCAGGGCCGTCTGCGCAACCCGCAACGCTAGGATGGGCAGCGCTTGTCCACGCAGATCACCCGGGTATCGCCCGCATCGCTCACCGCCGCTCCGCCTGGCGGCCCTGGGCCTGTGCAGCGCATCCTCGCGTCGGCGCCATGGTGGCTGCTGCCGGCGACGGTGGTCACGGTGCTCGGCCTGTTCGGCCTCTACTCGATATGGACGGCGTTCCTCACCGGTGGCATCAACCAGAGCGGGACCTACCTGTCGCCGTTCTACTCGCCGACGATCTGGAAGACCGGACCGGTCAGCCCGGCGCTCTGGGTGCTGGGGTCGCCACTGCTCTTCCGAGCCACCTGCTACTACTACCGCAAGGCCTACTACCGGTCGTTCTTCTGGGACCCGCCCGCGTGCGCGGTCGGTGAGCTCCGCCACCGCAAGTACCGCGGTGAGACGGCGTTCCCGCTCTTCCTCAACAACCTGCACCGATTTCTCTTCTACCTGGTCCTGATCGTCACCGGGTTTCTCTGGTACGACGTCTACCTCGCGTTCTTCGCACCCAATGGTCACGTCCAGCTCGGGCTCGGGACGGGGATCATGCTCGCGAACGTCATCCTGCTCAGCGGCTACACCTTCGGCTGTCACTCGCTGCGCCATCTAGTCGGCGGCGGCCTCGACTGCTACTCGAAGGCGAAGCTGGGGGAGGCGCGCTACCGCGCCTGGCGATGGGTGACCCTGCTCAACGAGCGCCACCCGCTGTGGGCGTGGTGCAGCATGTTCAGCGTGGTGATCACCGATGTCTACATCCATCTGCTCCGCGCCGGGATCCTCGTCGATCCGCACATCGTCTTCTGAGATGGCAACCGCTCTAGCGCCCTATGACACCATCGAGTGCGACGTGCTCGTCGTCGGCGCGGGTGGGGCGGGGATGCGCGCCGCGATCGCCGCCGCCGATGCCGGGTGCACGGTCACGGTGGTGACCAAGTCGCTGCTCGGCAAGGCGCACACGGTGATGGCCGAGGGCGGGATCGCGGCGGGGATCGGCAACGTCGATCCGGAGGACAGCTGGGAGGTGCACTTCGCGGACACCATGCTCGGCGGCCAGCTGCTCAACAACTGGCGCATGGTCGAGCTCTACGCGCACGAGGTCATCGACCGCGTGCTCGAGCTCGAGCGCTGGGGCGGCATCTTCGACCGGACCGAGGACGGACGCATCATGCAGCGCGCCTTCGGGGCTCACTCGTGGAAGCGGCTCGCGCACGTCGGCGACCGCACCGGCCTCGAGCTCATTCGCACCTGTCAGGACAAGATGGTGCACACGGCGGGGGTCGACGTCTGCATGGAGTACACGCTCACGTCACTGCTCAAGTCCGGCGATCGCGTCTGTGGCGCGTTCGGGTACAACCGCAACACCGGAGGGTTCGTGGCCTTCCGGGCCGGCGCGGTCGTGCTCGCCAGTGGGGGATGGGGGCGGATGTACCGGTTCACCTCGAACTCCTGGGAGTGCTCCGGCGACGGCGCCGCGATGGCGTATCAGGCCGGTGCGGATCTGCTCGACATGGAGTTCGTGCAGTTTCATCCCACCGGGATGATCTGGCCGCCCGGGGCACGCGGCATCCTGGTGACCGAGGCCGTGCGCGGTGAGGGTGGGCTGCTCTACAACGCCGAAGGCTCGCGGTTCATGCTCGACTACGACCCGGTCAAGAAGGAGCTGTCGTCGCGCGACGTGGTGGCGCGCTCCATCTACAAGGAGGTCCAGGCAGGACGGGGCACGCCGCACGGTGGTGCGTACCTCGACGTGCGCCACCTCGGTGCCGACTACGTGAAGCGCAAGCTGCCCTCGATGTACGAGCAATTCCATGCGCTCGCGTCGATCGACATCACCAGCCAGCCGATGGAGGTCGGCCCGACCATCCACTACACCATGGGCGGGGTGCGCGTCGACCCGGACACCGCGGCGACCACGGTCGCCGGGTTGTATGCCGCCGGCGAGGCGGCCGGCGGGCTGCACGGGGCCAACCGTCTCGGCGGCAACTCGCTCGGCGACATCCTTGTCTTCGGCCGGCGCGCGGGCGAAGCCGCGGCGGAGTTCGCGAAGAGTGGCGGAGCCGCACGAACCATCGATGAGACGCAGGTTGCCGCGGAGCAGGCCGACCTGCTTCAGCCGCTCGGCGGTGATGCCGATGGGACGTCGCCCGGCGAGAACCCGTACAAGCTGCACGAGGAGTTGCAGGCGGCGATGCAGGACGACGCCGGCATCGGGCGCACCGAGGAGTCGCTGCAACGCGCGCTCGCGGCGATCCTGGCGCTGCGCGAGCGGAGCACACGGATGCACGTGTCCGGCGGGCTCGCGCTCAATCCCGGCTGGCACACATGCCGGGACATCACCAACATGCTCGTGATATCCGAGGCGATCGTGCGCGGGGCGATCGAGCGACGCGAGAGCAGGGGCTCGCAGTGGCGGTTCGACCATCTCGATCAGGAGGTCGAATTCGGCAAGGTCAACTTCGTGGCGCGCCGGGCCGGCGATGCGATGCAGGTGGTGAGCGTGCCGCTGGATCCGCTGCCCGAACGGCTGCGTCCGCTGCTCGAGCGCAGCCGTTTCTACGACGCGGCGAAGCTCCCCAAGGGCTATCTCACCGAGGCGGCGGCCACGCCTGTCGCGGGCAGCGCAGCGGCCCCGGGCGCCGCGAGAAGGAAGCCGTCGGGCACCACGAGAAAGAGGAAGTAATGGCCGTCGTCGATCAACCTGCCGCGGCGGTCGCAACCGCCCCCGAGTCGGCACTCACCGCCAGCGGGCTCACTGGCGAGACGTTCACCTTGCGCGTGCTCAAAGGAGTCCCCGATGGCGAGCAGGCAGAGGTCGCGTATCAGGTGCCGGTCGTCGCCGGGATGGTCGTGCTCGACGCGGTGCACTACGTGCAGCACAACCTCGACACCGACCTCGCCTGCCGCTGGAATTGCAAGGCAGCCAAATGTGGCTCATGCAGCGCCGAGGTCAACGGGCGTCCGGTGTTGCTCTGCAAGACGCGCGTCGACGACCTGCCCGCCGGCCCGGTGACGGTCCATCCGATGAAGTCCTTCCCGCTGATCAAGGACCTGGTCACCGACGTGTCGCGCAACTACGAGGTGAACCGGTCGATCCCCCCGTTCACTCCGGCTCCCGATGACGGCACCCCGTGGCGCATCCAGCAGCAGGACATCGACAGGCTCTACGAGTTTCGCAAATGCATCGAGTGCTTCCTCTGCCAGGACGTCTGCCACATCATCAGGAGCCACGACTACGGGGACCGCTTCTACGGGCCGAGGTTCTTCGTTCGTGTCGCGTCGCTGGAGATGCATCCGAAGGACGTCCTCGATCGCCGCGAGCAGACCCGGGAGGAAGGCGGTCTCGGCTACTGCAACATCACCAAGTGCTGCACCGACGTGTGTCCGGAGCACATCCACATCACCGACAACGCGATCATCCCGCTCAAGGAGCGAGTGGCTGATGTGCGCTGGGACCCGGTGCGCTTTGTCGGTCGCATGCTCTTCGGTCCCCGCAAAGATTGATCGGGGTCATCGTGCTGAGCGCCGTCATCGTGGCGATGGTCATCGGCTTCGTCTGGTTCTACCTCTACTCCCGGACGCTCGCCTGGGGACAGTCCGATACGCGCAAAGCGTTGCTCAACATGATGATCGTGGTTGGCCCGATATTCGGCATGCACTACAGGAAGGATCCGCCCGAGCCCACGAGCATCTCGGCGCCGGGTGCTGACGACGAGCACGACGGACCGGCCTTGATCAACCCACCCCGCCCTGGCGAGTAGCATCACGCCATGGGAAGGAAGTCCAGGGCGTGCGTCTTTGACATGGACGGCGTGCTGATCGATACCGAGCCGGTCTGGCGCCGGGTCGAACTCGAGGTCTTCGCGAGAGTCGGCATTGCCTTGACCGATGAGCAACTGCGCGATACGTGGGGCATGCGCATCGAGGAGGTGGTCGACCACTGGTACCAGCAGCGGCCCTGGAACGGCATCAGGCCGCATGCGGTGCAGCGCGAGATCCTCCGTGAGATGGTCGAGTACGTGCGCCGCGACGGCGTGCCGATGGCCGGGGCGCTCGAGGCCATCGACATCGCGCGCTCGGCCGGTCTGCGTATCGCGATCGCGTCGTCCTCGAGCCGCGAGCTCATCGACGCCGTGGTTGATCGTCTCGGCATCGGTGCGCTGATCGATGCGCTCTGCACGGCCGACGACGAGGTCCGTGGCAAGCCTGATCCCGCCGTCTACCTCAGCGCCGCGCAGGCCCTCGACGTCGTGCCATCGCTGTGCGTCGCGATCGAAGACTCACCGGTGGGGGTGAGCTCGGCGGTCGCCGCGGGCATGCGCTGCATCGGTGTTCGCTCGCACGGCGACCTCAGC
>DAITPY010000058.1:0-5930 GCA_036833315.1 Candidatus Dormiibacterota bacterium
GTGAGCCAGCCGCGCATGAGCTGGCACCTGCGCATCCTGCGCAAGGCCCAGGTCATCCGGACCCGGCGCGACGGACGCGAGGTCTTCTGCCGCCTCGACCGCGAGGCCATCGCAACCCACTTCAAGAGCTTCGCTCGGCTCATCGCTGTTGCAGGCGTGCCTGCCGAGCTCACAACATCAACAACTCCGGTACACGAGGGCGCATCGTGAGCAAGAAAGTCAGAGTCGCGATCATCGGCGTGGGCAACTGCGCCTCGTCATTCGTGCAGGGGCTCGAGTACTACAAGCACGCCGATCCCGACGAGTCGGTGCCTGGCCTCATGCACGTGAATCTGGGCGGCTATCACATCTCCGACATTGAGATCTCCGCGGCCTTCGACATCGACAGAGAGAAGGTCGGCAAGGACGTGTCCGAGGCGATCTTCAGCGGCATGAACAACACCGTGAAGTTCAGCGACGTCCCGCGGCTGAACATCCCCGTGCAGCGCGGCATGACCCACGACGGGCTCGGCAAATACCTGTCCGAGGTGATCACCAAGGCCCCGGGATCCACGGTGGACATCGCCCAGGTGCTCAAGGACACCGGCACCGACGTCGTCGTCAACTACCTGCCGGTCGGCAGCGAGGCGGCAACGCGTTGGTACACCGAACAGATCCTCGAGGCGCCGTGCGCGATGGTCAACTGCATGCCCGTATTCATCGCTCGCGAGGACTACTGGCAGGCGCGCTTCCGCAAGGCCGGTGTACCGGTCATCGGCGATGACATCAAATCGCAGCTCGGCGCCACCATCGTCCATCGCGTGCTGACCCACCTCTTCCAGGATCGCGGCGTCGAGATACAGAACACGTACCAGCTCAACTTCGGTGGTAACAGCGACTTCCTCAACATGCTCGAGCGCGAGCGCCTGATGAGCAAGAAGATCAGCAAGACCAACAGCGTGCAGTCGCAGCTCGACAAGCCACTCGAGAAGGACCACATCCATATCGGTCCGTCGGACTACGTGCCGTGGCTCAACGACCGCAAGTGGGCGTTCATCCGTCTCGAGGGCAAGTCGTTCGGTGACGTCCCGCTCAACGTCGAGTTGAAGCTCGAGGTGCACGACTCGCCGAACAGCGCGGGCATCGTCATCGACGCGGTGCGCTGCTGCAAGCTCGGACTCGACCGCGGCCTGAGCGGTACCCTCGAGGGACCGTCGTCCTACTTCATGAAGTCGCCGCCGCGTCAGGTCTCCGACGACCAGGCGCATCGCCTCACCGAGGAGTTCATCGCCGGCGCCGAGACGGTGGTGGAAGGACGCAATGGACGCGCCGCCGCGGTACTGCCCGACGCAGCGGAGGCGGAACCCGCCACACCCGCGACGAACTAATCGCCGGGCGAGCCGGAGCGGCGGCGTTGATGCAGGCTGAGGACGTGGCGCTCACCTCCCACGTCCGCGCCCCCCCGCAGCGGGAGCACATGCTCCCGTATTACGCGTATCGCGGGGCCGAGGCTCTGGTCGGCGCACTCCCGCAGGCGGCCTCGTACTGGCTCGGCGATCGCGCCGCCGACGTCCTGCTCGCCACCGGCCCGCATCGGTTCGACGGGCTGCGCGACAACCTCCGCCACGTCATCCCCGGGATCAGGGATCGGCCGCTCGAGCACCTGGTGCGGCGCAACCTCCGCAACCTCACCCACTGCTGGATCGACGTCATGGAGATGTCGTCGATACGCACCAACCTGCCGTCGCGCGTCGACATCGAATCGGTGGAGCACATCGAGAATGCCATCGCCCGCGGCAACGGGGTGGTCGTGGCCTCGATGCACTTCGGGTCGTGGGAGGTCGGGCTCGCCGGGTGGAACAAGATGGGCCGGAAGATGGCGCTGCTCGCCGAGGTGCTGCGTCCCGCGAAACTCTTCGACCGCGTGGTCGGAGCCCGCAGCGCGCAGGGAGTGCACGTCATCCCGATCGACACCGAGGCGATGCGTGAGGGAGACCTCCAGGTCGCGCGCCGGCTGGGTGCCGCCTCGATGCGCGAGGTCTTCAAGGTGCTGCGGTCGGGAGGGGTGGTGGCGATGGCCCTCGACCGCGACCTCACCGGCAATGGTGAGCCGATGGAGTTCTTCGGCCAGCCCGCGCCGATCCCGATCGGCGCGGTCGAGATCGCCATCCGAGCCGGCGCCGCGGTGGTCCCGATCGTCCTCTTCCGCAACAAGAACCGAGTGCGCGCGATGGTGTATCCGGAGATCCGCTATGCGCCGGATCAACCCAGGGATGCCGAGGTGCGCAAGACTGCACAGGTGCTGCTTCGCATCTTCGAGCAGGCGATCCGCGAGCATCCCGAGCAATGGCACGTTCTCGATCCCATCTGGCCGGCGACCGGGACCCAGTGAAGATCTGCCTCGTCTCCCCATACGACTTCATGCACCCGGGTGGGGTGACCGAGCATGTCCGCCATCTCTCCGCCAAGCTCCGGGCGCGCGGCCACGACGTGACCGTGCTCGCCCCGTCGAGCCGGGTCGGCGACGACCACGGGATCCCCGGCTACGTGCGCATCGGGCGCAGCGTCCCGGTGCGCACCAACGGTTCGGTGGCGCGCATCGCACTCTCGTTCCATCTGGTGCGGAGGGTGCGTGCCCTGCTCAACGAGAACGCGTTCGACGTCGTGCACTATCACGAACCCCTGGTCCCGTCGCTGCCGATCACGGTGCTGCGCTTCCACAGCGGGGCGAACGTCGGGACGTTCCACGCCATGGCGAGACGCAACCTCGGGTACTACTACGGCAGGCCCTTCCTCAAGCGCTACTTCAACCGGCTCCACGCCCACGTCGCCGTGAGTGTCCCGGCCCGCGACTTCATAGCGCGGTACTTCGAGGGCGAATACCGGGTGGTTCCCAACGGCATCGACTGCTCCCGTTTCAACCCCCATCACGCGCAGCTCGAGACCTTGCGCACCCCCGAGAAGGCGACGATTCTGTTCGTCGGCCGGCTGGAATCTCGCAAGGGCTTGCCGACTCTCATCGAGGCGTACGGTCAGTTGCGTCGCGCGCGCTCCGACGCGCGCCTCGTGGTGGTCGGCGACGGGCCGATGCGCTGGGGCTACGAGAGCCAGGTCGCGGCGATGGGCATCCCCGATGTCGAGTTCGCCGGCCGGGTCTCCTCCGAGCTGCTGCCGAGCTACTACGCATCGGCCGATGTGTTCTGTGCCCCGGCGACCGGTGGCGAGAGCTTCGGCATCGTACTTTTGGAGGCGATGGCCAGCGGCGTTCCGGTGATCGCCTCGTCGATCCCGGGATTCAGCAGCGTGGTCTCGCACGATGTTGACGGCGTGCTCGTGCCGCCACGTCATCCCAAGGACTGGGCGGCGGCACTCAGCGCACTGCTCGATGATGCGCCGCGCCGCAAGGCGATGAGCGAGCGCGGGCTTGCGAAAGCGCAGCTGTACGACTGGGACCACGTGGTCGACGAGGTTCTTGATGTGTATCGAATGGCGCAGGCGCGTGCCAGTGCGAGCACGGTGGCATCCGGTGTTCACGTCCAGGCTCCAGGAGTGGGTTAGGGCCGGCGCGCGGCGCGTCGTGCCCGCGCTCCGCGCCCTGCGCCTCACTCCGAATATCCTCACCATGCTGGGGCTGGCCATCTGCGCAGGGTCGGCGGTGCTGATCGCGCTGGGCTTCCTGCTTCCGGGCGGGCTGCTGCTCCTCTTCGCGAGCGGATTCGACATCCTCGACGGCGCGCTCGCGCGGGTCAGCGGCCGCGAGCAGCGCTATGGCGCCTTTCTGGACTCGACAGTGGATCGCTACGCGGAGGCGATCACCTACATCGCGCTGCTCGCCTACTTCATCTTTCACGGGCATCACACCCTGGAGCCGATGCTCATCGTGTTCGCGTTGACCGGTTCGCTGCTGGTGTCGTACGTGCGAGCCCGAGCACAGTCGCTCGGCTTCAACGGCGACGGCGGCTGGCTCGCCCGTCCGGAGCGCGTGGTGATCACCGTGATCGGCCTGGTCATCGCCCCGCTGCTGGTGTGGGCGCTCTGGATCCTTGCGGTGCTCACCAACGTCACCGCCATGCAACGCATCTGGGTCGTATGGCAGCAGGCGCGACTCGCGGCGGGCACCGAGAGCCGCAGCGCGTCCGGAGCTCCGACCGGGTAGACGGGTCACGGCAGCGCCAGGTCTTGACGTGGATCCTCGGCGATACCGTCGCGACGGATCTCGAAGTGCAGATGCGGTCCGGTGGCGTTGCCGGTTGATCCGACCGTCCCGATGACCTGGCCCGCCAGGACATACTCGCCGGAGGCGATCATCACCGCATCGAGGTGACCGTAGAGGCTGCTCAAGCCGCCGCCGTGATCGATGGTCACGTGGAGCCCATAGCCGGTGGCCGAGAGCACGACGGTCGCGATCCCCGGCAGGGTCGCCACGACCGGTGTGCCGCGCCCCGCAGCCAGGTCGACGCCCGAATGCCAGTGCCCTCCCGGGCACGCGAGGTCGACCGGTTCGAAGCTGAAGCTGGTGCACCCGAATCCCTGTGAGATCCACGCGTGCGCCAGCGGTTTGACGAACCCGATCCCCGGCGCGGTCCCGGCCATTGCGCCTCCCGCGAGCGCCGTGCCGCCGCAGAGCCCAATGCCGATCACCGCCGTGATCGCCGCAACAGCGCGGATCACGAGGTGCTCCGGTGACGCACCGCATGGTGGGCGGGTGTCAGCGCTCGGTGCATCGACCGCTGGACGTGACGCAGCGCGATGTGCCCGTGTCGCTCGACGTGCGTTGCCGCATGCAGTGTTCCTGGGACCTTGATGACGATCCACAGCGTGGCGAGCGCGAACAGGCTCTCCGCGATCCCGCTGCCGGCGCCGAAGCCGACGGCGGTGGCGACCCGAAGAATGATCAGTTGCACCGCCTGCATGAACACCGCGACCATGAACAGCCGCAGCCAGGTGAAGGCGTAGTGCCGCGTGTCAGGGAGCACCGAGCAGAGCGCCGCGAGCGGCGCGAGCACGATGAGCACCTCGAGCAGCGCCGTGCGGACGACATACGAAACCACGAGGATCACCACCGCCACGACGACGCCGAGCGCGAAGAGCGCGTGGAACAGGTCCTGCGAGCCCTGGATGACCGACACGGTCGCCGCGCTCATCGATCCCGACCATGGCAGTGTGTCGGTGGTCAGCGGGCCACCGAGCGATCGCGCCACCGTACCGATGGCGTTGTTCAGGTCGACCGCCATCTGGCTGAAGTAGATCGACCCGTGCACCATGACCAGCGCGGCCATCACCCGTGGGATCACCACCTGCAACCCATAGGTGGCGTGAATCGATCGCTCAAAGATCGTGCGCAGCGACGCGTAGAGGAGGACGACGCCGACGAGCACGTCGGCGACGAGCGCCAGGGACCCGTTCAGGCGAGCGACCGCCGGGTTCGCGGTGAGCGCCCGGAAGCCCGACGCGGTCGGATCGACGGTGCTGAACAGGTACCGGGTGAGCTCGGTGTTGAGGTCCGCGCGTGCTGTCGCGATCAGGTGCGACAGCACGCCGGTGAGCAACTGAAGGATGGTGCCGAGCGGATCGCGCAAGCCCTGCACGATCCCGGGGAGCGCCTGCATCGACGCTCAGTGAATGGTCGCGGGAACGCTGGCGATGAGTGCGTGGGTGAGCGTTCCCGCCACCTCGACGCCGATGGTGCCGAAGACGATGCGCCCGATCCACTTCTTGGCCTGGGCGACGCTCGCCGGGTCGACAGCGATGATCTTGTACATGAAGGCGATCAGGAACGCGAGCGCTCCGACGCTCGCGAGCAGCCCCTGCGCGATGAGGATCCAGTTGTCGATGAGCGCCTTGAGTTGAGTCACGGTGGGCGACCTCCGATAGACGTGGTTTCGGGAATCGGTCGCCCCTCCGGCCGTTCCGGGCGAGCACCCGGACACTCAGCAGACTATACGGATTTG
>DAITPY010000059.1:0-5681 GCA_036833315.1 Candidatus Dormiibacterota bacterium
TTTGTCAGCTGCTCCGGATATCCGGCCTGTAAGTACCGGCCCCCAAAGACCGCGCTGGTATGACCCCTGCACACGCGACGACCGTCGTGGCGGTGCAACGCAACGGGCGAGTGGCCGTCGCGGGGGACGGTCAGGTGACCGTCGGCGACATCGTCATGAAGCAGCGTGCCTCGAAAGTCCGGCGCCTGCATCACGGCCAGGTCGTCTGCGGCTTCGCCGGCGCGGTGGCGGACGCGCTGACTCTGTTCGACAAGTTCGAACAGCACCTCGACAAGCACCAGGGCAATCTGGTTCGCGCCGCCATCGGCCTGAGCAAGGAATGGCGCACCGACAAGTACCTGCGCCGCCTCGAGGCGATGCTCATCGTCGCCGACGCCAACCGGATCCTCGTGCTCAGCGGCGACGGCGAGGTCATCGAGCCCGATGAGGGCGACGGGGTCGTCGCCATCGGCAGTGGCGGTCCGTACGCGCACGCGGCTGCGGCGGCACTCCTCGAGAGCACCGACCTCGGCGCCGAGGAGATCGCGCGCCGAGCGATGCTGATCGCCGCGCGGCTCTGCATCTACACCAACGACAACATCACCGTGGAGATCCTCGACATCGCCATGCCGGCGCCTGCCGCGCCGACTCCGGCATGAGCGCTGCCGTGGCGTTCGATCCGGCGCCCGAGGACTCGCAGCAGCCCCACGCGGCCCACGACCTCGTCGAGGCGGTCGCAGGTGAGACGCTGCGCCCCGCCGAGGTGGTGCGGCGCCTCGACGAGTACATCATCGGCCAGCACGACGCCAAGCGATCGGTCGCGATCGCGCTGCGCAACCGGGTCCGGCGGCGCATGCTCCCCGAGGATCTCCGCAACGAGGTGCTTCCCAAGAACATCCTCATGATCGGGCCCACCGGCGTGGGCAAGACGGAGATCGCGAGACGGGTCGCTCGGCTGACCGAGTCTCCGTTCATCAAGGTCGAGGCGACCAAGTTCACCGAGGTCGGGTACGTGGGTCGCGACGTCGAGTCGATCCTGCGGGATCTGCTCGAGCAGACCATCACCGAGTTGCACGAGGATCGCATCGCCGAGGTCGAGACCAGAGCACGGGGACTTGCCGACGCCCGCCTGCTCGACACGCTGCATGACGCGAGCGAGCGACAGCGAATGGCACGTGGTCGCCAGGACGGCGGTGGCGAGCCTGATCCTGCCGAGGCCGCTGCCGACACCCGCCGCAGCCGCGCTCGACGGAGGCATCTCGCCGCCCGCCTCTCCGCGGGCGCGCTCGAAGCTGCGCCCGTCGAGATCGAGGTCGAGGAGCCCTTTCAACCGGCGTTCGAGGGCTTCACCGGGACCGGGCTCGAGGAGGTCGGGGTGTCGTTGTCCGATTTCTTCTCGCAGCTGGCTCCGCCGCGGAAGCGCAAGAAGCTCATGACCGTCGCCGAGGCACGCGACGTGCTCGTCGACGAGGAGACCGACCGGCTCATCGACATGGACCACGTCTATGACGACGCCATCCGGCTCGTGGAGGACTCCGGCGTGGTGTTCATCGACGAGGTCGACAAGATATGCGGCCCGGCGTCCGACCGCGGACCGGACGTCAGCGGCGAGGGCGTGCAGCGCGACCTGCTCCCCATCCTCGAGGGCTCGACGGTGCACACCCGCTACGGCCCGGTTCGCACCGACCACGTGCTCTTCATCGCCGCGGGCGCGTTCACCGCGGCCCGGCCGTCGGACCTGATCCCCGAGTTTCAGGGCAGATTCCCGATCCGGGTGGAGCTGAAGCCGCTCAGCGAGGACGACCTCGTGCGCATCCTCACCGAACCCGGCAACGCCTTGACCCGGCAGTACGCCGCGCTCCTGGGCACTGAACGGGTCACCCTCGAGTTCACCCCCGAGGGCATTCGCGAGCTCGCCGGTCAGGCCTTTCGCGTCAACGAGGAGGATGAGAATCTTGGGGCCCGGCGCCTGTTCACGATCATGGAGAAGGTGCTCGAGGACGTCTCGTTCGGCGCCGAGGAGCTCGCCGGCACCACCGTGGTCATCGATGCCGCCTACGTGGCCCAGCGCCTCGGCGACCTGGTCGGTAATCAGGACCTGCGCCGCTACGTGCTCTGAGTTCGCGGCGCCGGCGCGGCGAACCCCGGGGCTTGGTTAGCTGGTCCGCGGGGCTGGTACACTCGACACATCTCACACGTTCGGTTTCACGCGGCCGGCGGGTGCCCGGTGTCCCCGGGTCGCCGTCGCGGTTCACCCCGAGCGGAGGCGCCACACCACCCCAACAGGAGCGACCGCCCATGCCGGCAGTAACACTGCGCCAACTGCTGGAGGCCGGAGTTCACTTCGGCCACCAGACCAGCCGGTGGAATCCGCGAATGCGCCCGTACATCTTCACGGCGCGCAACGGGATCCACATCATCGACCTCGAGCAGACCCAGAAGCAGCTTGACGTCGCCTGCGAGTACCTGAAGAAGGTCGTCGCGGACGGACAGAAGGTGCTCTTCGTCGGCACCAAGAAGCAGGCCCAGGACGTCATCGAGGAGGTCTGCAAGAACACGGGACAGGCCTACGTCACCCATCGCTGGATGGGAGGCATGCTGACCAACTTCACCGTGATCCAGCGCCGGCTCCGGCGCCTCGCGGAGCTGCGCGTCATGCAGGGGCGCGGCGACTTCGAGCGGATGAGCGGCAAGGAGGCCAACGACGCCAAGGACGACCTCGAGCGCCTCGAGAACAACTTTGCCGGCATGGCCGACATGAAGCGCGTCCCGGGAGCGGTCTTCGTCATCGATTGCAAGAAGGAGCGGATTGCGGTCACCGAGGCCAACAAGCTCGGCATTCCGATCGTCGCAATCGTCGACACCAACTGCGACCCCGACGCCATCCAGGTGGTCATCCCCGGCAACGACGACGCCATGCGCAGCTGCCGGTTGATCGTCACCGCCATCGGGCAGGCGATCACCGAGGGGCTGCAACAGTTGAGCGAGCGCGAGCTGCAAGAACGCCAGGAGGCGGAGAAGCGCGATCGCGAAGCCGCAGCCGCCGCTGAAGCAGCCGCCGTCCTCGCCGCCGAGGCAGCTGCTGCCGACGCCGCCCACGCGGCCGCGATCGCGGCCGAGCATCCCGCGGAGGAGCCCGCCGAGGAAGTCGCCGCAACCGCTGGTGCATCCACTCCGGCAGCGGAGGCGAAGAGCTGATGGCCGAGGTCACCGCGGCGATGGTCAAAGCCTTGCGCGAGCGCACCGGCGCGGGGATGATGGACTGCAAGCGGGCACTGGTGGAGAGCGACGGCGACATGGACAAGGCCGAGGACTGGCTGCGCGCCAAGGGGTTCTCGCGAGCCGCTGCCAAGGCCGGACGCAGCACCAATGAGGGCATGGTCGACGCCTACATCCATCACGCCGGTGGCATCGCCAAGCAGGGCGCGCTCATCGAGATCAACTGCGAGTCGGATTTCGTCGCCAAGACAGACGATTTCAAGCACCTCGCACACACGCTCGCGCTGCAGGTGGTCGGCATGGCGCCGAAGTACGTGCGCCGCGAGGACGTCCCCACCGACGTGGTGGAGCGCGAACGCGCTGTCTATCGCGAGCAGGTGAAGGGCAAGCCCGAGAACATCGTGGAGAAGATCCTCACCGGCAAGCTCGATGCCTTCTACGCTCAGACCTGCCTGCTCGAGCAGCCATGGATCAAGGACGACAAGAAGAAGGTCGGCGACCTTGTCACCGAGGCGATCGCAAAGCTCGGCGAGAACATCTCGGTGGCGCGCTTCGCCCGATTCGCCGTCGGCGCAGACGACAGTGACGACGACACCGCCAACGCGACCGCCGTGGCGTGAGCCTCGAAGTCACGCAGGTGGAACTCGCCGAGGTCGCAGGACGCGCCCGAGACGGACGCCTGCCGGTGTTCAGCCGGGTCATCCTCAAGCTCGGTGGTGAGGCGTTGCTCGGGACCGCCGGCTACGGCATCGACTACGGTGCGGCGCGGCATATCGCGCAGCAGGTCACGCACATCGTCGAACGCGGCGTCCAGGTGGCGATCGTGGTCGGCGGCGGCAACATCGTGCGCGGCACCGAGGCGAGCCAGCACGGTATCGATCGGGTCACCGCCGACTACATGGGCATGCTCGCCACGGTCATCAACGCCCTGGCGCTGCGCGATGCCATCGAGCAATTCGGCATCGCCTGCCGGCTGCAGAGCGCGATCGCCATGTCGCAGGTCGCGGAGCCGTTCATCCCCCGTCGCGCGATCCGGCACCTTGAAAAGGGCCGGCTGGTGATCCTCGCCGCCGGAACCGGGAACCCGTTCTTCACGACCGATACCACCGCCGCGCTGCGCGCAGTCGAGATCGGCGCCGACGTCTTGCTCAAGGCGACCAAGGTCGACGGGATCTACAGCGCCGATCCGCACAAGGTGAGCACCGCGACCAGGCTCGCGAACCTGACCTACCTGGACGTGCTCAACCGCGGGCTGGCGATCATGGACAGCACCGCGGTGACGCTGTGCATGGACAACCGGATGCCGATCATCGTCTTCGACCTGTTCACCGAGGGCAACATCGAGCGGGTCATCCTCGGTGAGCGGATCGGGACCCGTGTCGATGCCGAGGGCGGCGTCGAATGAGCGATCGCGAGAAGTCCGACGACCCCGCAGAGCAGATCGCCAGCCGGATCGCGGACGCCAACCTGCGCATGGAGAAGAGCGTTGACGCGCTCCATCGCGAGCTGATGACGGTGCGCACCGGACGCGCATCGCCGGCACTGCTCGAACGCCTCCACGTCGAGTACTACGGCGCCCCGACTCCGCTGCAGAGCCTCGCCGGAATCAGTGTCCCCGAAGCGAGCATGCTCGTCATCCAGCCGTACGACCGCACCTCGCTCGGCGCCATCGAGAAGGCGATTCAGAAGAGCGACCTGGGGCTCAATCCAAGCAACGATGGTCAGGTGATCCGCGTCGCCATTCCGCAGCTCACCGAGGAGCGTCGCAAGGACCTCGTCAAGCTCGTCCACCGCAAGGCCGAGGAGGCCCGCGTGGCGGTGCGCAACATCCGCCGCGACGAGGTCGAGCACCTGCGTCGCGTCGAGAAGGACGGCCACGTCAGCAAGGACGAGGTCGCGACCAAGCTCAGCGACGTGCAGAAGATCACCGACCAGTTCATCGCCCGGATCGACGACGCCACTCAGCGAAAGGAGTCTGAGATCCTCGAGGTCTGACCAGGTCCGGTCGCGAAACGGCCGACGGCCTGAACTCGTTCTGACCTCGAGTCCAACGATGCAGCACCCACCCGTTCCCGCCGCCGTCCCGCTCCCCGCAAGGGCAGACCTGCCGCGGCACATCGGCATCATCATGGATGGGAACGGCCGCTGGGCCCGGCAGCGACATCTGCCGCGCATCGCCGGGCACCGCGCCGGGGTTCGCGCCATCCGCCCCGTGATGGAGGCCTGTCACCAGGCGGGGGTGCATATCCTCACGCTCTACGCGTTCAGCACCGAGAACTGGCAGCGGCCGCGCACTGAGGTGATCGCGCTGATGAAGCTGTTCGGCGACACCATCGATCGTGAGGTCGGAGAGTTGCACGAGAACGGCGTCCAGATCCGCGTCTTCGGAGACCGCGCCCGCCTCAGTGCCTCCCTCCAGAAGAAGGTCGCGCAGGCCGAGGCGCTGACCGCCCACGACACCTCGGCGATCCTCAACGTCGCCA
>DAITPY010000060.1:0-3535 GCA_036833315.1 Candidatus Dormiibacterota bacterium
ACCCAGGGTGCTGCCCGCTATCGCGGACCGCTGGCGGTGATGGACTTCGTCCGCTGGCCGAGCTTCGTTCGGCTCTCGGCCGAGGAATTCGACGCGCTCGCTCCGGTGGCGATATGCCTTGCCCAGGCTGAGGGTTTGCAGGCCCACGAGGCGGCGATCCGAGCCCGCGGCGGCCTCCGCGAGCGCGCGTGACCGTGCCCCAGCGTTTCGCTTCGAGGCGGCGCGACACCCGCGAGACGCAGATCAGCGCGGACGTGGTCATCGACGGCACCGGCGTCGCGGCGATCAGCATGCCGCTGCCCTTCTTCCGGCACATGATCGAGGCGTTCACCAAGTACAGCGGCATGGATGTCACCCTCACGGGGAGCGGCGACGTCGATGTCGACGCGCATCACCTCGTCGAGGACGTGGGCCTCGTGCTGGGCGGTGCCGTCAGTGACGCGCTTGGCGATCGCGATGGGATCCGGCGTTTCGGTGAGGCGCACGCGCCGCTCGACGAGTCGCTGGTACGCTGCGTGGTCGACTACGGACGCCGCCCCAACGTGGTGTACGCCATGGACCAGCTGCACGGGCGCATCAACGACTTCGACGTCGAGGTCATCGCCGAGTTCGTCAAGGGATATGCGCAGGCAGCAGGTGCGACCATCCACATGGACTGCATCCGGGGCGACAACCTGCATCACATCGCCGAGGCCGCGTTCAAAGCGCTCGGGCTCGCGACTCGCGAGGCATTTCGCGTGATCGGCGGGGGTGTCCCCTCGACGAAGGGGACGCTGTGAGCCTGCAGATCGGCGTCTGCGATTACGGAGTCGGAAATCTGCGCAGCGTCGAGCGCGCGCTCCGGGCTTCCGGTGCTGAGGCGGTGGTCAGTGACAAGCCCGACGTCATCGCCGCCTGCGCCGGTGTCGTGCTTCCGGGTGTGGGCGCATTTGCCGTCGCGGCGCGGGCGCTCACCGCCAGGGGTCTCGGCGAGGCGGTGCGACACGTGGCGTCGACCGGCCGGCCCGTGCTCGGCGTCTGCCTCGGGCATCAACTCCTCTTCGAGCACAGCGACGAGGGACTCGGCGGCGCGGGCCTGAGCCTGCTGCCCGGCGGGGTCACCAGGCTTGTGCCGGGGACAGGCCTGAAGGTGCCCCACATGGGCTGGAACACCCTCACGAATATTGCCGCGACTTCCGCACTGCTCGCAGGAGTCAACGCCGGTTCGTACATGTATTTCGTGCATTCGTATGCGGCGGTCCCGGCGCCGGGCGACGTCGCCGCAACCACCGACTACGGCGGGACCTTTGCCGCGGCCGTGGAGCGGGGCAACATCGCCGGCACGCAGTTCCATCCCGAGAAGAGCGGCGCCGCAGGATTGCTCATCTACGCGAACTTCGTTGCAGCGTGCGCGTCGCACGCCTCGGCCGGCCTGGTGGGTTGAGCCGTGCGTGTCATCCCCGCCATCGATGTCCTGGGCGGCCGCTGCGTCCGTCTGCGCCAGGGTGATTACGCGGATGCCACCGTCTACGATCATGACCCCGCCGAGGCCGCGCGGTCGTTCCTCGATGCCGGCGCGAGCCGGATCCACGTGGTGGATCTCGACGCGGCGCGTGGCATCCCACGTGCGGAGAGCGCCGACGCCGTCCGACGCATCGTCGTCCAGTGCAGAGACGCCGGGTGCGACGTCGAGGTTGGCGGCGGGGTGCGAACCGTCGACGGCGCGATGACCTGGCTGACCGCCGGAGCAGCGCTCGTGGTGCTCGGCAGCGTCGCCGCCCGGGACCCCGTTGTCGCCACCGCGATCTGTGCGGCGACCGAAGGCCGCGTGCTCCTCGGTCTCGACGTGCGCGCAGGGGTGGCGCGGGTGCAGGGCTGGACCGAGGACGGCCGGACAGCGGCTGAGCTCCTGACCGCGTGGCGTGAGTGGCGGGCCGCGGGAGTCATCTATACAGACACCACACGCGACGGCCTGATGACCGGCCCGGACCTGGAAGGGCTGCGCGCGTATCGAGAGCTCTACGCTGGACCTGTGTTCCTGTCCGGCGGGATCAGCAGCCTCGCCGACATCTCCGCGTGCGCCGCGGCAGGCGCCGCCGGAGTGGTGGTGGGGAAGGCCTTCTACGAAGGTCGCATCGATCTCGACGCGGCGCTGCACCCGCTGGCGAACCCCGCCTGATGACGCTTGCCAAGCGGGTGATCCCGTGTCTCGACGTCACGGGGGGGCGAGTCGTCAAGGGCGTCGCGTTCGTCGATCTGCGCGACGCAGGCGATCCCGCCGAGCTTGCGGCGCGGTACGACCAGGACGGTGCGGACGAGATCGTGTTTCTCGACATCACCGCGTCGAGCGACGAGCGCGACATCCTGCTCGAGGTGGTGCGCCGGACCGCTGATCGCGTGTTCATTCCACTGACCGTCGGTGGTGGAGTCCGCAGCGTCGGGGACATTGACGGGCTGCTCCGCGCCGGAGCTGACAAGGTGTCGCTGAACACGGCGGCACTCGAACGGCCCGCACTGATCGACGAGGCGGCGGCCATCTTCGGCTCCCAGTGCGTCGTTGTTGCAGTGGACTCGAAGCGTTCGAACGGCCGCCACCGGGTGCATGCGCGCGGCGGTCGTGTCGACACCGGGCGTGACGCGATCGAGTGGGCCGGCGAAGCCGCCGGACGCGGCGCCGGCGAGGTGCTGATCACGTCCATGGATCGCGACGGGACCGGATCCGGGTACGACCTCGAGCTGACGGGCGCGATCGCAACGGCGGTGCCGGTGCCGGTGATCGCCAGCGGCGGAGCAGGCACGCCCGAGCACCTGCGTCTGGCGCTCACCGAGGGTCGTGCGGACGCGGCGCTCGCCGCCTCGATCTTTCACTTCGACGCCCATCCGCTCCCCGAGACCAAGCGCTACCTGCGCGAACGCGGTGTTGCGGTGCGTCCGTGACCGCTCAGCCCAAACCGCGCTTCGGGGACGACGGACTGATCACCGCGGTGGTGCAGGACGCGAGCACCTCGGAGGTGCTGATGGTCGCGCACATGAACGAGGCCGCGTGGGAGGTCACGTTGCGTCGCGGCCGCGCAACCTTCTTCAGCCGCTCGCGGCAGCGGCTGTGGGAGAAGGGCGAGACAAGCGGGAACGCCATGCATGTGCGAGACGTACGCATCGACTGCGACGGCGACGCGGTGTTGCTTCGGGTGCACGCCGACGGCCCCGCGTGCCATACCGGCGAGCGCACCTGCTTCTTCACTTCAGTCGACGCCGAATACGAAAGTTGACTACTCGGGTCGGGATTCGGTAGGATGCGCCGCAATGAAGTCCGCGGACGTCCACATGCTGACCCGGCGTTTCTGGCTCGACTGGGGACGTATCCGCGCGGGCATTTCAGGCTGTAGCGGCTAGTCCTTCGCGCTGAGGCACCAGACGGTGCCTCGCCGACATCGCCGCGGCGCTTCGCGGCAAACAACAGGAATGAGCCCACCCACGCGCTCCTGCGTGAGTCAACACGAGCCGAGAACAGAATCCATGCCCAACCCCGAGCTCCCGCCGGCGCGGCCACGATCAA
>DAITPY010000060.1:3545-5563 GCA_036833315.1 Candidatus Dormiibacterota bacterium
GGGAGCGGCTAGTCCTTGGCGCTGAGGCACCGGATGGTGCCTCGCCGATGATCGCCGCGGGGAGTCGCGGCAACCCAACAGGAATCAGCCCTCTCACGTGCGCTTCCGCGTGAGTCCACACGAGCCGAGAACAGAATGCCCAGCCTCAAGCTCCGGCCGACGCGGCCGCGACCAGTGGTGACCGTCTGATCATGTGCAACGCATGCGGCTGCAACGTTGAGCTCGAGCAGATGTCGGCGGCGGAGAGCATCAAGGCGCACGGCAACGGTCTTCGCGGCACGATCGGCGACGAGCTGCTCGAGGACACGCCCATCTTCAGCGACGATGCAGGCGTCCTCCTGAAGTTTCACGGTGTGTACCAGCAGGACGATCGTGACCGCCGCAAGGAGGCCCGCCGTCTCGGCCTCGACAAGCACCACATGATGATGATCCGCACCCGGATCCCCGGGGGCATCGTGGATCCGGATGCGTATCTCGCCCATGATCGCATCGCCGGAGAGTGGGGCAACGGGACGCTCAGAGTCACCACCCGCCAGGACTTTCAGCTCCATGGGGTGCTGAAGGGCGATCTGAAGCGGGCGATCCGCGCGATCAACGACGGGCTGCTGACCACCCTCGGGGGCTGCGGCGATGTGGAGCGCAACATCATGTGCTGCCCGGCGCCGTGGCACGACCGCCTCCACGACGAGATACATTCGCGACTCGGGGCGCTCGTGGACGGACTCACACCGACCACTCGCGCCTACGGCGAGATCTGGCTCGACGGCGAGCTGGCCGCGTCGAATAAACCCGACGCTCCGGACCCGCTGTATGGCGATCGCTACCTGCCGCGCAAGTTCAAGACCGCGATCGCCATCGAGGGCGACAACTGCGTCGACATCTATGCCAACGACCTCGGCCTGGTTGCGCATCGCGGTGCACACGGCAGCCTCGACGGCTTCGATGTGCTGGTGGGCGGCGGGCTCGGACGCACCGCCAACAAGCCGAACACGTGGCCGGCGGTGGCGCAATCGCTCGCCTACGTCCCCGCCCACCATGCGCTCGAGGTCGCACGGGCCGTCGTCGCGGTCCAGCGCGACTACGGTGATCGTGTGGACCGGCGCCATGCCCGGCTGAAGTATCTGCTCAAGGACCGCGGCCTCGAATGGTTCCGCGCCGAGGTGGCGTCACGGCTCTCCTTCGTGCTCGCTCCGCCGCGTCAGCTCCACTGGTCTTCGGTCGACGATCACCTCGGCTGGCACGACCAGGGTGACGGACGCAACTGCTACGGGTTGTTCGTCGAGAACGGTCGCATCCAGGACACCGACTCGAGCGGGCTGCGCTCCGCGCTGCGTGAAGTGGTCGAGACCCTGCGCCCCCAGCTCCGTCTCACCCCGCAGCAGAACGTGCTCATCGCCAACGTCGATGACCCGGGCCGGGCGGTGCTGACGCAGATCCTGGCGCGCTGGAATGTCACCCCGTCCGAGGCCATCCCGAGCAGCATCCGCCACTCGATGGCGTGCCCCGCGTGGCCGACCTGCGGGCTCGCCGTCGCGGAGTCGGAGCGGGTCATGCCGACCCTAATCCGCGAGATCACCGTGCTCCAACGCGACGCCGGCCTCGAGGAGTCGCGGATCAGCTACCGGATGACCGGATGCCCCAACGGATGCGCGCGACCGTATCTCGGTGACGTCGGCTTCGTCGGCACCACCCTCGGCAAGTACGACGTGTTCCTCGGCGGCGACACCGAGGGCACACGCCTCAATGAGCTCTACGCCCGCAACGTCAAGCTGGAGGAGATCCCCGATCTGCTCCGCGGACCGCTCATGGAGTACGCGCGCACCCGCGCCGGTGATGAGGGGTTCGGGGACTGGTGTGCCCGCCAGGGCATCGCAGATCTCGCCGACCGTCACGCCATGGCCGAGGTGAGCGCATGACCACCAGGGTCAGTCCGCCCGACGGGACCGCGGAGGAGATCCTGGCGTGGACCTACAAGCGGTTCCGGCGGGTGGCGCTGGTGGCGAGCTTCCAGGCGGAGT
>DAITPY010000061.1:0-5240 GCA_036833315.1 Candidatus Dormiibacterota bacterium
GGGATAGCCGACGGCTTACGGGCGCTCAGCTGTGGAGAGGTGCTGGTACGAGGGCGTCGTTGTCGTTTGGTTGGAAACCTATCCCTCGAACACGCGCGTGTCGACCTCTCGGATGTCCCCGACGCCGAACGCGGCGACGAGGTGGTGGTGGTCGGAACGCAGGGTGAGCAGGAAATCACACCGGCGGAAGTGGAGGGGGCGAATGGGCTCGCGAGCGCCGGACTCGTGCTTGCAGCTGGTGCCTCAGTCCAGCGGGTCTACCTTCGGGGCGGGGCGCCGGTGCCGAGCTGACGGCGGCGTCTGCGGTCGCCGGCTTGCGCGCGACGGCCCGTCACTCGCGGCCGATCAACCCGAGGCGCATCACCGCCACCGGCTGCGCGAACCCCTTGAGCTCGAGTGTCACGGCCTCGACGCCCGTGATCACTGGCGGCAGTGAATCGCGCACACGTGCGTACGCCTCGTCGCTCATGAGAATCTCACCAGCCTGCGCCGCAGCCTGCAGCCGAGACGCAAGATTGGTAGCGGGCCCAAGCACGCTGACGTTGGCTCCGTCCGCGAGGCGGCCGACGATCGCCGGGCCGACGGCGATGCCCACGCCCATCGCCAGGCCCAGCCTGGCCGTGCTCTCAACCAGCGCGATCGCCACCTCGAGCGCGTGGCGCGTGTGATCGACGTGCCCTCCGGTGGCGTTGAACGTCGCCATGACGGCATCGCCTGCGAACTTGTCGACGATGCCGTGGTGCCGCTCGACGGCGAGGAGCGCCCAGCGCTGCAGCGTCGCGATGCGATCCGCAATGTCGGCGGGGGCACGCTGCGCGGACAGCTCGGTGAAGCCCCGCACGTCCGCGAAGAGAACCGTCACGAGCCGCTCGCCCACCGGCCGCCCAGGGTCACGGTCGGCAACGAGCGGAAGGTGCTCGAGAGGTTCCGCGCTGAGCTGCGGGGTGTCAGCAAGCTGCAGACCCAGGCGCTGCGCTTCGGCGATCGCGGCGCGGACGAGCAACACCGCATCGGCTTCGGTCGCAGCGGCGACCGTGGCCTCGAGGATGCGTTGAGCCGCCCCGGCATCGCTCCCGGCCACCGCCTGCGCCAGGACGATGCTCGTGCGCAGCTCCTCGAGCCGGTAGCCGTGCTCGGCGAAGACCGCCGACGCTGATTGCAGAACCGTCGCGGCCGCGACGGGATCCCCCGACGAAAGCAGCAACCGCCCCTCAGCCCTGAGCACATGGCCTCGATGCATGGTCGCCCGCGGGTGCACGCGGAGCGCGTCGAAGATCCGCGCCGCATCCCACACACGTCCGGCAGCGACGAGCGCCTCAATGACGGTGTCGCAGAGCGCGGTGCCGCCAAGTGCCCACGGAAGCTCGCCCAGCTCGATGGCGAGCCGTCCTGCCTCGGCGATGTCACCGGTGGCGAGCTGGAATCGCAGCGCCGCCCACCCCTGCTCGAGCAGCTCCTGGCGCTCGATGTCGCGGGCGCGCTCGGGCAGCAGCCGGCGCGCAGCCTCCAGGTCGCCGAGCTCGGTGGCGATCGCACACAACAGGCCACGGCCCCAGGACGCCTGCGTCTCCATGCCGAAGCGGATCGCGAGGTCGACGCATTCGGTCGCGGCACGCGCCGCGTCACGCAGGTTGGCGGACCAGAGCCGAACCCAGCCCTCGTAATACGGTGCAACCACCTGTGTCCACGGATCGCGAGGCAGCCGGCGAAGGCGCTCGAGCAGCGGCTCCGCCTCGACGACCCGCCCATAGCTCTCGAGGACGCTGAGGGCGTGGCTCACGATCCTCGCCTCCAGGCCGTGCAGGCGACGCCCGCCCGCGTCCGCAGCGCTGCGCATGAGCTCGCCGAGACCGGCGTCGAGCTGCCCCTGGTCGCACAGTGCGAGACCCAGCCAGTCGCGAGCGCTGACCTCCGCCTCGGCGGCGCCCGCTGACGCCGCAACCTCCACGGCGCGCTCAGCGAGACTCTGTGCGGTCTCGGCGTCGAGCGCGAACGAGTGCAGACCGGAGAGGCGGATATACGCATTGGCCAGGTCCTCGCTGGGCCCCGCCGGCTCGAGCACGTCACGGGCGCGTTCATAGTGCTCGCGAGCCTGCGCGTAGTTCGAGCGCTCCCAGCAGCAGCGGCCGAGGCTGAGGCGATGGTGCGCGGCGGCGGCGGTTGCACCGATCGCCTCGAGGGCCTCGACACCCTCCTCGAGGTGGCGCTGTGCGACGGCAACATCGCCCGCCTGGTGCCAGGCCTCACCAAGGCGGCACATCAGGCGGGCGCGCTCGCCCGGATCCGTGGTGTGTGCGATGGCGCGGTCAAAGAGGTCGCAGGCCTCGGCCGGCGCAAGACGGCGCATCGCGATCTCTGCGGCCGCTGCGCACGCCGGGCCCGCCTCCTCCCACAGCCCCGCCGCGATGAGATGCCGGGCGATGTCTGCCGGCTCCTCGTCGCGCATGGAGCGAAGCGCCTCCGCCGCCTTGGCATGGAGCAACCTTCGCCGGGAGACGATCATGTCGTCGTAGATGGCGTCGCAGATCAGCGCGTGACGGAAGCGATAGCCGTCGTCGCGGTGGGGATCCTCCTCGATGAGCTGTGCGTTGACGCACGCGTCGAGCGCGTCGAGCACCGTGTCCGCGGTCCTGCCGGTGGTGTGCACCAGCGTGTCGAAATCGAAGGCGCGACCGAGCACCGATGCACAGCGCACGACGTGAGCCGGGTCGGCGGGCAGGCGCTCGGCGCGGAGCAGGATGTTGTCCGCGAGCGTCCGTGGCGCGGCCCCGTGCGGCGCGGGTTGGCGCGCGCCATCGGTCGTCGTGGTGCCGGTCCGGCCACGCTCAATGGCGTCGTGGAGCAACTCCTCGACCGCGAACGGGACTCCCTCGGCGCGCTCGTGCACCTCGCGCGCCAGCGCCTCGGATGCGGCGCCGCCGTCGAGGATCGCGCCGATCATCTCGCGAACCCCGTCGAGGCCCAGCGGCCGAAGCAGGATCGTCTCCGACCATCCCGACTTGCGCCAGCGCTCGAACGCGGGGAGCAGCGGATGACGCCGATCCATCTCGACCACGCGGTGCGTGACCAACAGCATCGTGCTGGTGGCGCGAAGCCGCCGGCTCAGGTAGTCCAGCAGCTCCTGGGACGCCTGGTCGGCCCAGTGCACGTCCTCGATGACGATGAGGAGACCGTCGCTCCGGGTCAGCGTGCGAACCAGCGCGACCATCGCCTCGAACAAGCGCACCTTGTCGAACGCGGTTTCGGTCGGGTCGAAGCGCCAGTCGGCTGACGCGAGCTGGGGAAACAGGCGGCCAAGGGGGGCGGCCGCAGAGCCCAGCGAGTCGCGAAGGGTCGCCGCCTCGTCGCCCGCGATGCGGTTGCCGATCGCCTCGACGAACGGAAGGTAGGGAAGGGAGAGATCAGTCTCGGAACACTCACCGACCAGCGTCACGCAGCCGAGAGACACGGCGCGGCGGAGGAGCTCCGCGGTCAGTCGCGATTTGCCGACGCCCGCCTCGCCGCCGAGCACCACGATCCGCGCGTCCCCGCGCATCGATGTGAGCAGCGCCTCCTCGAGGAGCGCGAGCTCGCGGTCGCGCCCGACCATCACCGGGCTCCGGATCTGGGTGATCACGGCGTCCGCGCTACCTCCAACCATCTCTGCGGATGCCACAATCTACGCCACGGATTTGCGTTTGGCGGAGGGATCAACGATGCCAACCTGCCCGAAGTGCGAGACCGCCGGCCTCACGGTGTGCCCGGCATGCAAAGGAACCGGGAAGGAAGCGTCCAACCCGCATGTGAGCCTCATGCTCCAGGCTCAGGCGGTCTGCGGCTCGTGCCGCGGGAGCGGCTTCCTGGCGCCGCACTCCTGCCGCGGCGGTACGACAGGCCACCTGCACTGACGTTCCGACGGTCGGGCGGCCCGGTTGTCATGAGCGCGACCGGCTAAGGAGCCGCTCCTCTCCAGCGGTTCCTGCCGTCCGCTCCTTTGCGCTTGACAGGTAACTATATGGTTACCTATGCTGCGGGGTGTGGATGACGTCTTTCGGGCACTCGCCGATCCGACCCGCCGCGATCTCCTGGACCGTCTCTTCCGTGAGGACGGCCAAACGCTGAGCGCGCTGGCCGCGGGTTACGCGATGACGCGCATCGGCGTCATGAAGCACCTGCAGCTCCTCGAGGACGCACGCCTGGTCGTGACCAGGCGGCGGGGTCGCGAAAAGCTGCACTTCCTCAATCCCGTCCCCATCCGTCTCGTCCACGACCGGTGGGTGAGCAAATACGCCGAACCCTGGGTGGCAACGCTCAGCGATATCAAGGAGCAACTGGAGAAGCCAATGGAAAAAATCTTCGAGATCTACATTCGCACCACGCCCGAGCAGCTCTGGGCGGCGATCACGGACAGCGAGATTCGCGCCAAGTTTCAGTTCGGCAATCGCATCGAGTCGACGTGGCTCCCCGGGTCGCGGTATGAGGTGACCAACCCGCATGCCAACGGTCCCCTCATCGAGGGAGAGAACGTCGAAGTCGATCCGCCCCGACGGCTGGTGCAGACGGCGCTTGCACTGTGGGGTGAGGACGTCAAGAAGGAAGGCACCACGCGTGTCACCTGGGAGATCGAGCCAGTCGGCGACTCGTGCCGCCTCACAGTCACCCACGCCCAGCTGCGCCAGAACGCAAACGATCAGCTCTTTGGCGGCTGGCCGATGATCCTGTCCGGCCTCAAAACGTGGATTGAAACCGGGGAAGTTCTCACGACGCCCGGATCGTTGATGTACCGATGACAAGAAGAGGAGACGAAGCGATGGCTGACACGCAGACCACGAGTGGCATCACGGACATTCGCACGGTGGGAGTCCCGGTGGTCGACCAGGCGCGAGCGCTGGCGTTCTACATCGACAAGTTGGGATTCGAGAAGCGACTCGACGTCCCGATGGGTGACGGCGCCCGCTGGATCGAGGTCGCGCCGCCTGCCGCTGCGACCACGATCGCGCTCATTCGAGCCCATGACGACCTGCCGGCGGGCGTCGAGACGGGGATTCGGTTGACGACGCCTGACGCCGACGCGAACCATGCGGACCTGCTCGCTCACGGCATCGATGCTGACGATGTCTTGCGTTGGCCGGGTGCACCGCCAATGTTTGCCTTCCGAGACCAGGACGGCAACGGACTCGAAATCATCGAGATGCCGCGCATGTGACTGTGCGCGATGTACAGGAGCAGGGCCTGGGATCTGTGCGCGGCGGCTGAAGAAC
>DAITPY010000062.1:0-4701 GCA_036833315.1 Candidatus Dormiibacterota bacterium
GGGAGACAGGACTCGAACCTGCGACCCCTGGTCCCCCAGACCAGTACTCTAACCATCTGAGCTACTCCCCGAGGCGCGCCCACCGACTCTAGCGCGCCGGCCCCGCGGCGCCGTGGATTGAGTTGGAGCGAGCCAGCGGCGTCTGACCCATCGCCGCGACGTCCCGCTTCAGTCGTCGCGCTCTTCGCGATGCCGCGCCACGATGCGCAGACGTACGCCGGCGAAACCGAACACCGCCCGAATGCGGTTCTCGATATACCGCTGATAGGCGAAGTGCAGCAACTCCGGATCGTTGACGAAGAGCACGATGGTCGGTACCGGGCTGCGCGCCTGAGTTGCGTAGAGAATTTTCAGACGGCGACCCTTGTGGGTACGCGGCGGATGCTCGTCGAGCGCATTGCGGATCAAAGTGTTGAGCGCCGGCGTCGGGATATGGATGGAGCGTGCGTCGGCGACGGCGAGCACCGCGGGCATCACGCGGCGAAGGTTGCGATGCTCGGTCGCCGAAAGTGTCAGGACCGGCACACCCGGCACGAACGAAAACGACTCCTGCAACTTCTTCAGGAATGCGGCATCGACACGATCTTCGTGAGGCACGAGGTCCCACTTGTTCGCCGCAACCACAAGCCCGGCGCCGGCTTCGACGGCATATCCGGCGATGTGGCGATCCTGCGCGCTCGCGCCCTCCGAAGCGTCGATCACCAGCAGGCCGACATCGCTGCGCTGCAGCGCGCGCAACGAGCGCAAGAGGCTGTAACGCTCGACGTTCTCGGTGACGACGCCACGTCTCCGGATGCCCGCGGTGTCCACCAGACGGATCACGCGGCCGTCGAGCGACACCACCGTGTCGACAACATCTCGCGTCGTGCCAGCGACCGGAGACACCAGCGCGCGCTCCTCCCCCACCAATCCATTGAGCAGCGAGGATTTCCCAGTGTTGGGCCGTCCGATGATCGCGACGCTGACCTCCCCCGTGGCGGGCTCGGTGCCGGGAGCGCCCGTGTCGGGGAGCGCCGCCACCATCCTGTCGAGCAGATCGCCGGTGTCGGTGCCCTGCAGGGCCGAGATCAGCATCGGGTCTCCGAGTCCGAGGCGGTGCAGCTCATCGGCGTGATACCGATCGACCTGACTGTCAGCCTTGTTGCCGACCAGCAGCACCGGCTTGCCGCCGCGCCGGAGTGTCTGCGCGATCTCCTCATCCAACGCGGTGAGACCGTCGCGCACGTCGACCATGAAGCAGCAGACATCGGCCTCCGCGATGGCCATTCGCGCGTGCGCTTGGGTCGCCTTGGTCAAGGCGGTGATGTCAGCCGCAGCGTCGCGCGGCAACGGAACGTCGAGGCCCGCCGTGTCCACAAGGGTGAAACGTCTCCCCCCCCACTCCACCACGCCGTACAACCGGTCGCGCGTCAACCCGGCCATCTCGTCAACGATCGCCCGCCTTGTGCCGGTGAGGCGGTTGAAGAGCGTCGACTTGCCCACATTGGGACGCCCCACGATGGCGACCACGCCCATGGCTGGCGCGATCGGGTCCGCCTCCTCGCGCTTGCGCCGGCGGGTCGCGCCGGCCGGGGTCACTTCCCTCCGCCGGGGACCGGCGATATGTCCAGGTCGATCTGCGGCATCGCCCCGCCCTCTGCTTCGAGCGCGAAGGCGTTCATGTCCTCTGCGCCCGCGCCGGTCGTCCTGCAGATGATGTAGACGTAATCGAGCCACGCCCGGTCGGCGTCGAACTGCGACGGGCGCGCCGGATGGTCGGGGTGGGAGTGCCAGATCCCCGAGACGTCGAGGCCGCGCGAGCGGGCGTCGCGATCGGCACGGAGGAAGTCGCCCGGATCGAGGTCGTAGCGGTCAGCGCTGCGCTCCGTCCACATGTTCCGAGCCGAGGTCACGTCAACGATGACCATCCTGGTGCCATCGCGGCGGCCGAGCAGCACGCCGCATCCCTCGTTCGGATACGCGGCAATGGCCAGCTCGCGGATCCGCTGCTCGGCAGCGGGAGCGATGGTCGCAAGGCGCAGATTCAACGCCCGCCGCGACCGTACAACCCAGTCGAGAGATAGCGATCGCCGCCGTCGGGGAGCACCGTGACGATGACACCGCGCTCGATCCGCCTGGCGACCTCGCCGGCTGCCCAGAGTGCCGCCCCGCTGGAATGCCCGGCGAGGATGCCCTCCGTCCGTGCCAGCTCGCGCGCGACCTCGTATGCCGGCTCGGTCTCGACGCCGATGTCCTCATCGGCGAGCGATGGATCATAGATCCCGGGCACGATCGATGTGGCCATGTGTTTCAGCCCCTCGAGTCCATGCCAGGGCTCCGCCGGCTGCACGCTGATGCACTGGACCTCCGCGTTCATCTCCTTGAGGCGCCGGGTCACCCCCATGAAGGTGCCGCTGGTGCCGAGCGCGGCGACGAAGTGGGTGACGGTGCCGCGGGTCTGCTCCCAGATCTCCGCGCCGGTCCCGTCGTAGTGGGCCCGCCAGTTGGCGTCGTTGTTGTACTGGTCGGGCATGAAGAACGCGTCCGGGTTCTGGTCATACATGGCACGGACCATGCGGATCGCGCCGTCGCTGCCTTCGAGCGGATCGCTGTACTCGACCTCGGCGCCGTAGGCAGCGACCAGCTTGCGACGCTCATCGCTCACATTGGCGGGCATCACCAGCCGCACCCGGTATCCTTTGGCGGCGCCGATCATCGCGTAGGCGATGCCCGTGTTCCCGCTGGTGCTGTCGATGATCACGCGGTCGTGGGTCAGCCCGCCCGATCGCTCCCCGTCCTCGATCATGCGCAGCGCCGGCCGGTCCTTGACCGAGCCACCCGGATTCATGAACTCGGCCTTGGCGTAGATCGAGACCTCGGGGCACTCGCCCTCGAGCAGGCGGATACGCAGCAAGGGGGTGTTGCCAATTCGTTCGGTGATCGTCTCCCCCAGCGACCTGGGGACGAGCGTGAATGCCGGCTGGGCCGGATGCTGCGGCGTGGTCACGCCGCTCAGCTCGCCTCGGCTCCCTGCGCGACCCGGAATCCGGAAACGCCGCGCCGCTGGTCATTGATGACCGCGAGGACGGCTTCGGGGCGAACCAGGAACGGACCGTCCTCACCCGGCAGCTCGATGAACGTCGGGCCTCCCTCGGGGACGTTGAGCTTTGCGATCACCTCGCGAACGGTGAGCTTCACCGTGAGGTCATCTCCATTGGCGAGACGTATGACTGCCATAGCCTCCCTAGAGTACTGGGTCGGGGCTTCCCGGGACGCTGCGAACGTCAACCGGCCGCGGCCGCGATGAGCGCGGCATCGAATTCCGCGGTCAGGTCGTCGATGTGCTCGATGCCGGTGCTGATCCGCACCAGGCCGTCACCGATGCCGAGCGCCGCGCGCTGCTGGGGGCTCAGCCCACGATGCGAGGTGCTCGCCGGGTGGCTGACCGTGGTCGCGACGTCGCCGAGGCTCGGTGCCAGGCGCACCCCGTCAAGCCCGCGGATGAAGGCGTCGGCCGCACCGCCGCCGCCACGCAGATCGATGCTCAGCATCGCGCCGCGGCCACGCGGGAGGAGGAGCCGAGCGAGTGCGGCGTCGCGGGAACCGCGAAGGCCGGGATAGTGCACCGCCGAGAGCTCGGGCCGGCCCGTGAAAAAGCTCGCCAGAGCCGCGGCGTTCTCGCTCGAGCGCTCCATGCGCAGCCCGGCGGTGCGCAAGCCTCGCAGCGCCAGCCAGGCGTCGAAGGGCGACAGGTTCGACCCGAGCAGGCGGGCGTGGGCGTCGAGCCAGTCGGAGCTCGCGTGCGCGGTGTCGACCAGGAGCGCGCCGCCGAGCACGTCGCTGTGACCGGAGAGGTGCTTGGTGAGGCTGTGGATCACAAGGTCGGCGCCGTGCGCGAAGGGCTGGAACAGAAACGCCGGCGTGAAGGTGGCGTCCACGATGCATGCCGCACCGGCGCGGTGCGCAGCCGCGGCGACAGCGGGGACATCGACGAGTCCGATCAGCGGATTGGTGATCACCTCGGTCACCACCGCCGCGACGTCGTTGGCGAGCGCCGCCGTCACCATCTCGCCGTGATCCCCCGCTTCATCCGCCGGGAGGTCGACCGTCGAGATCTCCACGCCGAGGTTGCCAAGCGGGCCCGCGAGCAGCGATTCCGTCCCGCCATAGCACGGACGGACGACGACCATGCGCCGCCGCGATGGCGTCACCACAAGCGTGGTCGCCATGAGCAGCGCCGCCTGGCCACTCGAGGTCACGCGCGCGACCGGAGCGGGCCGTCCCGGAACGGTCTCCAATTCGACGAGCGCCGCCTCGAGCAACTGCGGGTTGCCCCCGCCATAGCGGCGATACGAATGGCGTCCCTCCATCGCCTCATCCACCGAGGGGAGGTCGGCATAGGCGCGGACCGACGCGAGGCTGATCGGCGCCACGAGATCGCTACCATCGCTGTCGTTGCCACGGCCGAGTCCGGCGCGTGCCGTGGACGTCGACGGATCGACTGACCTGGTCATGAGGGCGCGCTCTGTTTGAGGGCGCTTGCCCCCGCGTAGACGGCACGCTCGCCGAGCTCATGCTCGATACGGAGCAGACGGTTGTACTTGGCCACGCGCTCGGACCGCGACGGCGCCCCCGTCTTGATCTGGCCGGCATTGACCGCAACTGCGAGGTCGGCGATGCTGGTGTCCTCGGTCTCGCCACTGCGGTGACTGATCACCGTCG
>DAITPY010000063.1:0-2757 GCA_036833315.1 Candidatus Dormiibacterota bacterium
CGGGGCGCTGGTGGTGGGAGGGGAACTCCGACAAGGAGTGCCTCCTGCATCCACCGCTGGAACGCGAAAGGTCGGTCATGTGAGCACGGGGACGTACTACCCCGTGGTGCTCGACCTGTCCGAGCGTCGCTGTGTCGTGCTCGGCGACAGCGAGATCGCGACCGAAAAGGTGACCGCGCTGCGTGCCATCGGTGCCTCGGTGGTGCATGCGCCGCGCTCGTTCCAGCCCGGCGACCTGGTGGGCGCATTCCTGGCGATCGACGCCAGCGGCGATCCGGCGAGCCACGCCGGCGCACGAGCGGAAGCCGATCGCGAGCGCGTGCTGCTCAACGTCGTCGATGTCGCGCAGCGATGCGACTGGATTGCTCCGGCAATTGTCCGCCGGGGTCCGCTCCAGATCGCGATCTCGACCTCCGGCGAGAGCCCGTTCCTCGCCCGCACGCTGCGCGAACGTATCGAAGCGCTGCTTGGTGAAGAGTGGGGTCCCTTCACGCACCTGGTCGGCCGCACCCGGCGCAGGCTGCGTCGCGCAGGCATCACCGGTGCCGTGCAGCAACGCGTCTATCAGCGGCTGCTGCGCTCTGAAATCCTGGCGATGCTCCGAACCGGCAACTCCGAACCGGCGCAGGCAGTGGCGCTGGCGATCGAGCAGAGTGCTTACAGCGCTCCCGACTCACCACCGATGGGGGAGGTGGTCCTCGCGGGCGCCGGTCCGGGAGATCCTGGTCTGGTCACGATGGCAACCCGCGCAGTGCTCGCCGATGCGGATGTCGTCTTTCACGACGCGCTGGTGGACCCCGAGGTGCTGCGCCTGTGCGGAGCGCAGACACGCATCATTGACGTCGGCAAGCGAGCCGGGCGGCTGTCGATCACGCAAGCGGACATCAATGCGGCATTGATCGCTGCGGCGCGTGCCGGTGACCTCGCGGTTCGCCTCAAGGGGGGAGATCCGTTTCTCTTCGGCCGAGGCGGCGAGGAGGTGGAGGCGCTGCGGCAGGCCGGCATCCCCGTGCGTGTCATCCCGGGCGTCAGCGCTGCGCTCGCCGCTCCAGAGGTTGCGGACATTCCGCTGACTCATCGTGGGCGCGCCGGGTCGGTCGCGATCGTCACCGGCCACCGCGCCGCGGGCGCGCCCGCGGACCTCGAGCGCCTTGCCGCCAGCGTCGACACGCTGGTGGTGCTGATGCCGTCTCATCTCGACGCGATCACCGTCCAGCTGTCGGTCGCGCTCGGGCCGGACCGACCTGCGGCGATCATCTCGCGCGCCACCACGCCGCAGCAGCGTGTGCTCCGCGCGACGCTCGGACGGATCGCCGCCGGCGCGCATGCGGCCGGCATCGAGCCTCCGTCGACGCTCGTGGTCGGCGACGTCGTGAACGTGCTCGCGCTCTCCGGACAGCCGCTCACCGACGTGGAGTCGATAGTCTCCTAGGGAGTCCAGTCGGGGATGGAGGCGAAACGGCCGGCGTGCCGTTGCGGTGTGGAATTCAGCTGGGTGCCACCGTTTGCGCGAGCGGCGCACTCGCACGGTCGACGTCGCTGATGAAGTCGATCAGGCCACGGAAATACGTCGCCTGGTCGTCATACATCGCCATGTGACCCGCCTTTGGGCACAGCAGGAACCGGCCCTTCGGGAAGCGCCCCGCCATCTGTTCCATGTGCGCCGGGTCCATGGTGTCGTAGGTGCCGCCGATCGTGAGCGTCGGGACGCGAATGTCCTGCAGCGATTCGATCCGGTCCCAATCCGCGAGCAGGCCACTCGCTCCGAGCTCGCTCGGGCCCTGCATCGGCACGTAGATCGAGCGGTTGAGATGACCAAACGAGCGCACCACCGGCTCGGGCCAGTCTTCTGCGGGCATGCGAAGCACGTGCTGCAGATAGTGGTCGTTGAGCAATCCCATGTACTCGGGCGTCTCGGTCTCACCGATCGCCTCCAGGTTTTTGATCTGTGCGAGCTGTTCCTGGTCCATCGCCGGCATCAGCACCGTACGCGCGTACTCGTTGTATGCGGGAATGCTGGACATCATGTTCGAGATCACGAGGCCCTTGAGGTGCTGCTGGTGCTGCAGGGCGTACTCGATCGCGAGAATCCCGCCCCACGAGTGTCCGAGAAGGAAGAAGTTGCCCGCGTCGAGACCGAGCGCGGTACGCACCTGTTCGACCTCGTCGACAAAGCGGTCGACCTGCCAGAGGTCAGGGTCGTCGGGCTGGTCGCTGTAGGCTGAGCCGAGCTGATCGTAGTAGTAGTACTCGATGCCCGCGGCGGGGAGGAAGCTGTCGCAGGCCTCGAAGTATTCATGGGTCGCAGCCGGACCACCATGCAGGAGCAGCAATTTCGCCGTGGGATTGTTCCCGACGCGCTTGGTCCAGACGTGGAACTCGCCTTTGGGCGTGCTCACTGGAATCATCCTCACGCCGCCACCGAGGATGTCGTCCCGGCCGGTGTTGTCCAGGTACGTCTCGGCGCTCATCGCGACTCCTATGGCGAATCTGAGGACATCTACTGCACGCAGTAGGGTAGCCATGGGACGGAGGCGGTCGCAATCCGAGCCGACACTCGAAGTCCTTGGCAAGGGTCGGGGGAAATCTGCACACTGCGCCCGGCCGCGCCGACGCCCCCGATGAATCCTGCAACCTGACGATGGCACACCGCGAGAGGTAGGTTCGCCGCCCACGGTAAGCGTCGGCGCCCTGGATGAAGAGGGGAGTGGCCATGCATCGGAAGCGAGTAGCGAAGAGTGGTCGGATCGCGGTTGC
>DAITPY010000063.1:2857-3960 GCA_036833315.1 Candidatus Dormiibacterota bacterium
TCGGTGATCCGCTCACCGGCCAGTGGCTGCTGAGCAACGGCTACGCGCTCGCCGGCTCCTCGTACGCCACGACCGGGTGGGCGATCAAGGAGGCGATTCCCGACCAGATCAGAACGCTGAACACGTTCGACCGTTTGGTCGGGAGCCCGCACCGCACCATCGCGTGGGGTCACTCGCTCGGCGGCATGATCACCGCGGGCCTCATTCAGGCCGATCCCAGTCGCTTCACCGCCGCACTCCCGATGTGCGGAGTCGTGGCAGGCGGTGTCGGCACCTGGGATGTCGCGCTCGACTCCGCATTCGCCGTGCAGCAACTGCTCGGCCCGGGCTCGGGGCTGCAGGTCGTCAACATCACCACCCCACGGCCAATCTGACGCTTGCCGAGGGACTCTTCGCCGTCGCGCAGGGGAGTGCGCAAGGAAGGGCACGGCTCGCGCTCGCCAGCGCACTCGGTGACATCCCCGGCTGGTTCGATCCGGCAAGCCCCGAGCCGGCACCCACCGACTACGTGTCGCAGGAGGCAAATCAGTTCCTGTGGGAAACCCAGGTTGATGGACCGTTCGCGTATGCGTTCCGAGCCGAACTCGAGGCGCGAGCGGGCGGCAATCCCTCCTGGACGAAGGGTGTCGACTTCACACGCAACCTTTCGCATTCGGCGGATCTTGCCGAGGTGCAGGCCCTGTACACGGCGGCGGGGCTGAACCTCAGCACCGACCTCGCGACTCTGAACGCCGCAGCGCCGATAAGCGCCGATCCCGGCGCGGTCGCATACCTCAAGCACAACATCGTCTTCAACGGTGACCTCGCCCAGCCCGTGCTCACCATCCACACCACCGGAGACGGCCTGGTGGTCAACGAGGACGAGGGCACGTACCGGTCGGTCGTCCAGGATGCCGGAAAGTCGCGGCTGTTGCGTCAGGACTTCGTCAGCCGTGCAGGACACTGCACCTTCACCCCGGCGGAGACGATCGCCGCCTTCCAGGCCCTGATACACCGCGTCAATACGGGGACATGGGGCGACAGCGCGAGTCCGAGTGAGCTGAACGCCGCCGCCGCCGCGCTGGGGCCGGCGTACAACCTCGCTCCTCCGAGCTACGTCGCTT
>DAITPY010000064.1:0-3492 GCA_036833315.1 Candidatus Dormiibacterota bacterium
CTGTTGCATCTATGAAGAAATCGACGGACTCACTGTTGCGACCGTCCGCGTTTCCAATCGGCGATGCACGGATCGGTCGCTTGCCCAGCTGATCGCGCGTTTCTCGACGAGATGCCAGCTGAGCATGGCGAGCGGCAGTGTGGCGATCGTCAGCACCGCGGTGCCCAGGGCCCAGTCGACCACGAGTGGCGCCGTGAGGCCCACGCGGAAACCGGTCGATCCGACCACTTCGAGCGCCAGCCAATGCCACAGATACAGGCCATAGGACACAGTCCCGACGAGCGCGATCGTGCGTGTGAAACGACTCACGGCGCCTCGCATCTCGAGCGTGCCAAAGAGTACGAGTCCAAACAGGAACCCACACGCCTGGTTGCGAATCACCACCTGAAGCGGTGATGGCGTGGCACCCGTCCACGCGACGACGAGCAGCCATCCCAGCAATCCGCACGCGATCAATGCCCACGCTGCCCGCGGTCGGTCCATTGCCGAACTGGCCCGTTCGTATCCGATCTGCACGAGCGCGACAAGAATGCCGGGGCAGAACTGGCACATCAATCCCGCGGGCCCGCGCAGGGCCAACGTCGACCACGGACTCGTCGGCACGAAGGCCGCTACGACGCACGCGATCGCGGCGCTGACCGCCCAGATAGCGCACGTCATCCATGCGAGCGAACGGACCGACCAGGGAGCGCGACGTTTGACGAGTGCCCAGGTCGCGAGGGGTACCCCGATGTAAAACGCTGCCTCCACCGACAGGGTCCACCCGACGACGAGCGGCCCCAGTCCCCCGTCGCCCGGAACCACACCCTGGACCAGTGCGACCTGCGGCAACAGCATCCCCAGCGGAGGTAACAAACCCGGTTGACGGGTCGCGAGGAAGGTCGCGATGCACAGCGCGAGCCAGTACCCCGGCAGGATCCGCGCAGCCCTGCGCCGGGTGTAGCTGACAGCGTCCGGCGCCGGGCTGCCGTTCACCAACGATCGGAGGAATGGGAGCGCGATGAGATACCCGCTCAGGACAAAGAAGAGTTCAACGCCGGTGTCGAGGTTGTAGGGGAGCCAGAGCAGGCGGTTGCCCTGTGCGCCGCTGCCGACCAGGCCACCGGAGTGGAATCCGATGACCATCAGCGCCGCTATTGCCCTGAGGACATCGAGACGGATCGACCGGCCGCCCACGATCGAAGGGGATGTAGCTGCTCGCATCGTCGCCCACAATGACGACCGGCCGAAAGAATCCCCAGGGCTCGGGTCGGTCGTGACCCAGCCGTCGCGCGAACGCCAAGATCCGCTGTCGCGGGGCGATTTGGGGCTCAGCCGGGACCCGCCACCGCGACCGAGGCGGTCTGCCGGTCCCGGTGCTCCGCGGGACGGCCCTCCCGATCAACGCGCTCCGCGCCTGAGGCGTGGAGGCTCCTCGCCAGTGCGACGAGTAGCCACAGCGCGCAGAGACAGGGCAGGGAAAAGAGTTGCAGGAGCGGCCACCACGCGGCGCTGTGGCTGAGCGCAGTCCAGTTGGCATCCAACCGCGCGATGGCGGCCGGCGCCACCACGGCAAAGACGATCAGTGTCGCGGCCGCTGCCGCCACCAGTTGCCGCTCGCTGCGCCAGCCACGGGTCGCGACAAGTCCGGCCGCGGCAAAGAGGGGAATGAGCATGTAGGTGAAATGTGGAAACCAGGAGATCGATCCGGCCAGCATCATCGCGATGACCCCAAGGCCGAACTCTGATCCGCGCTCCTCGGAGCTTCGAACACCGGCACGCACCGTCCACGCGGCCACGGCCAGGACCGCAACCGCAGCCGCGATGCTTCCCGCCGTGACCGCCGCGGAGCTGGGCTGCACCCGCAGCACGGACTGACCGCCGAGCCGGCTGACCAATCCGCCGAGCGACTGGTTATAGATCCAGCCCGTGGCTCGATTCAACGCGGGAAGCACGGAAGTGAGAAAGGTATGACTGGCGCCGGCGCCGAGGACCAGGAACCCAACGACGGCGGTGAGCGCGCCGGTGGCGATCGCCGCGAGCGCACCGCCCCAGAGGCGGCGACGAAGCAGCAGCAGCACGAGGACGATCGGCGCGAGCTTGATACCGGCAGCGAGCCCGATGCACACCCCGCACACGATGTCGCGGTCGCGCACATAGGCGTGGTACGCGACCACCAATAGCAGAAAGATCAGGGGATTGATCTGTCCGTGCCAGTAGTTGTACGTAGCCGGCGCGAACGTCAGCGCCGCGAGCAACCCAAGCTCGACTCGTGGCCACCCTTTCGGAAGCGCGGTACGCGCCAGGGTCACCGCTGCCGCGACGGTGCAGAACAGCTCGAGCACGAGCCAGAGCGAACCCGCAGCGCGATCGCTCAGCGCTCCGAGCGGACTGACCAGCACCGCCGCAAACGGTGGATAGATGAATCCGGACATCACCACAGTGCCGGGGTCGAAGTGCGCATATGGCGAGCCGCCGGCGGCCATCGACCGGGCTGCACCCAGATAGACGGAGAAATCCTCGAAGCTGCCCGTGGAGTGGCCGCCGAGCGGATCGATGACGAACGCTTTCAGCGCCACAAGGCCGGCCGCGACCACCGCGACCCGCAGGAGCAGGCGGCCCTGACCCAGGCGCCTCGCCGAATGGAGGGCAAGGGCGAGACGCATCCAACCGACCGGGGACGACCTGACCGCTGCCACGGCGGCATCGTAGGTCGGGGTCCGCGGCATCCCCGGGTGTGTATCGGCTTCGTGACCCGGCCGGTACGATGGGCACGTGGGGACGGACGTCGACACCGCAACGACGGTCGTGCGCCCGATGCGCAACGAGGACTGGCCCGGAGTGCGCTCGGTCTACCTCCAGGGCATCGCCACCGGTCACGCGACGTTTGAGACCGAAGCGCCCACCCGCGAGCGGTGGTCGGCGGGCCACCTCCCCGCGCACCGCTTCGTCGCTATGCGTGGCGAGGACGTTGTCGGCTGGGTTGCGCTGTCGCCCGTCTCCGACCGGTGCGCGTATGCGGGCGTCGCTGAGGTCAGCGTGTACGTCGCCGAGCACGCGCGCGGCGAGCACGTCGGCCGCAGGCTCCTCGAGACTCTGATAGCGAGCGCGGACGGCGCAGGAATCTGGACGATCCAGACGGGCATCTTTCCGGAGAACGTCGCCAGCGTTCAGTTACATCTGCGTTGCGGCTTTCGCGTGGTCGGCACCCGCGAGCGATTGGGACAGCTTCAGGGCCGCTGGCGCGATGTGCTCCTCCTGGAGCGGCGCCGACCGTGAGCGCTCGCCCACCTGCGAGAATCCCGATCGCTACCAAGGAGATACGTATGAACGAGCGGGATATTTTCGTCCTCGCGGACCAGGCACTCAATCGCGTGGTCGCGCAGATCGCGGACCATCAATGGGACATGCAGATGCCGGCGAGCTTTGCCCGCAGGGGAGACGCCGCCAACGTGCCGACGCTGCGAACGATCATCGGCTATCACGCGTCCGATGACGCCTGGGTCCCCGACA
>DAITPY010000065.1:0-3297 GCA_036833315.1 Candidatus Dormiibacterota bacterium
CGCACCAATCCGACCTGCCATCCAGCGGGTGAGATCAGGTTGAAGATGATGATCACGGTGACCGTGAATGCCGCCTGCCCGGCGACGAAGCCGATCGCGCTCGCCGCGTACGACGCAAGGAAGATGGCGATCGGCATCGCGATCCACATCAGCACGGTGTCATTGCCCGCAAGGACAGCGAAGAGGCCGCCGGCGACGAAGCCGATGACGCTCCCCAGCATCGCCTCCACGGTGGTCCGTCCGGTGCCGAGCGCGTTGGAGCGCAGCACGGTGAGCGTGCCGAGCACCACCCAGAAGGCATGACTCAGACCCAGGGTTCGTGCGAGGAACACGGAGAGCGCGAGCCCGACGGCGGTACGCAGGCTTCCGTGCAGCACCGTCGAGCTGGGGTCGAGGTGGGTGCGAAGGGTTCGTGCCACGCGGATGGCGGTGCCGCGCGGACCCTCGAGCTGTGGGATGGATGCAGGCAACGCGATGCCGTCCTCGGGTGGGCGGCCGCCGGCGCTGATCACCGCGTTGGCGCTCAGGGCGATTGCGAGATACGCGGCCACGCGCAGCGTGTGGTCGACATCGATTCCCTGGAGCACCTCCTCGGGCGGCCGTCCGCGGCGCAGCTCGTCACCCGCCCAACGATCGAGCGCCGCGCGATGCTCGCGCCGCGCAATCTCGATCGCGGCGATGTCGGGACCGGCGCCGCCGGTCAGCGCCGCGGCGCTCGCGCGCAGCGCTGCGGTCACCGCCTCGGTCAGTTGGTCGCCCTCGTCGATGCAGGGGCGCGATGACGGGCGCTGCTCGTAGAACGGCCGCTCTGTCAGGTCGACGATCTGCTCCAGCTCGGTCATCAATTCGACAAACGCGCGGTCGCGACGCGTTGGTCCGGCGGGGCGCATCGCGGTTCGTGCGTATTCGCTGCGCATCGACTGCACCGCGGTGCGGGCAGCGGCCTGCAGTGGGTTGAGCTGATCCTCGGTGCTGTTGAGCCGTCGCAGCGCGACGATGAGATCCGCCACTGCAAGGCATGCGTCGGCGGCGTGCTTGCGCAGGGCGATGCGTTCAAACCAGGGCCAGAGAAACAGCCCTGCGAGCGTCGAGGCCGCTCCGGCGAGCAGCCATCCCGCCATCCGAGCCGGGATTGCCGAAACCGGTCCCGGTATCGCGACCGCGAGCACGAACGCGAGCAGGAGGGCGCTTTGCGCGGCCGCGAGATAGCCGCCGAAGACGCCGGCGAACGCGACCGTGAATCCCACCGCGAGCATGACCACCGAACCGACAGCGGCATTGGCGGAGACCCACGTGCCCAGCGCGATGAGTGCGGCTCCCGCGATCGTGGCCGACACGTAGGCGACCGCTCGCGCAGGGCGACGGCCGCCGAAGTCGGCCATGACGAGCAGCGCGAAGCATCCGAAGACGGCGAAGGTGGCGACCTGAAGATCGCGGAAAACAAGCAACGTGATGGCGAAGATCGACGGATTGACGATCGCCGCCCGCACCGAGCGGTGGAGGGCGACCAGGCGCGGATTCGCGCGTCCGGGTGCGCTCGCCGGGGCCTTCTCGGTCTGGGCATCAGCCATGGAAGGTTCGCCAGCGTAGCGAAGGGCAAGGGGCGCCGTGAGCAACGCTGCGCGCGCAGTCGCTTCTACATGGGTGTGGCTGCCTTCTTCGGGACGTGTCGCAACAACACGAAGTCGACGAGCTTCTCGGGGTTCCCGCGTTTCGGCAGAGGTCGCGCTCAAACCGGCTCGACGAGCGCGAGTTCAGGAGCGCAGAATCAGCACGTGAGGGAACAACCGACCGCGGGGTCGTCGCGTCGTTGGGCCTTCTCGCGGAGCCGGCTCGATCGCATCGGGGGCGTGGGCGTTGCGCTGACGGCCGCACTCGTGGCGGCTCCAGGCGCGCTTGCATCGCCGACCTACACCGTTAGCCAGGTCAGGGACATCAGCAGTTCCTGCGCCGGCCAGAACGCCGAGGTGGAACAGGCGGTCGATCCATCCCTGCACTACGTGTATGAGGATTGGATGGGGTGCAGAGGCATCGGGTTCGCTGTCTCGACCGACGGTGGTCGTCACTTCGACGTGCCCATCTCCGTACCTGGGACCGGGGGATCCAACGTCAATGTCTGGGATCCGGCGGTGACCGTTGCGCCAAATGGCACGATCTACGCGGCGTTCATGCAAGCCAAAGCAGGGGACTGGTATCCGGTGGTCGCGGCCTCGTTTGACCATGGGCGCACCTTCCCGCAGGTGTCCGCCCTGGTCCCGCCGGTCCATAAGAACTGGGGCGATCGAGACTTCATCGCCGTCGGTCCGGACGGCTCGGTGTACGTGACGTGGGACTACGGTCCGGAGCGGACATCCGTCACATACATCTGCACGACCGGGGGCAGTTGTGCCTTCGCGACCGGCGACCTCAACGCGGTCATCCAGAAGTCGACCGACGGCGGCAAAACCTGGGGTTCGATCACGCCGGTGAGCCCCGGGTTTCCGGCGAGTGGCGGCGACAGCGCGCCGCTGGTCGTCGAACCGAGTGGACGCATCGATGTGCTGTACCAGGGCTACCACATCACGAAGACGACGACGTATGCGATGACCCCGGCGCACAGCTACTTCACGTCGTCGAGCGACGGTGGTCAGACATGGTCGAGCCCTGTTCTAGTCGGGGCCGATCATCCTGAGTTGACGATGTCGCTGTCGGAGTGGTGGATCGACGGCGCGATCGCCACGGACTCCGCAGGAAATCTCTATGCGACCTGGGATACGCAGAGCGGGAGCTCCGACGTCGGCTGGCTGTCGTTCTCCACAGATCATGGCCGCCACTGGTCGAACCTCGTGCGCGTGACGCCCGACGTCGACAACGCGGCGCACATCGTGGAGGTAGCCGGCGGGCGCGCGGGGATCGCGTACGTCGGCTGGCTCACCAACGCATCGCCGAAGGGGTACTCCGAGTACCTGCGCGAGTACTCCATCACCGGCGGTTGGCTGACGTCGCCGATCCGCGTTTCGGGCAACCGCTACGGTGCGCCGCCGGTCTGGCCGGGCGATACCTTCGGCATCTCGACGTTGCCTGGCGCCGGAGTGGTGCTGACCTGGGGCAGTGGCGTCGCCATCAGCGGCCAGCCGAAGTCGGAGATCTTCGCGGCCACGGTGCATTTCTAGGCGGACGGAGTCAGCGGTTACATCGGCGCATCGTGTCGAGGCTGTGACGCCGAGTTTTCGTCGCCACAGACCCGTGGTGCTGGAACATTGTTGGTATCGCCGACCCGCGCCGGCGACGCCACCACCGCCTATCAGAGGGACCGCC